>NZ_JBHWJT010000025.1:0-164079 GCF_042731325.1 Streptomyces sp. NPDC059866 | reverse complement strand
AAACGACAGATGTATGGCAGAGCCGGTTTCGCCCTCCTCCGCAAACGCGTCCTCCTGGCCCAACGAAGTGACGTCCGGTCACCCCATCACGAAAATCTTGACTGAGCCTCTCGATGACGCCGCCGCGCGCCCGCACCTGGGGCTGGCGTGGGCACACCCCGGCGGTGCGGGTGCGGGGCCGGTCCTGGCGCCGCTGGTCGATCGCCGCCATGTGCTGCTACCGGCCGGGCGGATCCTCGCGGCTGATCTTCCGGTCGCGCCGACACCGCAAGCACCGGGGCGCCGGACGCAACAGCTTCACCTGGACCGACTACCGCGACCTGGTCGTGCGCGCCCACATCCAGCTCAAAGCCCCATCGTCCTGGTCTGGGACAATCTCAATACCCACGAGGCCGCTGGGATGCGCGAGTACGCCGCCGCACACGACTGGCTCACCATCGTGCAACTTCCCTCCTACGCACCGGATTTTAATCCCGTGGAGGGCGTCTGGTCGCTCTTACGACGCGGCCCGCTGGCCAACACCGCCTTCACCGACGACGACCACCTCGAACAAACTCTCCGCCGAGGCTTACGCCATATCCAACTACGGCCCGACCTCATCGACGGCTGCCTTGTCGGCACCGGACTGACCCTCCACCCGACAACAACCCGAAGAGCTCAGTAAGGGTAGTTCGTCAAATCCGGCAGTAGAGATCAATGCCGTGTCCGGTGGTGACTGCGGCGATCAGGGCCTGGAGTTCGACGGGCGGGTCTTTGTCCGTCCAGGCTCGTCACCAGCGGTTCAGGGTGGTGGCGGGGGTGAGCCAGGAACGGATGGCGCGTAAGGCCTTGGGCCAGCAGGGCAGTCGGGGCTGGGCCCCCTCTCTGGCCCGCTGTCGGGGCACGGGTCCGGCTCGGTGGCATCCAGTGGTCCGGGTGGGGCGAACCACTGGTCCCAGCAGAAGGAGAAGGCGCAGTTGACCAGGGTCTGATGGCGGCGGATGGCGCGGTCGGAGCTGACTTGGAAGTCGGCCCAGCCGAGTTCGTCCTTGATCTGCTTGTAGCTCTGCTCGATCCACGGCCGCAGACCGTAGAGACGGACGATCTCGGCGGGGTCGGCCGACGGGTGCGGGCTGGTGGCGGCGTGGGGTGCGTCGGGATGGGGCAGGTTGGTGGACAGGTACCAGGTGGCCTTCTCCGACAGGTCGGCCGGGCCGGTGGCGGCCACGATCAGGCGGCAGGGTGAGTCGGGGCCGTAGCCGCCCAGGCGGGCGTCAGCGGCCCACCAGGTCTCGGTGTGCCCGTCGCGGAAGTGACGCTCATCGGGTGTCCAGTCGCCGGGATGACCGGCATCCCGCCAGGTCAGGGCGTGGGCGGCATCGATGGGGGAGTGCGGCTGGTCGGCCGGGGCCCAGACACCGTTGCGCGGTTTGAGCGCCACCATGTAGGCCAGGTGGGCGTCACGCAGTGCGAGGTACCAGTCGTCGCTGACGGAGGTAGGCGCAGTCGGCGACCACCGCCCGGCAGCCGAAGCCCGCCTCCTTCGCCCGGGCCGCGAGGGCGGCGGCCGGCTGTGGTTTCGTGCGGAAGGCCGGGGCGGACCGGCCGCGGGCGAAGTGGTGGGCGGGGGTGTAGGGAGTCGCGTGCAGCGGGTAGTACACGCGGCCGTCGGTCCACACCGTGGTCACCGTGACGATGCCGTTGTCGGTTTGCCATGCCGGCCCAGCCACTGCCGGCCCACATGCGCGGTCGCCCGGCCGTCCTTGCGGTCCCCGGAATCGTCGAGCACATCACTCCGCCGTCGTGCGGCGCGGTCGCCCCTCCGCTCACGCAGCAGCTCAAGCCGCCGGTCGTTGACCTGCTCGGCGTCCCAGGTGGACTCGGACAGGAAGAACTGCAGCCGCTGCACCCCCGGTATCCCTGCGCCGGCCACCGGCTCCGCCCCCGCCAGGCAGGTGATCGTCTTGTTCCGTTCCCGCGGCACCAGCAGCCCCGGTCAGATACTCACGAAACCCTCGCCGCTGGGCCAGGCTGACGAAGAGGTCAGCGAACCGGGCCGCGTACTCCTTCAGCGGTCCCGGCGCAGGCGGACACGGACGACGGACGGTCATCTTCGGCTTTCAGTACGGAAGTTGACTCCCTACCACCGCCCTACGGCCAATCCGCCTTGCCGTCAACCTGCGCTACCGACGAGTTCAACGAACTACCGGTAATTATTGGCAATTACTTCACGAGCCAGCCGAAGTGACCGCTGCCAGGCGCTGCGAGCTTCATTCAGTGACTTTGATCGTGTATGAATCAGGCCAAGCTGATACTTGGTCTCCACGGCCTGCCACGTCTTCAAATAGTTGACCTCACGCTTGCACCGTATGTCGGCAAGTGCTGTTGCAACTTCGCGAGGGGAGGGCTTCTTCGAGTAGTCCGGTGCACCGCTTGGGAGCCACGCTGGATCGGCTGCGGCGGCATAAGGGTCTGGATAATCGTATCCAGATCTCTTCATGCACTTGCTCCATGAAGCGTTGGCTTCAATCGCGTGCTGATCGCGGTTAGTTGATTCCCATGCTTCAAGCGTCGATTTATCGGCCGGGGAAAGGCCTTCAGTTTTCTGGTTCAGACGCAGTTGAGCCAGTGCGCGTCCTCGGCAGCCTCCCTCGCTATCCGTCTTACTTCCATCGGAGGACTCCCCCGTATATGCAGCTATGGCCTTTCGGGTCATCTTTGATTTCCGCAGCTGCTCCGATTTCTCCCGCTGCAGAGCCTGTTCCCGAGAGACTCCCTTCGAGGGCGGGAGTTGGTAGCCGTACTCGCGAGCAGTGGCCTCATCGGATATGCCATATCGGCGCTCATTCGGCGAGTGGGGAGTTCCAATTATTGGCAAAGGAGCGGGCCAAGAAAGACCTTTGGGCTTCATGCACTTGCTCGCCAGGGCATAAATTGCTTGATCAATATCGTTCTGCTGACGTGTGTCGGGAACGTAGTTATCTAGTGGAAGTACGGGGACGGTGATGCCAGCGACAGACTTGGTCGGAAGTTTTTCGCTGCCGTGGTTGGTATGCACGCTCGACGGCGAGTCCTTGCCCTGGGAACTGCAGGCGGAAATGCACAGAGCGGTTCCCGCGAGGGAGATGGCGAGTCGGTGAAGAGGGAAGCGCCGCGGGTGCATGTGGCTCCGGTTCAGGTGATTCTGCTGAGGCTGCACGGTGGGTGCCGGCCGATACTCGGCACCCACCAATTTCCATTACGGGCAGGATACGTTGCTGGTAAAGCAGACCGAAGACCATCCCGTAATGAAACTCGAACTATTTCCTGCGGGAGTGGAGATGGAGGAACCCGTGTAGTTCTGGTTCGTGAACATCTTCACTGCAGTGTCGGGGTCTCTGTTCCAGGCGCTCTCGAATGTATTGTCGACCAGCCTGGAAGTGCCATAGTAGGTACTTCCCGTGAAGTCCGGCTTGCTGTAGAGGGTGTCGTACAGGGGCCCGATGATTTGCCCGCTGTTGTTAATGTCGTGTCCGGCCCCGGTTACGTTATCGTAGAGGCAGATCTCCCCTCCGTTGGAAGATTCACACGTGCCGTTGTACGAACCCGCGTAAGCAGGCGAACCGATTGCGATGACGCCCGCAATCATGGGGATGAGTGCTAGCGGTCGGAGCGATTTCTTCATGAACCCACCTCTCTCCACGGGGTCATTTACTTCTATGGCCCCCTGATTACTTCGATCGCCACTTTAGCCCGCAAGATCGCTCCATCAGAAGAGAGGGGAAGGTGACCTAAGTCACAGGGTGATTATGGTTAAATTGAGCAGAAGTGAATGAGCGGAGAATTCAAGCCTGCCGCTACGATTCCAATATTCTGAAGTGGTCTGGGTCGTTTTGACTCGTCAGCTCGTCGTGCCTACCGGTGGTTTGTTGACGTGGGTCAGTGGGCGCAGTAGAAGGACGAGTAGGGGTGGGTGTGATGACTGCTCGTCGTCCGTGTCCGCCGGCTCCGGGCCCATTGGAGCAGTACGCTGCCGGCTTGGACGATCTGTTCGACTCTCTGGCTCAGCGTCGGGGCTTTCGCCAGTACCTGACCGGGTTGCCGGCGCCGCGGGAGCCCAACAAGACGCTGACGTGTCTGGCTGGGGCCGAGCCGGTGACGGGAGCCCAGCATCCCGCGGTGCAGCGGCTGCAGTTCTTCCTCTCCGAATCCCCCTGGGAGCACGAGTGAATCAATGCCCGGCGTCTGGGGCGGCTACTGGGCGATGAGCGGACCACTCCGCATGCGGGCGGGGTGCTGGTCATCGACGATTCCGGCGATCGCAAAGACGGTGGGGCGACTGCGAACGTGGGCCGGCAGTGGCTGGGCCGATACGGCAAGACCGACAATGCCGTGGTCACGGTGACCACGCTGTGGGCGGACGAGAACCTCTACCATCCCCTGCACGCGGTGCCCTACACACCCGCCCACCACTTCGCCAAGGGCCGCACCGGTCCTGGCTTTCGCACCAAGTGGCGCATCGCCGCCCAACTGGCCCGGCAGGCCTGCGCGGCCGGGTTTCCCTTCCGGGCCGCGGTAGCCGACGGTGCCTACCGCGACGTGGACGACTTCCGCTGCGAACTGCACGCCGCCGACATACCGTTCGTGATGGCCGTCAGACGCCGCCGTGGCACCTGGGCTTACGGCAACCAGGCGCACACGCCTATCGACGCCGCCCGCGAGCTGGCCTGGCACGGCCCCGACCGGCCCGGTGAGTGGACACCGGTGACCCGCACCTTCCGCGACGGGCACACCGCCACGCGGTGGGCGGCCGATGCCACCTTGGGTTTCTGGGGACCGGACGCACTGAACCGGCTGGTGGTGGCCACCACCGACCCGGCGACGCTGCCGGACAAGAGCACCTGGTACCTGGTCACCGACCTGCCCCGCCTCGGCAGCACACGGGCCGACCAGTCGCCCTACCCGCCCGCCGACCTGGAGGAGGTCGTGCGGATCTACGGCATCCGTAACTGGATCGAGCAGAGCTACAAGCAGGTCAAGGACGAACTCGGGTGGGCCGACTTCCAGGTCCGCACCGACCGCGCCATTCGCCGACACCAGACCCTGGTCAACTGCGCGTTCTCCTTCTGCTGGGAAACCGGCCTGCCCCCGGCAGCCGCCAACCCACCGGGCACAGAGAGGGGGGACCTCAACACCCCAACCGGCCCGCTGGCCCCAGACTCTTCGCACAGTCCGCAGCTGGCTGACCCCCGCCATCATGCTGCAACGCTGGTGGAAAGCCTGGTCCAGCACGCCCCCACCCAGACAACTACAAGACCTGATCAACGCCGTCAGCCACGGCCAACAGCTCAACCCCTACCTGGTCCCGCCCTAACAAACCACCGGCAACAGCGCTTTGCCCCGCCGAGTTGAAACTCAGCGGGGCAAGGAAGAGCTTGATTGACCCGTCGGTTTGGGTTGGGAGTTCGTCAGGCGCTCGTGCCGCCTCCGCTGCCGCACCGGCGTTCACACGCTGGGCGGACTGGTTCACGAACTGCCGCAAAGCCTTCATGTTTCCGTCCAGCAGTTGCTCAGCCATCGGTTGAATCGACTTGCGCTACCCATCCAGCATCAGGCCGCCCAGGGAACACTCGCCCCACCGTCGCTGATCCCGCCGCGGCAGTGACGAGCACGGAGCCCCGGCCCCCCACGAGGGGGTGCCGGGGCTCTCGCCTTGCGTGGTGCGGAGTGTCAGTCGGAGTCTCCGCCTCCGAAGAGGCCGCCGTTGTTGTTATTGGCAGGGGCGGCGGTCAACAGCTGCACGGTGTCGCCCTTGTTCACAGGGCTGCCAGGGGTCGGCTGGCTTGTGACGACCGTCGCGTTCGGGTCGTTGGAGGACCCGGGCGCCAGCTGGACGGTGAGGCCCAGGCCGGACAGCTGCTGCTGCACGTCCTTGAGCTTCTTGCCGCCGATGTCTGCAGGAATCTGGACCTGCTCGGCCGCCTTGGCAAACTTCAATTCCACCGTGGAGCCCGGCTCGGCCTGGCTGTTCGGGCTGAGGGACTGGGAGAAGACCTTGCCAGCCTCGACCGTGGTGTTCTCCTCCTCTGTGCAATTGGCCTTCAGGTTACTGGCCTCCAACTGGGCCTTCGCCTCGTCACAGGTGAGGTTGCCGCCGGAGACGTTCGGAACGGTGACCAGTTCCTTCTCCTTGGCGATCTCAAGTTTGACTGTCTCGCCCTTTTCCAGCTCGGTGCCCGGATCTGGATCCTGGCTGAGGACGGTGCCGGGTTCCTGGGACGACTCCGTCTGCTTGGTCGCGACCTTGAAGCCCTTGTCCTCGAGCTGCTGCGTGGCTGTGTCGATGTCCTTGTCGATCACATTCGGCACCGCCACCTTCGGCGCCCCCGTCGACACCACGACGTTGATCGAGGTGCCCTTGTCGACCGTGGCGCCGTCCTTCGGGTCCTGGGAGCAGACGTTGCCCTTCTTCTGGTCCTCGCAGGGCCGCTTGCTGACCGACAGCTCCAGATCGGAGTTGGTCGCCTGCCTCTGCGCGTCCTCCTGCGTCAGCCCCACGAAGTTCGGCACAGGCACCGTGTCGTTCCCGACACCCCCGCCACCGAAGGCCCACCGCCCGATCAGGATCGCGCCGACCAGGACCAGCACGGCCGCGACGACCAACAGGATCGTGGAGGTGTTGGACTTCTTCTGGCGGCGCCGGTCGGGGCGGTCGTCGTAGCCGAAGCTGCCGTCGTCCGGGTTGGTCGGGGGGAGGAGGGTGGTGGCGCCGGCGTGGCCGTCGGAGCGCAGGGCGGTGGTGGGCTGGTCGTCGGGGTAGCCGCCGTAGCCGACCGAGCTCATGGCTGCCGTGGCCGCGACCGGTTGGCCGTCGAGGCAGGCCTCGATGTCGGCGCGCATTTCGTCGGCGGACTGGTAGCGGTAGTTCGGGTCCTTGACCAGTGCCTTCAGGACGATGGCGTCCATCTCGGGCGTGATCTCGGGGTCGAAGACCGAGGGGGGCTGGGCCTCCTCGCGGACGTGCTGGTAGGCCACCGCGACCGGGGAGTCGCCGACGAAAGGCGGGCGGACGGTCAGCAGCTCGTAGAGCAGACAGCCGGTCGAGTACAGGTCGGATCGCGCGTCGACCTGCTCGCCCTTTGCCTGCTCCGGGGAGAGGTACTGGGCGGTGCCGATGACGGCCGCGGTCTGGGTCATCGTCATGCCGGAGTCGCCCATGGCGCGGGCGATGCCGAAGTCCATCACCTTGACCTGGCCGTTGCGCGTCAGCATGACGTTGGCCGGCTTGATGTCGCGGTGGACGATGCCGTTGCGGTGGGCGTACTCCAGGCCCTGGAGGATGCCGATGGTCATTTCCATGGCGCGCTCCGGCAGCAGCTTGCGGCCGCTGTGGAGGAGCTCACGGAGGGTGGAGCCGTCGACGTACTCCATGACGATGTACGGGATCGAGACCCCGTCGATGTAGTCCTCGCCCGTGTCGTAGACCGCCACGATTGCGGGGTGGTTGAGCGAGGCGGCCGACTGGGCCTCCCGGCGGAAGCGGGCCTGGAACGACGGGTCGCGTGCGAGGTCAGCGCGCAGCGTCTTCACCGCCACGGTGCGGCCGAGGCGGGTGTCATGCGCGAGGTATACCTCCGCCATGCCACCACGGCCGAGCACCTGGCCCAGCTCGTACCGGCCGCCGAGGCGACGCGGCTCTTCCATAAGCTACCTACCAGCCCTCTCCGTCGGTCCCGACCGGCACGTCGTGCGGCCGGAGGCTGCCGTCCGGGCCTACCGTACCCGGCTCAATTTGTGTGACCTGGCCAAGCCCGTCAGCCGATACAGGACCGGTATCGCAACGTGCACCGATGTGAAGGTGACGTGACGGGTCTCTCACTGCTTGCTCTTGATGACCGCCTCCATCACGCTCTTGGCGATGGGCGCCGCGAGGCCGCCACCCGAGATGTCGCCGCGGTCGGCGGCTTCGTCCTCGACCACCACGGCCACGGCGACCGGTGAGCTGCCGTCGTCGAGCTTGGCGTAGGAGATGAACCAGGCGTACGGCTTCTCACTGTTGTCGACGCCGTGCTGGGCGGTACCGGTCTTGCCGCCCACGGTGACGCCGTCGATCTGTGCGTTGGTTCCCGTGCCCTTGCTGACGACCGTCTCCATCATCGACTGCAGGACCTGGGCGTTCTCCGAGGAGAGGGGCTTGCTGAGCTCCTCGGGGTCGGTCTGCTCGATGGTGTCGACGGTGGATGCCTGGAGCCTGTCGACCATGTACGGCTTCATCAGCGTGCCGTCGTTGGCGACGGCCGAGGCGACCATGGCCATCTGCAGCGGAGTCGCGGCGGTGTTGAACTGGCCGATCGACGACAGCGCGGTCTGCGACTCGTTCATGTCGTCGGAGAAGACGGACGCGGTGGAGCGGACCGGCGTGTACTGCTCGGAGGTGAAGCCGAACTTCTTCGCCGTCTCGAGCATCTTGTCGTTGCCGAGGTCGGAGCCGACCTTGCCGAAGACGGTGTTGCAGGAGTACTGCAGGGCGACCCGCAGGGTCGCGTTCTCGCAGGGGATGTTCCCCTCGTTCTTCAGCGGCGTGGTGGTGCCGGGCATGGTCCACGGCAGCGGCGTCTTGGTGGCCGCGTCGGCGTCCGTGTACAGGCCGTGCTCCAGGGCCGCGGCCGCGGTGACGACCTTGAAGGTGGAGCCCGGCGGGTAGGTCTCGCGCAGCGCCCGGTTGAGCATCGGGTCGTCGGGGTTGTTCTCCTTCTGGAGCTTCTGCCAGGCCTTGGTGTCCGTCGTCGTGGAGTTGCCCGCGAAGGTCGACGGGTCGTACGACGGGTAGGAGGCCAGCGCCAGAATCTTGCCCGTGGACGGCTCGATGGCGGCGACGGCGCCCTTGCCACGCTTGGCCAGCCCCTCGTACGCGGCTTTCTGCGCGGCGGTGTTGAGGGTGGTGACGACGTTGCCGCCCTGCTGTTCCTTGCCGGTGATCATGTCGAGGGTGTTGCGGAAGAAGAGCCGGTCGTCGTTGCCGGTGAGGATGTCGTCCTCGACGCTCTCCAACTGGTTGGCGCCGAAGGCCTGGGAGGCGTATCCGGTCACCGGCGCCCACATCGGGCCGTCCGTGTAGGTGCGCTTGTACTGGAAGTCGCTGCCCGAGGTCTCCTTCGACCCGGTGATCGGCTTTCCGTCGACGATGATGTCGCCGCGCGGCTGGGCGTAGCGCTCGATGGCGATACGGCGGTTGCGTTCGTTGTTCTGCAGCGCGTCGGCCTCGACGTACTGGAGCCAGTTGTCGCGGATCAGCAGGGTCAGGATGAGGAGGCCGCAGAAGATTGCGATCCGGCGCAGGGGCTTGTTCACGGGCGGACCACCTGGGTCATCTCGGCGTCGGGGTTGGTCGGCGGGGTCGGGGCCGGGCGGCGCGCGGTGTCGCTGATGCGCAGCAGGATGCCGATGAGGGCCCAGTTGGCGATCACGGCGGAGCCGCCGGAGGCCAGGAACGGCATGGTCATACCGGTCAGGGGGATGAGCCCCATCACACCGCCGGCGACCACGAAGACCTGGAGGGCGAAGGCGCCGGACAGGCCGACCGCGAACAGCTTGCCGAACGGGTCGCGGGCGGCCAGCGAGGTCCGTACACCGCGTTCGATGATCAGTGCGTAGAGCAGGAGCATCGCCATGACGCCCGCCAGGCCCAGCTCCTCGCCGAAGGTCGAGAAGATGAAGTCGGAGTTGGCGGCGAAGCCGATCAGGTCGGAGTGGCCCTGGCCCAGCCCGGTGCCGAGGACGCCGCCGGAGCCGAACGACATGATCGACTGGCCGATCTGCTCGCAGGCGCCGGACGTCTGGTAGCAGCCGAAGGGGTCGAGCCAGGCGTCGACGCGGGCCTGCACATGGCTGGCGAACGAGGCGACGCCCACCGCGCCGGCGGCCGACATCAGCAGGCCGATCACGATCCAGCTGGTTCGCTCGGTGGCGACGTACAGCATGATCACGAACATGCCGAAGAACAGCAGCGACGTACCGAGGTCGTTCTCGAAGATCAGGACGAGCAGGCTGACGGCCCAGATCGTGATGATCGGGCCGAGGTCGCGGCCGCGCGGCAGGTACAGGCCCATGAAGCGGCGGCTGGCGAGCGCCAGCGCGTCGCGCTTGACCATGAGGTAGCCGGAGAAGAAGACCGCGATGACGATCTTCGCGAACTCGCCTGGCTGGATGGAGAATCCGGCGACGCTGATCCAGATCTTGGCGCCGAACACGTCGGCACCGAGGCCGGGTACGAGCGGCAGCAGGAGGAGGACCAGGGCGGCGACCATGGAGATGTAGGTGTAGCGCTGCAGGATGCGGTGGTCCTTGAGGAAGACGAGCACCGCGACGAACAGCGCCACTCCGATCGCCGAGTACAGCAGCTGCTTGGGCGCCGATGGGCTGAAGGCCCCGTACTGGATCTCGGCCAGGTTCTGCAGCCGTTCCGACTGGTCGAGGCGCCAGATCACGACCAGGCCCAGCCCGTTCAGCAGCGTCGCGAGCGGCAGCAGCAGCGGGTCGGCGTACGGCGCGAACTTCCGGACGACCAGATGGCCGACGCCTGCGAGCAGGCCGACTCCCAGGCCGTAGCCGAGCAGACCGGCGGGCAGGGTGCCGTCGATGGCGAGTCCCACGTTGGCGTAGGCGAAGACCGGGATGAGGACGGCGAACACCAGGAGTCCGAGCTCGGTGTTGCGCCGGCTCGGTGTGCCGATCGAGCCGATCGTGGAGGTGTGCTGTGTCGACGTGTTGGTAGTACTGCTCATCGTGTGACGGGGCCTCTCACGGCTTGCCTACTGCTTACCGCACAGCGAGACGACCTTCTGCTCTTCCTCCGAGAGGCTGGGGCCGGGGCTGGGAGTGGCGGTCGCGGACGGGGTCGGGGTCTGGGTCGGTGTTCCGGAAACCGAGGGACTCGGCGTGGCCTTGGACGTGAGGGAGGTACGAGTGGTTCCCGTGGTACCGCCGGCCTCGCCCTGGCCGGTCTGCGCGTTGTTCTCGGCCTCGGCGGTGCGCCGGTCCGCTTCCTTCTTGCATGCGGAGGCCTGCACGGCCAGCTCGTCGATCTTGGCCTGGGCGTTCTTCAGGCCGCCTTCGGCCATGGTGGCCTTGACCAGCTTCTGCTGGTACGGCGGCAGGTACTTGAGTTCGATCTCGGGGTGGTCCTTCTCGACCTTCGACAACGAGACCCAGGCGAGGTCCTGGCTGATGCCCCGGTAGAGGGCGACGTGTTCGCCGTTGGTGCCGACGTAGTACTGCGTCTGTGTCCAGCGGTAGCCGCCGTAGAGTCCGCCGCCGAGCACGGCCAGGGCGAGTGCCCCGTAGACGGATCTCTTCAGCCATTTACGGCCGGACCGGGGTTTGACGAAGTCGTCGTCGCCGTAGGCGCCGAAGCCGCTGGTCGGGATGTAGCCGGTGGTGTCGCCGGAGCCGGGCGGGCCGAACTCGCCGCCACCGCCGCCCTGTCCGGGGATCTGGCGGCCGAGGCCGGAGGCGCGGCCGGCCGGGGTCTGCATGATGCCGTTGTCGTTCAGGTGGTTCTGGTTCTCGGCGACGGCGCCGACCACGACCGGGGTGTCGGACAGCTGCCCGGCGAGGGTGTCGCCGGTGTCGAGGTCGAGGACGTCGGCGACGATGACGGTGATGTTGTCGGGGCCGCCGCCGCGCAGCGCGAGCTCGATCAGCTGCTGGACGGTCTCCTGGGGGCCCTGGTAGCTGGCGAGGGTGTCTTCCATCGTCTGGTGGGAGACGACTCCGGACAGTCCGTCGGAGCAGATCAGGTAGCGGTCGCCGGCCCGGACCTCACGGATGGACAGGTCGGGTTCGACGTGGTCGCCGCTGCCGAGCGCGCGCATCAGGAGCGAGCGCTGCGGGTGCGTGGTCGCCTCCTCCTCCGTGATGCGGCCTTCGTCGACGAGTCGCTGCACCCAGGTGTGGTCCTGGGTGATCTGGGTGAGGACACCGTCGCGGAGCAGGTACGCGCGTGAGTCGCCGACGTGGACGAGGCCGAGGCGCTGGCCGGTCCACAGCAGGGCGGTGAGCGTGGTGCCCATGCCTTCCAGGGACGGGTCTTCCTCGACCATCTGCCGCAGCTGGTCGTTGGCCCGCTGGACGGCGGCGCCGAGGGAGGTGAGCACATCGGAGCCGGGGACGTCGTCGTCGAGCTGGACGATGGTGGAGATCGCCTCGGAGGAGGCGACCTCGCCGGCCGCGGCGCCGCCCATGCCGTCGGCGATGGCGAGCAGGCGTGGGCCGGCGTATCCGGAGTCCTCGTTGCCTTCCCGGATCATGCCTTTGTGCGAACCGGCGGCGAAGCGCAGTGACAGACTCATGCGCACCTCGCCCGTCGGCTCCGGGTACAGCCGATCGTGTCGAGCCACACTGCCCACCCTCCGGTCGGGAGCGCGCCGGGGCCCCGGGTGTGGACCGCCGCTGCGTGCTCGCTCCGCTCGCTCATTGTCGTACTACTTCCGCAGCTCGATGACGGTCTTGCCGATGCGGATCGGTGCGCCGGGCGCGATCGGCGTGGGGGTCGTGAGGCGGCTCCGGTCGAGATACGTGCCGTTGGTGGACCCGAGGTCCTCCACGATCCACTGGCCGTCCCGGTCGGGGTAGATCCTGGCATGCCGGCTGGAGGCGTAGTCGTCGTCCAGCACGATCGTGCTGTCGTGTGCCCGGCCCAGGGTGATGGTCTGTCCCTGGAGCGCGACGGTCGTGCCGGTGAGTGTGCCTTCGGTCACGACCAGTTTCGTCGGGGCGTTACGGCGCTGGCGGCCCTGGGCGGGCTGCTGGCGTTGTTGCGGGGGTGCCTGGCGGCCGGCCGGCTGTGGCCGGCCGGCCTCCCGGCGGGACCCGCGCTGGGTGACCCGCGTCCCGAACAGGTCGCTGCGGATGACCTGCACGGCCATGATCACGAACAGCCACAGTACGGCCAGGAAACCCAGCCGCATGACCGTGAGGGTCAGCTCTGACATTGCCCCCGGATCACCCTTCGGCTTGCCTATAGATAACGGTGGTGCTGCCCACGACGATTCGCGAGCCGTCGCGGAGCGTAGCGCGGGTGGTGTGCTGCCCGTCCACCACGATGCCGTTGGTGGACCCGAGATCCTGGATCGTCGAGGGCGTTCCGGTCCGGATCTCACAGTGCCGGCGCGATACGCCGGGGTCGTCGATCCGCACGTCGGCTTCGGTGCTGCGGCCCATCACCAGGGTCGGGCGGGAGATCTGATGGCGGGTGCCGTTGATCTCGATCCAGTACCTGGTGCGCGTGCCCGGCGCGGCGCCGGGGCGCTGTGCGGCGGGCTGGGTCGGCTGCGGGTAACCGTAGCCGCCGGGGCGGGCGCCGGGTGGTGGCGCGGCGGGCATGGGGGGAGCGCCGGCGGGCTGCGCGGGGCTGCCCGGCTGCGGGTAGCCGTAGCCGCCGGGGCGGGCGCCGCCGGCGGCGGGGCCGCGGTTCGGGGCCTCCTGGCTGCTGGAGGAGGCGAGCGTACGGCTGCGCACCCGGTACAGGCCGGTGTCGAGGTCGTCCGCCTTCTCCAGGTGGACCTTGATCGGTCCCATGAAGGTGTAGCGCTGCTGCTTGGCGTAGTCGCGGACCATGCCGGCGAGTTCGTCGCCGAGCTGGCCGGAGTACGGGCTGAGGCGCTCGAAGTCGGGGGCGCTCAGTTCCACGATGAAGTCGTTGGGGACGACCGTCCGGTCGCGGTTCCAGATGGTCGCGTTGTTGTCGCACTCGCGCTGGAGCGCGCCGGCGATCTCCACGGGCTGGACCTCGGACTTGAACACCTTGGCGAAGGTGCCGTTGACCAGACCTTCGAGACGCTGCTCGAACTTCTTCAGGACTCCCATGGGGCACCTCCTCCGTTGTTGCTGTCCTGTGTACTGCAGGTACTGCCGGTACTGCTGGTTCCGGCGGTACTGCCGTCCGTGCTGCTTACCCGGTACTGCTTACTGATCGTATCCACGCGCCGGTGAATCGGGTGGTTCCCCCTGTCAGCCCGGTCGACGGGTGTCGACGCCTGACGAAGTTCCCTTCGGCGCTCCCCTTCGAACTCCATGGATCGTAGAGGGGGCCGCAAACAAGTGTCCCGCACCGGACTGTGGACTCCGCCCCTCTCCTGGGCAGACGGGCCGGACCGGTACGAGGTTGATACGGACGGAGGGCCGTCGATGCTGACGGAGGGCTCACGGGGACTGGCGGGGGCTGACGGGGACTGGCGGGGGCTGACGGGGACTGGCGGGGGCTGACGGGGACTGCTCCTGCCCCGAACAAAGGGATGTGAACCCACCCCGTCCAGCGTGCTAATGTTCTGGGTGTCGGAGGGCGCCGAACCCAAGGGAAAGCAGCCCGAGGACACACCCAATGCGCGGGTGGCGGAATAGGCAGACGCGCTGGATTCAGGTTCCAGTGCCCGCAAGGGCGTGGGGGTTCAACTCCCCCCTCGCGCACCAGACCGATGAACGGGTCTCTGCAGTGACGGAAGTCACGGCAGGGGCCCGTTTCTCGTTGTGCCGTGCGGTGTGAGGCGATGCACAGCCCGGGGGACGTATGCGGTGGGCTCCGCCCGTGAGCTATCTCACGGCGGGGTGTGTCCACAGGTGAGGAGTTGTCCACAGGGTCTGACGGGATTCGGCGGCCGGTTGTACGGTCGGCACGAGTTGATGTTCGTGCGAGTCGCGGGGGAGGCGGTCGTGGTGACCGAGGTCGGGGCGCAGGAGGCGGGTTCCGGGACGGTGCGGATTCCGCGAGTGCGGGGCTTTGCCGAGTGGCCGCTCGGGAGGGCTTCGGTCTCCGGGCCGGCCAAGGCGTCGCCCAAGGAGGAGGGCAAGGCCCTGCGGGAGCGGGTTCCGCGGCGTACGCACGCCTCCCTCGATGCCGACGGCTCCCGGCCCGACGCGGTGACCGCGGTCGAGGAGTCGAGCCGTGGCCGCATCCCCGGGCTCACGCCGATACGGATCGGCAGGATGGCGGCCACCCCCTTCGCCTTCCTGCGCGGTTCGGCGGGCCTCATGGCGTACGACCTGGCCCGCACCCCCATGACCAGGATCCGCGCCCAGATCTGCGGCGATGCGCACGCGGCGAACTTCGGCCTGTACGGCGACGCCCGTGGCGGCCTGGTCATCGATCTGAACGACTTCGACGAGACGGTCGACGGCCCCTGGGAATGGGACCTCAAGCGGCTGGCCGCCTCCCTGGTGCTCGCGGGCCGGGAGGCGGGTGCCGACGAGGACACGTGCCGGGCGGCGGCGCACGACACGGTGGGCGCGTACCGCCGCACCATGCGGCTGCTCGCCAGGCTCCCGGCGCTGGACGCGTGGAACGCCATCGCGGACGAGGAGCTCGTCTCCCACACCGACGCCCATGACCTGCTCGGCACTCTGGAGCGGGTCAGCGAGAAGGCGCGGGCCAACACCAGCGGACGTTTCGCCGCCCGATCGACGGAGCCGACCGAGGACGGCGGCCGCCGCTTCGTCGACGCCCCGCCGGTGCTGCGTCGCGTCCCGGACGCGGAGGCGGCGACCGTGGCGGCCTCTCTGGAGCAGTACCTGACGACCCTCTCCGAGGACCGCCTCCCGCTGCTGGCCCGCCATGCGGTGCACGACGTGGCGTTCCGCGTCGTCGGCACGGGCAGTGTGGGCATGCGGTCGTACGTCGTGCTGCTGCTGGACCACCGGGGCGAGGCGCTGATACTCCAGGTGAAGGAGGCCCGCGCCTCGGCTCTGCTGCCCCATCTGCTGACCGCCGGCTTCGACGCCCCGCCCGTCGACCACGAGGGCCGCCGGGTCGTCCTCGGCCAGAAGCGCATGCAGGTCGTCAGTGACATCCTGCTCGGCTGGACGACCGTCGACGGCCGCCCGTTCCAGGTCCGCCAGTTCCGTAACCGCAAGGGCAGCGTCGACCCTGCCGCCCTGTCCACCGACCAGCTCGACGACTACGCCCGCATGACGGGCGCGCTTCTCGCCCGCGCCCACTCCCACAGCGCCGATCCCCGCCTGGTCGCCGGCTACTGCGGCAAGAACGAGGAGCTCGACGAGGCGATGGCCACGTTCGCCGTCGCCTACGCCGACCGTACGGAGGCGGACCATGCGGCGCTGGTGTCGGCGGTGCGGGCCGGGCGGGTCGCGGCTGAGCTGGGCGTATGAGGGTGAGTCTCCGGGGCCGGTCCGCCCGTGGCCTACGCTGGTCGGGTGACGACCCCGGATGCTGAGCAGGGTGGTGTCGCCGGTGATGCGCAGGCGACGCCCGAGGACGGCGCGCCCCGGCCCGAGGAGCGGCTGGAGCGGGCGGTACGGGCGGCCGAGCAGGCGCTGATCGAGTACGAGATCGCGGTCGAGACCTTCCGGGTCGAGATCGAGAACTTCTCCCGGCTGCATCACCAGAAGCTCGGCCCGATGTACGCCCGTCTCGAGGAGCTGGACGCGCAGATCGCCGAGGCCAGGGCCGCACAGAGCGGTGATCCTGAGGACCTGCGCCGTGCGCAGGAGCTGCGGGCCCGGGTGCTGCCGATGCCCTCCGTGGAGGAGCTGTTCCACGGCTGGATGGACGGCGACGGCCTGTTCCCGGAGGCCGTGGCGATGCTCACGGACCAGCCCGTGCGGCCCCCGCAGCGGGTGCGGCCCAGCGAGGAGGCCCGCAAGCTCTACCGTGAGCTGGCTCGCAAGGCCCACCCCGACCTGGCGCAGGAGGAGGGTGAGCGCAAGCGGCGTGAGGAGTTCATCACCCGCGTCAACACCGCCTACGCCCGTGGCGACGAGGCGCTGCTGCGGGAGCTGTCCGAGGAGTGGGCCGCCGGGCCGGTGCCCGAGGAGCGGCGTCCGAGCCCCAGCGAGGAGTTGTACGCCCGCCTGGAGTGGCTGGCCCAGCGCAAGGAACTGCTCACCGTCGTCGCCCGGGAACTGGAGGAGGGCGCCATCGGTTCCATGCTCCGGTTGGCGCCGGACGACCCGGACCGTCTCCTCGAGGAGATCGCCGAGCAACTGCTGGCGGACGTCGCGGCACGCGAGGCGGAGCTGGCGGCGCTGACCGGGCAGGCGTGAGCGGTGCATACCGGGCGGGCGTGAGCGGTGCCTGCCCGGCGGGCGTGAGGCGTCCGGCCTGCCGGTCCTGAGCGGTGCCGACCTGTCGGGCCTGAACGCCCGGTGTTGCGTCGGGTAGCGTCGGGAGTATGAATTTCGGAGCCGGTGTTCCCACGGTCGAGGTCACGGACCTCAAGGACGACGACTTCCTGCTGGACGTCCGCGAGGACGACGAGTGGCAGGCGGGTCACGCCGAAGGGGCGCTGCACATTCCCATCAGCGAGTTCGTGGCGCGCTACGGCGAGCTGACCGAGGCCGCCCCGCAGGACGGCCGGGTGCATGTGATCTGCCGCTCCGGCGGGCGTTCGGCCCAGGTCACGATGTACCTCGTCCAGCAGGGCATCGACGCCGTGAACGTCGACGGCGGTATGCAGGTGTGGGCGGCCGCCGGCCGTCCCGTGGTGACCGACGCGGGTGAACCGGGGCACGTCCTCTAGTAGCCCCCGGGGTCCCGGGGCGTCAGGCCGGCGGATGGGCTGCCAGCAGGTCGCCCAGTGCCTCCTCGTGCGCCGCGGCCGGGCCGAGCGACAGTTCCAGGTGCTTGGCCCAGGCGTGGTACCGGTGCAACGGGTAGTCGACGTCGGCGCCGAACCCCCCGTGCAGGTGCTGCGCCGTCTGCACGACCCGGCGTACGCCGTCCGCCGCCCAGATCTTGGCGACCGCGACGTCCCCGGAGGCGGGCAGCGCACCCTGGGCACCCGAGGCGATGCGCCATGCGGCCTGCCACAGGGTGGCCTCCATGGCGCGCAGATCGATGTACCGGTCGGCGGCCTGCACGGCGACGGCCTGGAAGGTGGCGATCGGGAACCCGAACTGCTCCCGCTTGCTCGCATACTCGCTGGTCATCCTCAGCACCCGCTCCCCGAGCCCGAGCGCCAGCGCGCACGTCCCGGTGGCCAGCAGCTCACGCAGCCACTCCCAGGCGCCGTCGGCCGTGATGACGTACCGCTCCGGAATCCGCACGGACTCCAGCCGCAGCTCGCCGAGCCGCTCGCCGGTGGTGGAGACCTGCTCGGCGAGAACCGCCCCTTCGTGACCGCGGGGCACCACGGCGAGGATGCTGCGGTCGGCACCGGTGTGTGCCGGGACGAGCGTGAAGTCGGCGTCGTATGCCCAGGGCACCGCCGTCTGCACCCCGTCGAGGATCCAGTCGGCCCCGTCCGGCCCGTCCTGCCGTGCGCTGACGGCACGTTCGGCGGAATCATGGCCCCCGGTACGGCCCTCGCCGGCGACGGTCAGCACGGTCTCACCGCGCCCCGCCCTCGCGAGCACGGCCGACTTCAACTCCTCTCCGCCGTAGGCCTGTACGGCCGCCAGGGCCGCGCTGCTCTCCAGCAGCGGCACCCGCGCCAGCACCTTCGCCGACTCGCGCAGCACCAGGCACAACGCGATGGCGTCGAGGCCCGCCCCGCCGTACTCCGGGTCGAGGAGCAGGCCCAGCAGGTCGGCGTCGGCGAGCCTGGCCCACAGCGCCCGGTCGAAGTCGTCGGCCACGGCGCCGGTGGTGAGCGCCGGGCTCGGCACGGCGTCCGGCGCGACGTCGGCGAAGACGCCCCGCGCCGCCTCGGCTGCCGCCTGCTGCTCCTCGGTGAAGGTGAAGTCCACGGTCCCTGTCCTCCCGGGCGGCTCCGCTGATCTGACGGAGCGTCAAGATAGAACAGGTTCTAGAAGAAGGGAATGACGGGGACGCCGGTACCGCTCACCGTGCGCCCGGCGCTCTCAACGGTCGAAGTCCAGCTCCACCCGCTCCGTCACCGGATGCGACTGGCAGGCCAGCACATACCCGGCTTCCGTCTCCTCCCTCTCCAGCGCGAAGTTGCGGTCCATGCGCACCTCGCCGGAGACCAGAAACGCCCGGCAGGTGCCGCACACCCCGCCCTTGCAGGCGTAGGGAGCGTCGGGCCGGTTGCGCAGCACCGCCTCCAGGAGCGACTCGCCGTCCTGCACGGGCCAGGTCCCGCCGCGGCCGTCGAGCCGAGCGGTCACCGTGCTGTGCGCGGGCGCGGGAACACTCGGTGCGGCGGGCGCTCCGGCGTCCACGTGGAAGATCTCCTCGTGGATCCTGCTGCGCGGTACGTCCAGCCCGCGCAGTGCCCGCTCGGCCTCCTGCACCAGCCCGAACGGCCCGCACAGGAACCACCCGGCGACCTCCGTCACCGGCAGCAGCGCCGGAAGCAGACCCGTCAGCCGCTCCCGGTCGAGCCGCCCGGAGGGCAGTCCGGCCTGCTGTTCCTCCCGCGAGAGCACCGTCACCAGCTGGAGGCGTTCCGGGTAGCGGTCCTTGAGGTCGGCGACCTCCTCCAGGAACATCGTCGAGGCGGACGTCCGGTCGCTGCGTATGAGGCAGAAACGGGCCTGCGGCTCGCGTGCCAGCAGCGTCGAGACGATCGACAGCACCGGTGTGATCCCGCTGCCGCCGACGATCGCGGCGTACAGACCGGGCGCGGGATCGAGGGTGAAGCGCCCTGCCGGTGTCATCACCTCCAGCTCGTCACCGACGTTGATCTCCTTCAGCGCGTACGTCGAGAAGGCCCCGCCCTCGACGAGCCGCACCCCCACCCGCAGGGTGCGCGGCCCTTCGCCGTTCTCCGGAGCCGGGGAGCAGATCGAGTACGTCCGCCGGATCTCGACCCCGTCGACCACGCGCCGCAGGGCGAGGTGCTGCCCGGCGGCGTGCCGGTACTCCGTGCGCAGTTCCTCGGGGACCGCGAGCGTGACGGCGACGGAGTCGTCGGTGAGCCGGTCGACCGCGGTCACCGGGAGTGTGTGGAAGCGGGCCATCACAACTCCTTGAAGTGGTCGAACGGTTCACGGCAGGCCAGACAGCGCCGCAGCGCCTTGCACGCGGTGGAGGAGAAACGGCTGAGCAGCTCGGTGTCGGCGGATCCGCAGTGCGGGCAGCGGACGGGCTCTGTCTCCTCGGTGAGCGTGCGCGTCGGCCCCAACTCCAGCGCCACCGGCCCGGAATCCCGCCGCACGCGCGGCGGCGCGATCCCGAACTCCCTGAGTTTGCGGCGCCCTTCGGGCGTGATGTCGTCCGTGGACCAGGCCGGTGTGAGCACCGTGCGGACGGTCACGTCCCGTATGCCGTGCTCGTGCAGCGCCCGTTCTATGTCCACGCTCATCGCCTCGAGGGCGGGGCAGCCGGTGTACGTCGGGGTCAGCTCGACCTCGACCGCGTCTGCGTCGCGCAGGTGCACCGCGCGCAGGACGCCCAGTTCCTGCAGGGTGAGCACGGGCAGCTCGGGGTCGGGCACCGAGCCCGCCACTCGCAGCAGCTCCGCCTCCAGAGTCGTCGTACCGGTCACCATGTCGCCCCCGGGTGGCTGCGGTGCAGATGCTGCATCTCGGCGAGCATGCGCCCGAACGGCTCGGTGTGCAGGCCCTGCCGGCCGGCGCCTGCCGTCCAGGCCCCGGACTGCGGTCCCTCGGGGAGCGTGAGGGTCGCGCGGCGCAGGACGTCTCCGACCGACTCCAGCCAGTCCGCCTGCAACTTCTCCCCCTCGACGTCCAGGCCTTCCACCGGCTGGAACATCTCGCCGGTGAACCGCCACAGCGCCGCGCACGCCCGCTGCATCCGCTCATGGCTCACCTCGGTGCCGTCGCCGAGGCGCACGGTCCACTGCTCGGCGTGGTCGCGGTGATAGGCGACCTCCTTGACGGCCTTCGCGGCAAGGGGGGCGAAGGGGCCGTCTGCGGCGGCCAGCCGGGCGTACAGCAGGTGCTGGTAGGTGGAGAAGAACAGCTGGCGGGCGATGGTGTGGGCGAAGTCGCCGTTCGGCTGTTCCACCAGCTGGAGGTTGCGGAAGGCGCGCTCCTCGCGCAGGTACGCCAGCTCGTCCTCGTCGCCGGCCAGTGAGAGCAGCACACGGGCCTGGCCGAGCAGGTCCAGCGCGATGTTGGCCAGGGCGACTTCCTCCTCCAGCACGGGGGCGCGGCCGGCCCACTCGCCCAGGCGGTGGGAGAGCACCAGCGCGTCGTCGCCCAGGGCGAGGGCGGCGGTGGTGGGGACGGTGGTCGTCACAGGTGCTTCACCCCCTCCGGGATCTCGTAGAACGTCGGGTGCCGGTAGGGCTTGTCGGCCGACGGTTCGAAGAAGGGGTCCTTCTCGTCGGGCGAGGACGCCGTGATGGCGGACGAGGGGACGACCCAGATCGAGACGCCCTCGCCGCGCCGGGTGTACAGGTCGCGCGCGTTGCGCAGGGCGAACTCCGCGTCCGGGGCGTGCAGGCTGCCGGCATGGGTGTGGGACAGGCCGCGGCGTGAGCGCACGAAGACCTCCCACAGCGGCCAGTCGGTGTTCGTCATGCTCGCGTCGCTCCCGTCGTCTGCGTGGTACGCGGGCCCCGGGCGGCATGCTTGGCCGCGTGGGCCGCGGCCGCCTCCCGCACCCAGGCGCCCTCGTCGTGTGCCTGCCTGCGCTGCGTCATCCGCTGCTCGTTGCACGGGCCGTTGCCCTTGAGGACCTCCCAGAACTCCGTCCAGTCGATCGGGCCGAAGTCGTGGTGCCCGCGCTCCTTGTTCCACCTCAGGTCCGGATCCGGGAGGGTGAGGCCCAAGGACTCGGCCTGCGGGACACAGATGTCGACGAAGCGCTGGCGCAGCTCGTCGTTCGAGTGGCGCTTGATCTTCCAGGCCATCGACTGGGCCGAGTGCTGGGACTCGTCGTCGGGCGGGCCGAACATCATCAGGGACGGCCACCACCAGCGGTCCACCGCGTCCTGCGCCATCGCGTGCTGCTCGGGGGTGCCGCGGCTGAGGGCGAGCAGCAGCTCGTAGCCCTGGCGCTGGTGGAAGGACTCCTCCTTGCAGATACGGACCATCGCGCGGGCGTACGGGCCGTAGGAGCAGCGGCACAGCGGTACCTGGTTGGTGATCGCGGCGCCGTCCACCAGCCAGCCGATCGCGCCGACGTCCGCCCAGGTCAGCGTGGGGTAGTTGAAGATCGAGGAGTACTTCTGGCGGCCGCTGTGCAGCTTGTCCAGCAGTTCCTCGCGGCTGGTGCCGAGCGTTTCGGCCGCGCTGTACAGGTACAGCCCGTGGCCCGCCTCGTCCTGGACCTTGGCCATCAGGATGGCCTTGCGGCGCAGCGAGGGCGCGCGCGTGATCCAGTTCGCCTCCGGCTGCATGCCGATGATCTCGGAGTGGGCGTGCTGGGCGATCTGCCGGACCAGTGTCGCGCGGTACGCGTCGGGCATCCAGTCACGCGGCTCGATGCGCTCGTCGGCGGCCACGGCGGCGTCGAAGGCGCGCTCGTACGCATCGGTGGCGCCGTCGTCGGTGCCGTATGCCGCTGTGCGGTCCGTCTCGTGCGCGGCTGCTGTCGCCATGAGGCCCCCTCGACCTTGGGCTCTGCCCGGAGCTGCTCCCGACCGATCGTTCGGTTCGTGCGATTCCATGGTCGGTCGAGCGCCGTAAGGTGTCAACCGCTGTGGATAACCTGCGGACGGCTGAGGGAACGGGCTGTGCCGGGCGGGTCGGCCTGAGTACCGTTCGCGTGCAAGGGGGGCTGCCGGGCGGCGGAGACGGACAGGGATCGGGGCGGAATGGACGCGCATCGCGCGAAGGACGCGTACGGCGGAGCTGCGAGCGTTCCGCACGGGCCGGGTGAACAGGACGGACCCGACGTGGTGAGTGCGCCGCAGGAGCTCCGCACCGGCGTCGCCGCCCTCTCGCTCCGCTACCGGATCGGCGTCGCGCTGGCCCTCGCGGTCGTCGCGGTCGCCGTCTGTGTCCACATCGGGATGGTCTTCCTGCACGTCGCGCCGTCGAACACGGTCACCAAGAAGCACGGTGAGGCGATCGACGAGTGGATCTACCCGGAGTTCGAGCAGAACTGGAAGCTGTTCGCCCCGAACCCGCTCCAGCAGAACATCGCCGTGCAGGTGCGCGCCGAGATCCACACGACGGACGGCGAGATACGCACCACCGGCTGGTACGACCTGTCCGCGCAGGACGGCCGGGCCATCGACGGCAACCTGCTGCCCAGCCACACCCAGCAGAACGAACTGCGCCGCGCCTGGGACTTCTATGTCTCCACGCACGACGGCGACAACCGCCCCTCCGGCCTGCGCGGCGCGCTGAGCGAGACCTATCTGCGCCACATCGTGGTGCTGCGCCTGGACCGTGCGGACGCGGCCGGGCCCGGTGATGTCGTCGAGCGGGTGCAGGTCCGCTCGCAGACCACCAACGTCCGCCCGCCCGACTGGAGCGAGGAGCAGATATCCCTCAAGCCGACGTACCGGGTGCTGCCCTGGTGGTCGGTGCCGCAGAACGAGGCCGAGGGAGGTGTCCGGTGAGCCGTCTCGCCCTGGCCGTCTCCCGCGGGATCGGCCGCGTCACCGAGTCCGCCCTCGGCCCGTACCAGACCGCGGTGATCCGCATCGGATTCGCCGCGACCTGGCTGCTGTTCCTGTTGCGCGAGTTTCCCCATCGGCAGGAGCTGTACGGCCCCGACGGCCCGTGGGGCTGGGACCTCGCCGAGCAGTTGATCGGGGCCAACGGCGCGTTCACCGCCCTGATGTGGTCCGACGGGCAGTTCTGGTTCGAGGCCGTCTACGTGCTCGCCGCTCTGTCGAGCCTGCTGCTGATCGTGGGCTGGCGCACCCGCACCATGTCCGTGCTGTTCATGGTCGGCGTGCTCTCGCTGCAGAACCGCAGCGTCTTCATGGGGGACGGCGGCGACAACGTCCTGCACCTGATGTGCATCTACCTGGTGTTCACGCGGTGCGGCCAGGTGTGGTCGCTGGACGCGCGGCGTGCCCGGCTCGCGCGGGCGGCACGCGCGCGTGGCGAGCGGGTCACCGACCGGACCGGCCCGGTGCTGTGGGGCGTGCTCGGTCTGGCGCTGTTCGCGGTGACCGTGGTGGGGCGGCTGGACGGCGACTGGTTCGTACCGGCGCTGCTGTGGGCCGTGTGGGTGGCGCAGGCCCTGTGGTGGATCGTCGGGCGCCTTGCGCGGACGGCTCAGCCCCGGATCATGCTCGACGTGATCGGCAACGTCCTGCACAACGGTGCCCTGTTGGTGATCATGGCCGAGGCCTGTCTGATCTACGCCACGGCCGGCTGGTACAAGATCCAGGGCTCGCGCTGGCAGGACGGCACCGCGGTCTACTACCCCCTCCACCTCGACTACTTCTCGCCCTGGCCCGCCCTCGCCGACCTGCTGTCGGCCAGCGGCACCTTGGTCATGCTCGTGACGTACGGGACGGTGATCGTGCAGGTCGCCTTCCCGTTCACGCTGTTCCACCGGCGGGTCAAGAACGTCCTCCTGGCCATCATGATCACCGAGCATGCGGTGATCGCCGTGGTCCTCGGGCTGCCGTTCTTCTCACTGGCGATGATCGCGGCGGACGCGGTCTTCCTGCCGACGCCGTTCCTGCGCCGGCTCGGCGACGGTGCCGCACGCGCGCGTGCCCGCCTGTTCCCGCGGGCAGGCGGAACGGTGCCCGCTCAGCGGGACATGGACGACGCCCCCGAGCACACCGGGAAACCCGAGCAGACCCACGTAGGCTTCAGGGCATGACGGAGTCCGCGAGCCACGGCACGAACGGCTCGGCGAGCCCCGACGCGGCGGACTCGGCGAGCCGTGGCGCGACCGGCCCCGCGAAACACCCCGCGACCGGATCGGCCGGCCGCGGCCCGACTGGCGCCGTGCACCAAGCCCCGCCCGGTCCGGCAAGCCTCGGTGCCGCCGGTCCCGCACATCGGCAGGCCGTCGACCCCGTCGGCGTCTGGCGGCGGCTCGTCGGTGGCTCTGTGCTGCTCGACGGTTTCCACGCGCTCAAGCACGCCGTGCGTTTCGGGGCCGAGGTGCCCCTGGCGGTCACCGTCGACCGGGCGGCCGCACTTGCACTCGCCGACGAGCTGGCTCCGGACGTACGGGAGACGCTGGACGCGCTGCTCACACAGGTCACGGAGTCGACGTACACGTCCCTCGTGCCGCGCCCCCATCCCACGGCCGTGGCCGCCCTGGCCGTACGGCCGTCCCGCGAGGCCAACCTGCGGACGCTGGCCCGCACGCCCCGCAGCGCGCCCGTCGTCGTACTCGACCAGCCGCGCAACCTGGGCAACGCCGGCGCGGTCATCCGGCTGGCCGCCGGCTTCGGGGCGACCGGCGTGGTCACGACCGGCACGCTCGACCCCTGGCATCCCACGGTGGTACGCGGCGGAGCCGGGCTGCACTTCGCCACCGCGGTGGAGCGGCTGGCCGTCGACGAGCTCCCGCCGGGGCCGGTGTTCGCCCTCGACCCGGAGGGCGAGGACATCCGCGGCCTGAAGCTGCCGGACGACGCGCTGCTCGCCTTCGGCTCGGAGCGCAGCGGCCTGTCCGCGGACCTGCGCGCGCGGGCCGACCATCTGGTGGCGCTGCCGATGCGCCCCCAGGTCTCCAGCTACAACCTCGCGACCAGCGTGGCCATGACGCTGTACCACTGGAGCGCCACCGGGGGCGCACCGATCAAGGCCTAGGCCTCGCGCCGCACCTCCACCATCCGGAACCGGTTCGCCACGAACGCGCCGTCGGTGAGGGCCGCGTTGGCCGCCGGGTTGCCGCCCGAGCCGTGGAAGTCGGAGAACGCGGCCGTCTGGTTGACGTACACCCCGCCGGTGAGGTTCAGGGACAGCTGCGCGGCCTCCTCCAGGCAGGCCTCCTCGACCGCACGCTCGACCTCCTCGTCGGTCGTGTACGCGCCCACCGTCATCGCGCCCTTCTCCCTGATGGTCCGCCGCAGCAGCTCCACCGCGTCGGCCGCGGAGTCGACGGCCACGGCGAAGGAGACGGGCCCGAAGCACTCGCTCATGTACGCGGCCTCGTCGTCCGGCTTGGCCCCGTCCAGCTTCACGATCACGGGCGTACGGACCACCGCGCCCGGGAACTCCGGGTTGACGACCTCCCGCGAGGCGAGAGCGACCTCGCCGAGGCCGGCCGCGGCCTCGAGGCGGGCCTTGACGTCCGGGTTGACGATGGCGCCGAGCAGGGCGTTCGCGCGCGCGTCGTCACCGAGGAGCCCGTCGACCCCCTTCGCCAGGTCGGCGACCACCTCGTCGAAGGACCGGGGGCCCTGGTCGGTGCGGATGCCGTCCCGTGGGACGAGGAGGTTCTGCGGCGTGGTGCACATCTGGCCGCTGTACAGCGACAGGGAGAACGCCAGGTTGGCGAGCATGCCCTTGTAGTCGTCGGTGGACTCCACGACCACCGTGTTGACACCGGCCTTCTCCGTGAAGACCTGCGCCTGGCGGGCGTTGGCCTCCAGCCAGTCGCCGAACGCCGTCGAACCGGTGTAGTCGATGATCCGGATCTCGGGGCGGGTGGCGAGCGTCCTGGCGATGCCCTCGCCGGGCCGCTCGGCGGCCAGTGCGACCAGGTTCGGGTCGAAGCCCGCTTCGGCGAGCACCTGGCGCGCGACCTGCACGGTCAGCGCCAGCGGCAGCACCGCGCGCGGGTGGGGCTTGACCAGGACGGCATTTCCGGTGGCGAGGGAGGCGAACAGGCCCGGGTAGCCGTTCCACGTCGGGAAGGTGTTGCAGCCGATGACCAGCGCGATCCCGCGCGGCACCGGCGTGAACCGCTTGGTCAGCGCGAGCGGCTCCCGCTTGCCCTGGGGCTTGGTCCACTCCGCGGTGTCGGGCGTGCGGACCTGCTCCACGTACGCGTACGCCACCGCCTCCAGGCCGCGGTCCTGCGCGTGCGGGCCGCCCGCCTGGAACGCCATCATGAAGGCCTGGCCGCTGGTGTGCATCACCGCGTGCGCGAACTCGTGCGTCCGGTCGCTGATCCGCTTGAGGATCTCCAGACACACCATCGCCCGGATCTCCGCGCCCGCGTCGCGCCACGAGCGCTGTCCGGCCTTCATGGCGGGCAGCAGGACGTCGAGGTCCGCGTGCGGGTAGGTGACGCCCAGCTCGATGCCGTACGGCGAGGTCTCGCCGCCCGTCCAGTCGTCCGTGCCGGGCTGGCCGAGGTCCAGGCGGGTGCCCAGGAGGGCGTCGAAGGCGGCCTTGCCCGCTGCCGCGTCCAGGCTGCCGTTCTCCCCGTAGGCCTTGGGGTGTTCGGGGTGCGGGGACCAGTACGCGCGCGTGCGGATCGCTTCCAGCGCCTGGTCGAGGGTGGGCCGGTGCTGGGCGATCAGCTCGTGGGCGGTGAGTTCGGCGGCCATGCGGGACCAACTCCTTGTCTCGGAACTCTTCGTCGAGCTCATGACCTGGGCAGAGACATGGGCAGAAACAGGCAGTCAGAGTTAGAGTAACCGAACGATCGGTCGGGACAAGGGGGTCCGCCGCATCTGTGGAAAACCCCGTGCGGGAGGATCGCGCACATGACAGCACTCGACCTCAGCAGCCCCGTGGCCGTCGTCGGCACCGGCACCATGGGCCAGGGCATCGCCCAGGTGGCGCTGGTCGCGGGCCACTCCGTACGGCTGTACGACGCCGTCCCCGGGCGGGCCCGGGAAGCGGCCGACGCGATCGCCGCCCGGCTCGACCGGCTCGTCGAGAAGGACCGGCTCACCGGCGTCGACCGGGACGCCGCGCGTGCCCGGCTGCTGCCCGCCGAGAGCCTCGCCGAGCTCGCCGACTGCGCGCTGGTCGTCGAGGCCGTTCTGGAGCGGCTGGACGTGAAGCAGGAGCTGCTGCGCGCGCTGGAGGACGTCGTCGCCGAGGACTGTCTGCTCGCCACCAACACCTCGTCGCTGTCGGTGACCGCCATCGGCGGCGCCCTGCGCGCCCCGGGCCGCTTCGTGGGCCTGCACTTCTTCAACCCCGCCCCGCTGCTGCCGCTCGTCGAGGTCGTCTCCGGGTTCGCCACCGACGTCACCTCGGCCACGCGCGCGTACGAGACGGCACGCGCCTGGGGCAAGTCCCCGGTCGCCTGCGCCGACACCCCCGGCTTCATCGTCAACCGCATCGCCCGGCCGTTCTACGCGGAGGCCTTCGCGGTGTACGAGGCGCAGGGCGCCGACCCCGCCACCATCGACGCCGTCCTGCGCGAGTCGGGCGGCTTCCGGATGGGCGCCTTCGAACTGACCGACCTCATCGGGCAGGACGTCAACGAGTCCGTCACGCACTCCGTGTGGCAGTCCTTCTTCCAGGACGTGCGCTTCACGCCGTCGCTCGCCCAGCGGCGGCTGGTCGAGTCCGGCCGGCTGGGCCGCAAGAGCGGGCAGGGCTGGTACGACTACCGCGAGGGCGCCGAGCAGTCCGAGCCGCACACCGCGGAGCCGGCCCGGCCGCCCGCGTACGTCGTCGCCGAGGGTGATCTGGGCCCGGCCGCCGAGCTGCTCGCGCTGATCCGCGAGGCGGGCATCCCGGTCCGCGAGGAGGAAGAGGACCACGGCTCCCGGCTGGTCCTGCCCGGCGGCGGCCAGCTGGTCCTCGCCGACGGCCAGACCTCCGTGGAGTTCCGGGACGTCGTCTACTTCGACCTCGCGCTCGACTACCGCAAGGCCACCCGCATCGCCCTGTCCGCCTCCCAGGACACCGCCCCGCAGACCCTCGCAGAGGCCACCGGCCTGTTCCAGGCGCTCGGCAAGAAGGTCAGTGTCATCGGCGACGTGCCCGGCATGATCGTCGCCCGCACGGTCGCGCGGATCGTCGATCTGGCGCACGACGCCGTCGCCAAGGGCGTCGCCACGGAAGAGGACATCGACACCGCCATGCGCCTGGGCGTCAACTACCCCCTTGGCCCCTTCGAATGGAGCCGCCGCCTCGGCCGCAACTGGGCGTACGCCCTCCTCGACGACCTGCACCTGCGCGACCCGTCCGGGCGCTACGCGCCGTCCCTCGCGCTGTACCGCCACGCGTACGCCACCGACAAGCGGGAGGGCAGCACCTCATGACCACCGCCAAGCGCGACACGTACACGCCGGAGACGCTGCTGTCGGTCGCCGTCCAGGTCTTCAACGAGCGTGGCTACGACGGCACCTCCATGGAGCACCTGTCCAAGGCGGCCGGCATCTCCAAGTCGTCGATCTACCACCACGTCACGGGCAAGGAGGAGCTGTTGCGCCGGGCCGTGAGCCGGGCGCTGGACGGGCTCTTCGGGATCCTCGACGAGGAGCACGCGCGCGTGGGGCGGGCCGCCGGGCGCCTCGAGTACGTCGTACGGCGCATGGTCGAGGTGCTGATAGCCGAGCTGCCGTACGTGACGCTGCTGCTGCGCGTGCGCGGCAACACGGACACCGAGCGGTGGGCCCTGGAACGGCGGCGCGACTTCGATCACCGGGTCGCCGAACTGCTGAAGGCGGCCGCCGCGGACGGGGACGTGCGCGGCGACGTGGAGGTGAGGCTCGCCACCCGGCTGGTCTTCGGGATGATCAACTCGATCGTCGAGTGGTACCGGCCCGACGGCCGGGGCATGAGCGAGCGCGAAGTGGCCGACGCGGTGGTGCGGTTGGTGTTCGGCGGGCTCAGACAGGACTTCTGACGTTCAGCCCTGCGGCTCCAGGTCCTCTTCCTCGAACACCAGCAGTGTGCGCGTGCTGAGCACCTCCGGGATCGCCTGGAGCCGGGTGAGCACCAGCTCGCGCAGCGCCCGGTTGTCGGAGGTGTGCACCAGGAGCAGCACATCGAAATCGCCCCCGACGAGGGCGATGTGAGAGGCGCCGGGCAGCTGTCTGAGCTGCTCGCGCACCGTACGCCAGGAGTTCTGGACGATCTTCAGGGTGATGTACGCCGATGTCCCCTGGCCGGCCCGTTCATGGTTCACGCGGGCACCGAAGCCGCGAATGACGCCGTCCTCGACGAGGCGGTTGATCCGCGTGTAGGCGTTCGCGCGCGAGACATGGACCCGTTCGGCGACGGACCGCACCGATGCGCGGCCGTCGGCCTGGAGCATCCGGAGGATGTCCTGATCTATGGCGTCGAGCGGACGCGGCGGCGGCACGGCGGAACCGGCCTCCGGGCCCTCGGCCATTTGTTCAGATGCCATGTCCCCCCGCCTCCCTACCATGGACGTAATGCGTCCATCTCAGGTTGTGGAGAACCGTTTGTCCACAGCCCGCGGGGGCCTGTAGCCAAAATGTGCCGTCGACCGAACAATCGGTAGGTGAGGCGCATCACAGCCGACGCGCCTCTCGTAGCCGCTCCCACGAGGAGGTGCCGTTATGACGGTCATGGAGCAGCGTGGCGCGTATCGGCCGTCGCCGCCGCCCGCCTGGCAGCCCCGTACCGACCCCGCGCCGCTGCTGCCCGACGCGGCTCCGTACCGCGTCCTCGGCACCGAGGCGGCCGCCAAGGCCGACCCCGAGCTGCTGCGCCGGCTGTACACGCAGCTGGTGCGCGGCCGCCGTTACAACGCGCAGGCCACCGCCCTTACCAAGCAGGGCCGCCTCGCCGTCTACCCCTCCAGCACCGGCCAGGAGGCCTGCGAGGTCGCCGCCGCCCTGGCCCTGCAGGACCGCGACTGGCTCTTCCCCAGCTACCGGGACACCCTCGCCGCCGTCGTACGCGGCGTGGACCCCGTCCAGGCCCTCACCCTGCTGCGCGGCGACTGGCACACCGGCTACGACCCCTACGCCCACCGCGTCGCCCCCCTGTGCACCCCGCTCGCCACCCAGCTCCCGCACGCCGTCGGCCTCGCGCACGCCGCCCGCCTCAAGGGCGACGACGTGGTCGCGCTCGCCCTGGTCGGTGACGGCGGCACCAGCGAGGGCGACTTCCACGAGGCGCTGAACTTCGCCGCCGTGTGGCAGGCGCCGGTCGTCTTCCTGGTCCAGAACAACGGTTTCGCGATCTCCGTCCCGCTCGCCAAGCAGACCGCCGCCCCCTCCCTGGCCCACAAGGCCGTCGGGTACGGCATGCCGGGCCGCCTGGTCGACGGCAACGACGCCGCGGCCGTGCACGAGGTCCTCGCCGACGCCGTACAGCACGCGCGCGCGGGGGGTGGTCCGACGCTCGTGGAGGCGGTGACGTACCGCATGGAGGCCCACACGAACGCGGACGACGACAAGCGCTACCGACCCGACTCCGAGGTCGAGGCCTGGCGGGACCATGATCCGATCGCGCTCCTGGAGCGGGAGTTGACCGAGCGCGGCCTCATCGACGAGTCCGGCATCCAGCACGCGCGCGAGGACGCCGAGGTCCTCGCCGCCGACCTGCGCGCACGCATGAACCAGGATCCGGTCCTCGACCCCAGGGACCTGTTCGCCCATGTCTACGCCGAACCCACGCCGCAACTGCGCGAGCAGCAGGACCAGTTGAACGCGGAGCTCCAGGCCGAGCAGGAAGGGACGCACCTATGACCACGGTCGCCGTGAAGCCCGCCACCATGGCGCAGGCCCTCACGCGCGCGCTCCGCGACGCGATGGCCGCCGACCCGGCCGTGCACGTCATGGGCGAGGACGTCGGCACGCTCGGCGGCGTCTTCCGCGTCACCGACGGGCTGGCCGAGGAGTTCGGCGACGACCGCTGCACGGACACGCCGCTCGCCGAGGCGGGCATCCTCGGGACGGCCGTCGGCATGGCCATGTACGGACTGCGCCCGGTCGTCGAGATGCAGTTCGACGCCTTCGCGTATCCCGCGTTCGAGCAGCTCATCAGCCACGTGTCCCGTATGCGCAATCGCACCCGCGGGACGATGCCGCTGCCGATCACCATCCGCGTGCCGTACGGCGGCGGAATCGGCGGCGTCGAACACCACAGCGACTCCTCCGAGGCGTACTACATGGCGACTCCGGGGCTCCATGTCGTCACGCCCGCGACCGTCGCCGACGCCTACGGGCTGCTGCGGGCCGCCATAGCCTCCGACGACCCGGTCGTCTTCCTGGAACCCAAGCGGCTGTACTGGTCGAAGGACGCCTGGAACCCGGACGACCCCCAGACCGTTGAACCCATTGGCCGCGCGGTGGTGCGGCGCTCCGGCCGGAGCGCCACGCTCATCACGTACGGGCCGTCCGTACCCGTCTGCCTCGAAGCCGCCGAGGCGGCACGGGCCGAGGGGTGGGACCTCGAAGTCGTCGACCTGCGCTCCCTGGTGCCGTTCGACGACGAGACGGTCTGCGCCTCGGTACGGCGGACCGGGCGAGCGGTCGTCGTACACGAGTCGGGCGGGTTCGGTGGGCCGGGCGGGGAGATCGCGGCCCGAGTCACGGAGCGCTGCTTCCACCATCTGGAGGCACCGGTGCTGCGCGTGGCCGGGTTCGACATCCCCTATCCGCCGCCGATGCTGGAGAAGCACCATCTGCCCGGCGTCGACCGGATCCTGGACGCCGTGGCGCGTCTGCAATGGGAGGCCGAGAGCTGATGGCACAGGTGCTGGAGTTCAAGCTCCCCGACCTCGGGGAGGGGCTCACCGAGGCGGAGATCGTGCGCTGGCTGGTGCAGGTCGGCGACGTCGTCGCCGTCGACCAGCTGGTCGTCGAGGTCGAGACGGCCAAGGCGATGGTCGAGGTGCCCTGCCCCTACGGCGGCGTGGTCACGGCCCGCTTCGGCGAGGAGGGCACGGAACTGCCCGTCGGGGCACCGCTGCTGACGGTCGCGGTGGGCGCGTCGGCCGCCGGCGGTGCGACCGACGGCGAGGGCCTGGGCGAGCGGGATGCCGAGGGCTCGGACGCGGGCTCCGGCAACGTCCTCGTGGGCTATGGCACGGGTGCGCCTCCGGCGCGGCGCCGGAGGGTGCGTCCCGCGTCCGAGACGGCTCCCGCGCGGGCGGGGGCCTCGCGAGAGGCTCCCGCGGCTCAAACGGCTCCATCGGCTCCGAAGTCGCCGGTCAGGCCCGCGGAAGGCCACGCCAACGGTGCAGCCCACCACGACGGCAGCCGTGGTGAAGGCCCTGTGCCGGTGATCTCGCCCCTCGTCCGGCGCCTCGCCCGCGAGAACGGGCTGGACCTGCGGGAGCTGACGGGCTCCGGCCCCGACGGCCTGATCCTGCGGGCGGACGTGGAGTACGCGCTGCGGGCCGCCGCCGCACAGGGACGTACAGCCCGGCCGACCGAGCCGCACGCGCGCGTGTCGGCCGTTCCGGCCGCAGCCACCGAGCCTCACGCCCCTACTCCCGCCCTTGGCGGCACCCGCGTGCCCCTCAAGGGCGTCCGGGGCGCGGTTGCCGACAAGCTCTCCCGCAGCCGGCGCGAGATACCGGACGCGACCTGCTGGGTGGATGCCGACGCCACGGAGCTGATGCGGGCCCGCACCGCCATGAACGCGACCGGGGGACCGAAGATCTCCCTGCTCGCCCTGCTGGCCCGGATCTGCACGGCGGCGCTCGCCCGGTTCCCCGAGCTCAACTCCACGGTCGACATGGACGCCCGGGAAGTCGTCCAGCTCGACCATGTGCACCTCGGCTTCGCCGCACAGACCGAGCGGGGGCTCGTCGTGCCCGTCGTACGGGACGCCCACGCGCGCGACGCCGAGGGGCTGACCGCGGAGTTCGCCCGGCTGACCGAGGCGGCCCGGGCCGGGACGCTCACGCCCGCGGAACTCACCGGCGGCACCTTCACGCTGAACAACTACGGCGTGTTCGGCGTCGACGGCTCCACACCGATCATCAACCACCCCGAGGCGGCCATGCTCGGCGTCGGCCGTATCGTCCCCAAGCCCTGGGTGCACGAGGGCGAGCTGGCGGTGCGGCAGGTCGTCCAGCTGTCGCTCACCTTCGACCACCGGGTGTGCGACGGCGGCACGGCGGGTGGCTTCCTGCGGTATGTCGCGGACTGTGTGGAACAGCCGGCGGTGCTGCTGCGGACCCTGTGATCGGCCGGTTCGCCCGCGTTCCCTGAGGTCGCGGTGGCACGCATACTCAGGGGGTGACAGAGAATCAGCCGCCCACGAGCCCCGCAGCCGGTGACGCCGGCGGTTACGACGCCGTCGTACTCGCCGGCGGTGCCGCGCGGCGGCTCGGCGGTGCGGACAAGCCCGGCGTACGCGTGGGCGGGCGGGCGCTGCTCGACCGGGTACTCGCCGCCTGCGCCGACGCACGGACCACGGTCGTCGTCGCCGATCCCCGTCCGACGGCTCGGCCCGTGACCTGGGCGCGCGAGGAGCCGCCCGGCGGCGGTCCGCTCGCCGCCCTCGCAGCGGGCCTGCAGCACACCGCCGCCGACCGGGTGCTCGTGCTCTCCGCGGACCTGCCCTTCCTCGACGGACGGACCGTGGACCGCCTGCTGTCCACCCTGGACACGGCGGGTGAGGAAGACGAGGGCGGGGCCGACGGTGTCGTCCTCACCGACCCCACCGGCCGGGACCAGCCGCTCGTGGCCGCCTACCGTGCCCGGCACCTGCACCGGACGTTCGCGTCCCTCGGGACCGAACACGGCGGCCTCACCGGGCTGCCTCTGCGGCTGCTCACCGCCGCACTGAATCTCACGCGTATCTCCGACCCCGTCGCGTCCTTCGACTGCGACACCTGGGACGACATCGCCACCGCCAGGGCACGCATCAGGGAGCATGGTCACGTGCTGGATGAATGGATTTCCGCAGTCAAGGACGAACTGGGCATCGACCTCGAGGTCGACACCGGTGTGCTGCTCGACCTCGCCCGCGACGCCGCCCACGGCGTGGCGCGGCCCGCGGCACCGCTGACCACCTTCCTCGTCGGCTACGCCGCGGCCCGCGCCGGCGGCAGCCCAGAAGCCGTCGCCGAGGCCTCCCGCAAGGCGGCGGCCCTGGCGCAGCGCTGGGCGGAGGAGGACGCCGCCGACAACGACGCGAAGCCCGCCCCCGCGACCGACCCCCGCCCGGACGCCGGATGACCGCCCGCGGTATCCGCCACAGCGAGGACGACGAGGATCTCGGCGTCGAGGAGGTACTGGCTCTCGTGAAGGAGGACAGGGACACCGCGGCCGTGCCCTCCCCGCAGGACGGCACCGGAGCGCACGACAGCCCCGCCCCGCTCCGGCACCAGGCCGCCTCGCGCGCAGCGGACGGGCGCCACAAGGCCACCCCATGGCCCGAGGCCCGCGAGACCGCAGCCCGCGCCGCCCGCGCCGGCGTCCGTCGCGCTCCCGTCTCCGTGCCCCTCGACGCAGCCCTGGGCCTCGTGCTGGCCGCTCCCCTCACCGCGCTCACCGACCTCCCCTCCTTCGACACCTCCGCGATGGACGGGTGGGCGGTCGCCGGACCCGGCCCTTGGGCGGTACGGGACGAGGGTGTGCTGGCCGGGCACGCGGAGCATGAGCCCCTCGCGGACGGTGAGGCCGTCCGGATCGCCACCGGCGCCCGTATCCCCCTGGACACGACCGCGGTGCTGCGCAGCGAGCACGGCCGCACGGACGACAAGGGCCGACTGCACGCCGGTCGCGAGCTGCCGCACGGTCAGGACATCCGCCCCCGCGGACAGGAGTGCTGTAGCGGCGACCACCTCCTGGCCCCCGGAACCCTCGTGACCCCCGCCGTGCTCGGCCTTGCCGCAGCCGCCGGATACGACACCCTCACCGCCGTTCCCCGCCCCCGTGCCGACGTCCTCGTCCTCGGCGACGAACTGCTCACCGAGGGCCGGCCGCACGACGGACTCATCCGGGACGCGCTCGGCCCCATGCTGCCGCCCTGGCTGCGCGCGCTCGGCGCCGAGGTCACCGCGGTGCGCCGACTCGGCGACGACGCCGAAGCCCTGTACCGGGCGATCACCGGAAGTGACGCCGACCTCGTCGTCACCACGGGCGGCACCGCCGCGGGCCCTGTCGACCACGTCCACCCCACCCTGCGCCGCATGGGCGCAGAGCTCCTGGTGAACGGGGTCAAGGTGCGCCCCGGCCACCCCATGCTGCTGGCCCGCACCAAGGAGAACCAGCACCTCGTCGGCCTGCCCGGCAACCCCCTCGCCGCGGTCTCCGGCCTGCTCACGCTCGCCGAGCCCGTCCTGCGGACGCTGGCCGCCCGCCCGGCGCAGGAGCCGTACGCGCTGCCGGTGACGGACGCGGTGCACGGCCATCCGTACGACACCCGGATCATCCCCGTCGTTCTGCGCGGCGACCGTGCGGTGCCGCTGCACTACAACGGTCCGGCCATGCTGCGCGGGGTCGCGGCCGCCGATGCTCTCGCGGTCGTACCGCCGGGCGGTACTCGGCCCGGTCAGGAGGTGGAGCTCCTGGATCTGCCGTGGGCGGCGGCCGGGATCGGGGTGTGTTTCACGTGAAACGTCGCGCCGGGCCCTACCCGGCCGCCGCGGACACGGGTCGGCTGATGGTGATGACCCGGTCTCCCGGCCGGAGTTGGGCGCGCCGGCCCTCGTCGTAGTCCAGCACCTTCTTGTCGCGTACGACCGCCACGACCAGGTCCGCACACTCGCGGGGCGTCCGGCCCGCCTCGTCCTGGGTGACCGCCCGCTCGATGAGGTCCATCCCGCTGCCGAGGGTCATCAGGTCCTCCAGGGTCCGGGCCACGGGCGGGCTGGCCATGAACGTCCCCAGCAGCCGCCCGGCCGAGCTGGAACTGGTGACGACGGTGTCCGCGCCGCTCTGCTTGAGCAGCGGTACGTTCTCGTCCTCCCGGACGGCGGCGACGATCGTGGCGTGGCGGTTCAGCTGGCGTGCGGTGAGCGTGACCAGAGTGGCCGTCTCGTCGCGCTGCGGGGCGATGATCACGCGGGAGGCGCGGTGGAGTTCCGCCTTCAGCAGGGTCTCGGAGCGCGTGGCGTCGCCGGTGACCGCCACCAGGCCGTCGTCGCCGGCGGCCTCGACCGCCTTGCCCTGCGTGTCCACGACGACGATCCGCTCCTTGCCGATGCCCTGTCCGATCAGCGTCTGCACGGCGTGCCGGCCCTTGGTGCCATAGCCGATGACCACGACGTGATCCCGGGTGCGGGCCCGCCACCGGTGGATGCGGACCTGCTGGCGGGTGCGCTCGGTGAGCACCTCCAGGGTCGTGCCGACCAGGATGATCAGGAACAGCACGCGCAGCGGCGTGATGACGAAGATGTTGGTGAGCCGGGCGGCGTCGCCGACCGGGGTGATGTCGCCGTATCCGGTGGTGGAGAGCGTGACGGTGGCGTAGTACGCGGCGTCCAGCAGGTCGACGGAGCCGTCGGAGTTGTCGGTGTAGCCCTCGCGGTCGACATAGACGATCAAGATGGTGATGACCAGCACCAGTATGGCCATGAACAGGCGCTTGAGGACCTGCTGGAGCGGCGGTACGACACCCTGCACGGGCATCGCGATCGAACGGCCCGCCTCCGCGTCGTCGCGTGCCTCCTTGCGTGAGCGGCTCCAGAGGGACCGCAGGATGGAGCGGGTCACCCTCCGGGAAGATGGCTGCTCGTCGTCCCTCATCGTCTGCCCCCTGCGGCCGTGATCCTGACAGTGGCCCCCATGGTTCCGCACAGCATCCGCAGCAGTCACCGAGCCCCCCGGCCCGACACGCCGCCCGGCCGGGCAGTCTCCGGGGCGCGGTAGCGTCGGACCCGGTGCCGGACGGGCGCCCGACTTCTCTGACACCGCTGGAGGTCTCCCTTGCGCGACCACACCGTCGTCGTCGGTTTTGGCACGAAGGGGCGGGCAGCGATCCAGGCCGTCTGCGCCAAGGGGCTGAAGAAGGAACAGGTCGTCGTGATCGACCCCAGCAGCAAGGCGATCGCCGCCGCGACGGACGAGGGCTACGCCGGCGTGGTCGGGGACGCCACCCGCAGCGATGTGCTGAAACGGGCCGAGGTGCAGCGGGCGGGGCAGATCGTCATCGCGACCGAGCGCGACGACACGGCCGTCCTCGTGGCGCTGACTGCCCGGCAGCTCAACTCGGGCGCGAAGATCGTGGCCGCGGTGCGGGAAGAGGAGAACGCGCCGCTGCTGAAGCAGTCCGGCGCCGACGAGGTCATCACCAGCGCCGGAGCGGCCGGCCGTCTGCTGGGCCTGTCCGTGCTGAGCCCCGCCGCCGGCCTGGTCATGGAGGACCTCATCCGGCAGGGCAGTCGCCTGGACGTCGTCGACCGGCCGGTCACCAAGACCGAGATGGGCAGGAGCCCGCGCGACATGGACGACCTGGTGATCAGCGTCGTACGCGGGCACCGGGTCCTGCACTACGACGATCCGGCCGTGGGTGCCCTGGAGCTGACGGACCGGGTGATCACCATCGTGCCTCGGGCCGCACCGGACAACCGGCGCGGCCCGAGGAGCTGAGCGATGCCTACTTGCGGTTGTACAGCCGCATCGTGATCGGCCCGAAGACGAGCACGAACAGCCCGGCCCAGCCCAGCGACCAGGCGATCTCGTCGGCCGGCCAGTCGCCCCCCATCAGCCCCCGCACCGCCGAGGACAGATGCGTGACCGGGCTGTTGTTGACGAACGCCTGCAGCCAGCCCGGCATGGTGCGCGGGTCGACGAAGACGTTGGACAGGAAGGTCAGCGGGAAGATCACCATCATGCTGACGCCCATGACCGACTTCTCGGTGCGCAGCAGCAGCCCGAACATCGTCCAGATCCACGAGAAAGCGAACGAGAAGACGATCAGCAGCGCGATCCCGGCGATCACGCCGCCGACGCCGCCGTCCGGCCGGTAGCCGAGGATCATGCCGACGGTGAGCATCACCACGGACGCGATGGTGTAGCGCAGCGCATCGCCCAGCAGGTAGCCGACCATCGTCGACGGCCGCCAGATGGGCAGGGTGCGGAACCGGTCGAACACGCCCTTCTCGATGTCGGTGTTGACCGAGACACCGGTGTACATCGTGATCATCACGACGGACATCACCAGGATGCCCGGCAGCAGGAACTGGATGTACTCCTTCGGCGAACCGGCCAGCGCCCCGCCGAACAGGTACGTGTACATCAGCACCATCATGATCGGGAACGCCGTGACGTCGAACAGCTGCTCCGGCACGTGCTTGATCTTGAGCATCGCCCGCCAGCCGAAGGTCAGCGACGTCGACAGCGCGCTCGGGCGCGACGGCCGCTCCTTGGCGACGAGCAGCCCGGCCAGCGACTCGGTGCTGACGGGGGCCAGTTCCTTGGCCTCGGTGGGGGTCACGGTACTCATGCGGCTGCCCCGTCCTTCACGTCGTCGGCCTGGTCGTGCACCTTGGTGTCATGTCCGGTGAGGGCGAGGAACACCTCGTCCAGGCTGGGCTGGCCCAGCGAGAAGTTGTCGACGACGATGCCGCCGCGGGCCAGTTCGGCGAGCGCCTGGGCGGCCTGCTCAGCCGCGCCCTGACCGTTCGCCGCACCGGCGCCGACCCGGGCCGTCAGCGCCACGGGATCCGGTTCCAGCTGTACGTCCGCCTGCAGCACCAGCCGCAGCACCCGCGAGGCCTCCGGCCGCTGCTCCGGATCCCGCAGCCGCAGATGCACGGACCCGGCTCCGACCGACGACTTCAACTCGCCCTTCGTTCCCTCGGCGATCACCTTGCCGCGGTCGATGACGGCGATCCGCGAGGCCAGCTGGTCGGCCTCGTCCAGATACTGCGTGGTCAACAGCACGGTCGTGCCCTGGGCGACGACCGCGCGCACGATGTCCCACACCTGGTTGCGGCTGCGCGGGTCCAGACCGGTGGTCGGCTCGTCGAGGAAGAGCAGGTCGGGCGTGTTCAGGATGGACGCGGCGATGTCGATACGACGCCGCATGCCGCCGGAGTAGTTCTTGACCTGCTTGCCGGCCGCGTCCGTCAGTCCGAAGGCCTCCAGCAGCTGGGCGGCGCGCTCACGTGCGGCCTTCTTGCCGTGGCCGAGGAGCCGGCCGAGCAGGACCAGGTTCTCCGCGCCGGTCAGGTCCTCGTCGACGGACGCGTACTGACCGGTCAGGCTGACCCGGCTGCGCACCTCGTCCGCCTCCCGGACGACATCGTGCCCGAAGACATGCGCTTCTCCGCCGTCCGGCCTGAGCAGGGTGGCGAGCATCTTCACGGTGGTCGTCTTGCCGGCGCCGTTCGGACCGAGAACGCCGTACACCGTTCCGGTGGGAACGGCCAGGTCGACGCCGTCGACGGCCCTGGTCTCGCCGAACGTCTTCACCAAGCCCGCTGTCTCAATGGCCAGACCGGGCGTCTGCTGGCTCATATGGGGTGTCCTTCCGCGTACTCCGGTTACGCATGGGAGACCTCCACGGTCGCGCAAACTCATCGGTCGCGCACAGGGATTTCTCACGGGTTCGGCCCAGCGACGGAGGGGGGTTCGGCCGGACGACTGAGAAGACTCGGTCCGGCGGCTGAGGGGGCTCGGTCCGGCGAGGAGGAAGGTTCGGTCCTTGAGAGGGGCTCGGTCCGGCGACGGGGAAGGTTCGGTCCAGTAGCGTCCCCCTCATGCATGCGATCACGATTCCCGAACCTGGTGGGCCCGAGGCGCTGGTGTGGGACGAGGTCCCGGATCCGGTGCCCGGCGAGGGCGAGGTCCTGGTCGAGGTGGCGGCCAGCGCCGTCAACCGGGCCGACATCCTGCAACGGCAGGGCTTCTACAATCCGCCGCCCGGCGCGTCCCCCTACCCCGGCCTGGAGTGCTCCGGGCGCATTGCCGCACTCGGAGGGGGCGTCGCCGGGTGGGCCGTCGGCGACGAGGTCTGCGCGCTGCTCTCCGGAGGCGGCTACGCCGAGAAGGTCGCCGTCCCGGCCGGCCAGCTGCTGCCGGTTCCCGCAGGTGTGGGCCTGCAGCAGGCCGCAGCGCTGCCCGAGGTGACCTGCACGGTCTGGTCGAACGTCTTCATGGTCTCCCACCTCCGCCCCGGCGAGACCCTCCTCGTGCACGGCGGGTCCAGCGGCATCGGCACCATGGCGATCCAGCTCGCCAAGGCCGTCGGCGTCAAGGTCGCCGTCACGGCCGGAACCGGGGAGAAGCTGGAGCGCTGTGCCGAGCTGGGCGCCGACATCCTGATCAACTACCGGGACCAGGACTTCGTCGAGGAGGTCAGGAAGGCCACCGACGGCGCCGGGGCCGACGTCATCCTCGACAACATGGGCGCCAAGTACCTGGACCGCAACGTCCGCACCCTCGCCGTCAACGGCCGGCTCGCGATCATCGGCCTGCAGGGCGGCGTCAAGGGCGAGCTGAACATCGGCGCGCTCCTGAACAAGCGGGCCGCGATCAGTGCGACCTCGCTGCGCGCCCGCCCGCTCGACGAGAAGGCGGCGATCGTCGCGGCCGTACGCGAGCACGTCTGGCCCCTGCTCGCGGCCGGCCACGTCCGCCCGGTCGTCGACCGCGAACTCCCGATGCGTGAGGCCCCTGCGGCCCACCGTCTGGTGGAGGAGAGCGGCCACGTCGGAAAGGTCCTGCTCACCACGTCCTGATCGTCAGCCCTGGCTCCGGCGCACCCGAAGGGCGACGAAGGCGAGCCCGAGCCCGAGTCCGATCAGCACCAGACCGCTGCCCAGCGGCAGGATCTTCAGCACCGGTTCGCCGGTGGCCTCGGACTCCGCGACGGCCTGCCGCACCGGCTCTTCCTGCCCCGGCGGCGCGGTGGGCGCGGGCTCGTCGGACGCCGGCGGTGATGCGGATACGTCGTCGTCGGCGCCGTCCCCTGTCGGCGGTGCCGTCGCGGCCCCGGTCGCTGCCGGCTCCTGCCGCCCCGGCCGCGCCCGCCCCTCACCCGCCCGGCTCCCGGCCCGCGTCGGCTCACCGGCGGACGCGGAGCCGGAGGGGGTGCCGCTCGGCGAGGGCGGCTTCGCGTCGTACGTCGATATGGCCCCATACGTCGATACGGCCCCGTACGTCGAAACGGCCCCGTACGTCGAAACGGCCCCGCACGAGACCACGGCCACCCCCACCCCCACAGACACCCCCGTCGCACGCCATATGCGCAGCCATGGAGTCACGTCGGTGACCCCCTCCCGGAGCCAGGTTCGTCACAATCGGAACGATCAACGGAACAAGCCTCACATTCGCTGTCGATCCCGGCATTCCGGATGCCTCCGAGTGGTGGTAAGTCGGTGGATCACCCACCACAGGGGGCACCGCGATGATGAGGTGTACCGGTGCGAGAGAATGACGGCATGGAGATGCCGAGGAACGACAGGTCGCCGGAGAACGCCCAGAAGATCCTGGTCGTGGGCCAGGACGGTATGGCTCTCGGCGGCACGGACGAGGACTCCCACGAGATCCCGGTGACCGAGCAGGTCGAGCAGCCGGCCAAGGTCATGCGGATCGGCAGCATGATCAAGCAGCTGCTCGAGGAGGTGCGTGCTGCTCCTCTGGACGAGGCCAGCCGGGTCCGGCTCAAGGAGATCCACGCCAGCTCGGTGAAGGAGCTGGAGGACGGCCTGGCACCGGAGCTCGTCGAGGAACTGGAGCGGCTCTCCCTGCCGTTCACGGACGAGGCGACCCCCAGCGACGCAGAACTGCGGATCGCGCAGGCCCAGTTGGTCGGTTGGCTGGAAGGCCTCTTCCACGGGATCCAGACGACGCTGTTCGCCCAGCAGATGGCCGCGCGTGCCCAGCTGGAGCAGATGCGCCGCGCCCTCCCGCCGGGCGTCGCCCACGAGGGCAACGACGACCCGCGCGCGGGTGGCCGCTCGGGCGGGCCCTACCTGTAGGCCCGCCGGGTCCGCCAGATCCGGCAGACAGCCCCACCGCCAAAAGGCCCGGCACGTGCCGGGCCTTTCCCTTCAAGCGCCTTCAAGCGCCTTGAGCACCCGTCCCGTCAGGCCGACGGCGGGTTGCCCGTCGAGACCTTGAGGGTGATCTCGGGCATGTCCTCGGGGTCGACGTCCGTGCCGGCTGGCGGGAACTGCTCCCTGACCGAGCCTTCGCCGTACGTGTTCTCGTCGACCTTCACTTCCTTCACCTGCCAGCCGGCGGCCTGGAGGCACTCCTTGACTGACTTGATGTACTTGAAGGTGAAGTCCGGAACCTGGATCTTCTCGGGGTCGTTGTACGACTCCTCCGGTTCCGTGCACTCCTCCTTGTCGATGGTCTTCGACGTGTCCGGCCCGCGGTAGCCCGCCGCCTTGGTGGCCGAGGCGGACGCGCTGGCGTCGCCGCCCCCGCCCTCGTTGTTGCTGTCGCCGCCGTTCAGCATCAGTGCCGCGATCAGGCCGCCGACCGCGATCACTGCGACGACGATCGAGCCGATGATCACCGGCTTGTTGCTCTTGCCCCCGCCCGAAGGTGCCTGGGGCTGCGGCGTGATGTTGTACGGCGGCGGCGTGGACGGGGTCGGCTGCGGCGAGTACGCGGACGGGTTCGGCGTCTGGTAGCCGCCCTGCTGCGGATAGCCGTACGCCGGGGAGGGCGTCGGAGTGCCGTACGGGTTCGGCGTCGGCGTCGGCTGGTACGGCGTCTGGACACCCCCCGTGGGCGCCGGGGTGGACTGGTCGACCGGCGGGAACACCGCGGAGCCGACGCCCGCACCGCTCTGCGTCTGGGTGCCCGGCACGATGCTCGGCGGGGCCGCCTGGAAGGACGCGGCCACGCGCAGGCACTCGTCGCGCATGGACGCGGCGGTCGGGAAGCGCTCGTTCGGGTTCTTCTTCAGCGCGCGGGTGACCAGCGCGTCGACGGCCGGCGGCAGGGAACGGTTGATCGAGGAGGGCGCGACCGGCTCCTCCTGCACGTGCGCGTACGCGATGGCCAGCGGTGAGTCCGCGTCGAACGGCAGCCGCCCGGTGACCAGTTGGAACAGCATGATGCCGACCGAGTACAGGTCGGACCGGGCATCCACCCCGCGGCCCAGTGCCTGTTCCGGCGAGAGGTACTGCGGGGTGCCGACGACCATGCCGGTCTGTGTCATCGAGGTCACGCCGGACTGCATGGCACGGGCGATGCCGAAGTCCATGACCTTGACGACGCCGCGCTTGGTCATCATCACGTTGCCCGGCTTGATGTCCCGGTGGACCAGGCCCATCTCGTGGCTGATCTCCAGCGCTGCGAGCACGTCCGCGGTGATCTTCAGGGCCTTGTCGGCGGGCATCGCGCCGTACTGCCGTACATCCTCGTCGAGGACCGACCCCAGCGGGCGGCCCTCGACGTACTCCATGACGATGTACGGCGTTGTCATGGAGTCGAGCTCGTCCTCGCCGGTGTCGAAGACCGAGACGATGTTGGTGTGCGTGAGCTTCGCCACCGCCTGCGCCTCGCGGCGGAAGCGCTCGCGGAAGGCCTGTTCGCGGCCCAGTTCGGTGTGCAGCGTCTTGATCGCGACCTGACGGTCGAGCACCGAGTCGTATGCGAGGTGCACCGAGGCCATGCCGCCCTGGCCGAGCAGATCACGCAGTTGATAGCGGCCGCCGGCGAGCGCCCGTCCCATGTACCGGCCCTGTGCGCCGTCCTGGCTCATCTTTCTGCGTCCCCCATAGGCGCCGCGGCAGCGGTGCCGCTGTGCTCCCGCGTTGATCGAATGTCGTTGATCGAATGTGTTATTCCCGGCCAAGTCTGCCCCAGGGCACTGACACGTCAAGCTCGGTGCCCGTTCCGTGACCGTACGCGAAAGAAGCGTCGCGGAAGCGTTACAGCGGCCGTACGGCCGGTACACAGGATTTGCACGACACCACGGCGCGAGGGTTTGATGACCGGTTCGACGGGCGGTCCGTCCCGGGCCGGTCCCGGTATCCATCTGGGACCGGCGGCTTGCGCGGAGGCTGTAGCGTGGCCGACGGAGACCGTAACAACACCGCGCGCACCGCGGGCAGAAACGACGGCGAGGACTGATGGCACAGCAGCAGCGCGCTCAGGGCCCGTCCGACCCCGAGGCGACTGGCGGCGGGATGTCAGATGCGCCGGAAATGTGGGGTAACGGAGGGCTTGTCGGGGACGGCCGGTATCGGCTGACCCGCAGACTCGGCCGGGGCGGCATGGCCGAGGTGTTCGCGGCCGAGGACGTGCGCCTCGGGCGCACCGTGGCGGTCAAGCTGCTGCGCTCCGATCTCGCCGAGGACCCGGTGTCCAAGGCCCGCTTCACGCGCGAGGCCCAGTCCGTGGCGGGCCTCAACCACCACGCGATCGTCGCTGTGTACGACTCCGGCGAGGACTTCGTGGGCGGCCAGTCGGTGCCGTACATCGTGATGGAGCTGGTCGAGGGCCGCACCATCCGCGATCTGCTGCTCAACGCCGAGGCGCCCGGCCCGGAGCAGGCCCTGATCATCGTCTCCGGTGTCCTTGAGGCGCTCGCCTACTCGCACCAGCACGGCATCGTGCACCGCGACATCAAGCCGGCGAACGTCATCATCACCCACAACGGCGCCGTCAAGGTGATGGACTTCGGCATCGCGCGCGCGTTGCACGGCGCGTCCACAACCATGACGCAGACCGGCATGGTCATGGGCACCCCGCAGTACCTCTCCCCGGAGCAGGCCCTCGGCAAGGCCGTCGACCACCGCTCCGACCTGTATGCGACCGGCTGTCTGCTGTACGAACTCCTCGCGCTGCGCCCGCCGTTCGTCGGCGAGACCCCGCTGTCGGTGGTCTACCAGCACGTCCAGGACATCCCGACGCCGCCGTCCGAGGCCTCCGACGTCTCGCCGCCGGAGCTCGACGGCCTCGTCATGCGCTCGCTCGCCAAGGACCCCGACGACCGCTTCCAGACCGCCGAGGAGATGCGCGGGCTGGTCCAGTACGGCCTGCAGATGCTGTACGACCAGGGCGGCCACACCGGCACCTGGAACACCGGCCCGGTGAACCTGCACGAGGGCGGTCAGACCCCGGCGAGGGGCATGGCGGGCACGACCGTGCTGCCGCACTCGGCCGAGGGCACCACGCAGATCCCGCAGCCGATCCTGCCGCCCTACGGCGGTGGCGACGACGGCGGTTTCGAGGGGCACGGCAACAAGGGCAGTGGCCGCGGCAAGCTGTGGATTCTCGCCGCCCTCGCCGTGATCGCCGTCGTGGCCGGTGTCGCGCTGGCGCTGCAGAACACCGGCGGTGGTAAGGGCGGTGGCGGCACCACGCAGTCGCCGACCACCTCGCAGACCACCGAGAAGGACAAGACCAGCAAGTCGCCGAGCGAGGACGAGTCCGAGCAGCCCACGGACACCTCGACGGAGGAGGACGACACGGGCACGGGCGGCGACTGGGACTACACCCCGTCCTACACGCCCTCGTACACGCCGTCCGCCACGCCGAGTGGTGAGCCCTCGGAGACCCAGCCGACGGACACCGAGCCGACGGACACGGAACCGACGGACACGGAACCGACGGACACCGAGCCGACGGACGTGGAGCCGACGGACGTGGAGCCGACGGACAATACGGCGGGCACCGTCAACGGCGGCACCGAGGGCGGCGGCCTCTGAGCCGCAGCCGGTGACGCGGGGCGTACGTCACTGCACGAACGCCCCGCACACCGCCTCGTACTCCCGCGTCCACCACACCGCGAGCGCCGAAGCGGCCGGGAACTGGGAGTCCGCGCGGGTGTCGCCGCGTTCGTAGTGCCAGCGCAGCATCCAGAAGTCGTTCAGGCGCTCCCACCACACGCGGTGCACGGCCGCCGCGAGCTCCGAGGGCGCCGCTCCGGCGGCACGCCGGTACGCGCGCGCGTACGCCCGCACCTTGGGCAGGTCGAGGGTGCCCGCCGGGCGTACGAAGAAGATCGCGGCGGCCCGTACGGCCTCTTCCGCGCGGGGTTGGACGCCGAGCCGGTCCCAGTCGACGATCGCGGCCGGGGCGTCCCCCTGATAGAGCAGGTTGAACGGGTGGAAGTCGCCGTGCACCCAGCCCACCGAGCCACCGCGCGGGGGACGCCGGTCCGCGTGCCGCTCCAGCAGCGTGCGCCGTTCCAGGAGCCGGTGCCGGGCGAGTTCGTCGAAGGAGTCGGCGGGGCGGTGCCGGCGTACGCGCGCGAGGAGGTCGTCGATGAGGTCGAACGTGTCGGCGGGGTCGGCGCTCTCCACAGGGTGGGGGCTTGTGGCCGGGGGCGTGCGCCCCTTGGGCGGCATCACGCGCTCCAGGCTTGCGTGGACCGCCCCCAGCAGCGCGCCGAGCCGTGCGCACTGGCCGGTGCTGAGCTGGCCGCCGTGCCGGTGCCGGCCGTCGATCCACGGGTGCAGGGCGTACGCGTGGCCGCCGACGACCGCGACCGTGCGCCCGTCCCGGCCTGCCAGCGGCGGGGCCACCGGGACGCCGAGGTCGGCCAGGCGCTGGGTCGCCCGGTGCCGGCGTTCGATCGCGGCGGGGTCGGCGGTGTCGGGGTCGAAGTGGTGCTTGAGGAAGTAGCGGCCGCGGGTCGTGCACAGCCGGTAGCCGCGGTTGAGCAGCCCCTGGTCGACGGGGTCGCAGGTGAGGGCGGATCCGGCGGAGTACTGGCGCAGAAGGACGCTCAGCGGGGGCGCGTGGAGCGCAGGGGGTGGTACACATGGGCGCGGCACGCGCCAGATGCTAGGGCACCTGGCGAGCCTGTGAGCTGGGCGTTGTCACGGGAAGTCGTCGACGGTCGCTTTCGGTCACAAGTGGGTGATCCCGTTCGCGCACCCGCGTGATCGCCGAGGATGAATAGCCTTATTTACCCTTTTTCGGGCATTGAGTCGGTGTCGGACACGAACTCTTCCCGTGAACTGGGTGCGCGGGATAACGTGCCGGTGTTCCGGCCCCCTGCAAGGCTGTGACCTGGGCCCCTTCCCGACTTGGCGATTTACTTGGATTTCCAAGCAAAAACGCAGGTCAGGAGGGGTTACACAGAAATGTGGAGCACTGGGTAACGTGCCTCTTGCAGGGCGCTCGCCGGGGCACCTGTCACGCCTGTTCCCGGCCGAGTGGCACCCACCCCGTGCCCGAGGGTCGGAACAGGTGAGCCGCACTGGCCTACCGGCAACCCCGGGGGCCGGACCGACGGAGGAGCACACGTGACCGTGGAGAGCACTGCCCCGCGCAAGCCGCGACGCAGCGCCGGAAGCAAGGCCGGGTCCACCGGCGCCGAAGCAACCGACGCCACCGGCACCCAGCGCACCACCCGCACGACCGCCAAGAAGACCACCGCCAAGAAGGCCACGCCCGCCAAGCGGGCCGCCGTCGCCAGGAAGGCCACGGGCGCCGCGCAGACCGCCGGCCCCGAGCTGGTGCAGCTGCTGACGCCCGAGGGCGAGCGCGTCCAGAACGCCGAGTACGACGGCTACGTCGCCGACATCACCCCCGAAGAGCTGCGCGGCCTGTACCGCGACATGGTGCTCACCCGCCGCTTCGACGCCGAGGCCACCTCCCTGCAGCGCCAGGGCGAGCTGGGCCTGTGGGCCTCGCTGCTCGGCCAGGAGGCCGCCCAGATCGGCTCCGGCCGGGCCACCCGCGAGGACGACTACGTCTTCCCGACCTACCGCGAGCACGGCGTCGCCTGGTGCCGCGGTGTGGACCCGACCAACCTGCTCGGCATGTTCCGCGGCGTGAACAACGGCGGCTGGGACCCGAACGGCAACAACTTCCACCTCTACACGATCGTCATCGGCTCCCAGACGCTGCACGCCACCGGCTACGCGATGGGCATCGCCAAGGACGGCGCCGACTCGGCGGTCATCGCGTACTTCGGCGACGGCGCCTCCAGCCAGGGCGACGTCGCGGAGTCGTTCACGTTCTCCGCGGTCTACAACGCCCCCGTGGTGTTCTTCTGCCAGAACAACCAGTGGGCGATCTCCGAGCCGACCGAGAAGCAGACCCGCGTCCCGCTCTACCAGCGCGCGCAGGGCTACGGCTTCCCCGGCGTCCGCGTCGACGGCAACGACGTGCTGGCCTGCCTCGCCGTCACCAAGTGGGCGCTGGAGCGCGCCCGCAACGGCGAGGGCCCGACGCTGGTCGAGGCGTACACGTACCGGATGGGCGCCCACACCACCTCCGACGACCCCACCCGCTACCGGGGCGACGAGGAGCGGCAGTCGTGGGAGGCGAAGGACCCGATCCTGCGCCTTCGCCGCCACCTGGAGTCCTCAAACCACGCGGACGAGGGATTCTTCGCGGAACTCGAGGCGGAGAGCGAGGCGTTGGGCAGGCGAGTGCGCGAAGCGGTCCGTGCCATGCCGGACCCGGACCACTTCGCCATCTTCGAGAACGTGTACGCGGACGGGCATGCGCTCGTCGACGAGGAGCGAGCCCAGTTCGCCGCCTACCAGGCGTCGTTCGCGGACGTAGAGGGGGTCTGAACATGGCCGTGGAGAATGTGACATCCAAGAACATGGCCCTGGCCAAGGCGATCAACGAGTCGCTGCGCCGCGCCCTGGAGACCGACCCCAAGGTCGTCATCATGGGCGAGGACGTCGGCAAGCTCGGCGGTGTGTTCCGCGTGACCGACGGACTGCAGAAGGACTTCGGCGAGAGCCGCGTCATCGACACCCCCCTCGCCGAGTCGGGCATCGTCGGTACGGCGATCGGCCTGGCCCTGCGCGGCTACCGCCCGGTCGTGGAGATCCAGTTCGACGGCTTCGTCTTCCCGGCGTACGACCAGATCGTCACCCAGCTCGCGAAGATGCACGCCCGCTCGCTGGGCAAGGTCAAGCTCCCGGTCGTCGTCCGCATCCCCTACGGCGGCGGCATCGGCGCGGTCGAACACCACTCCGAGTCCCCGGAGGCGCTGTTCGCGCATGTGGCGGGCCTGAAGATCGTGTCGCCGTCCAACGCCTCGGACGCCTACTGGATGATGCAGCAGGCCATCCAGAGCGACGACCCGGTGATCTTCTTCGAGCCCAAGCGGCGCTACTGGGACAAGGCCGAGGTCAGCACGGAGGCGATCCCCGGCCCGCTGCACAAGGCACGGGTCGTCCGCGAGGGCACCGACCTCACTCTCGTTGCGTACGGCCCGATGGTGAAGCTCTGCCAGGAGGTCGCGGACGCGGCCGCCGAGGAGGGCCGCTCCCTGGAGGTGCTGGACCTGCGCTCGGTCTCCCCGCTCGACTTCGACTCGATCCAGGCCTCGGTGGAGAAGACCCGCCGCCTGGTGGTGGTCCATGAGGCGCCGGTGTTCTTCGGTTCCGGTGCGGAGATCGCCGCCCGGATCACGGAGCGCTGCTTCTACCACCTGGAGGCCCCGGTGCTCAGGGTCGGCGGCTACCACGCCCCCTATCCGCCGGCCCGCCTGGAGGAGGAGTACCTGCCCGGCCTGGACCGGGTGCTGGACGCCGTCGACCGCTCGCTGGCGTACTGAGGAGAGGGTCGTGACGACGATGACGGAAGCTTCCGTACGCGAGTTCAAGATGCCCGACGTGGGCGAGGGCCTGACCGAGGCCGAGATTCTCAAGTGGTACGTCCAGCCCGGCGACAAGGTCACCGACGGCCAGGTGGTGTGCGAGGTCGAGACCGCGAAGGCGGCCGTCGAACTCCCCATCCCCTACAACGGAGTCGTCCGCGAGCTGCACTTCCCCGAGGGCACGACGGTGGACGTCGGCACGTCGATCATCGCGGTGGACGTGAGCGGCGGGGCACCGGCACCGCAGGCGCCCGCCGAGCCGCAGCAGGCGCCGGCGCAGGAGGAGCCGAAGCCGGAGGGCCGCCAGCCGGTCCTCGTGGGGTACGGCGTGGCCACGTCCTCCACCAAGCGCCGCCCCCGCAAGGGACCCGAGGCCCCGGCCCAGCAGGCCTCGGCCGCGATCCAGTCCGAGCTGAACGGCCACGGGACGGCACAGACCGCCACCCCGGCCCCGCCGCCCACCGCGCCCCCGCAGCAGCGCCCCCTCGCCAAGCCGCCGGTGCGCAAGCTGGCCAAGGACCTCGGCATCGACCTCGCGACGGTCACCCCGACCGGCCCGGACGGCATCATCACCCGCGAGGACGTCCACGCGGCGGCCGCGCCGCCGAAGGCGCCCGAGCCGGTGACGCCGGCCCCGGTCGCGGCCCCGGCGCCGGTGGCCTCGTACGACACGACCCGCGAGACCCGCATCCCCGTCCGCGGCGTCCGCAAGGCCACCGCCGCCGCCATGGTCGGCTCGGCCTTCACCGCGCCGCACGTCACGGAGTTCGTGACGGTCGACGTGACGCGCACGATGAAGCTGGTCGAGGAGCTGAAGGAGGACAAGGAGTTCACGGGCCTGCGCGTGAACCCCCTGCTGCTCATCTCCAAGGCCCTCCTGGTCGCGATCAAGCGCAACCCGGACATCAACGCGTCCTGGGACGAGGCCAACCAGGAGATCGTGGTCAAGCGCTACGTCAACCTGGGCATCGCCGCGGCCACCCCGCGCGGTCTGATCGTCCCGAACATCAAGGACGCGCAGGACAAGACCCTGCCGCAACTCGCCGAGGCACTGGGCGAGCTGGTGTCGACGGCCCGCGAGGGCAAGACGTCCCCCTCGGCCATGCAGGGCGGCACGGTCACCATCACCAACGTCGGAGTCTTCGGCGTCGACACCGGTACGCCGATCCTCAACCCCGGCGAGTCCGCGATCCTCGCGGTCGGCGCGATCAAGCTCCAGCCGTGGGTCCACAAGGGCAAGGTGAAGCCACGTCAGGTGACGACACTGGCGCTCAGCTTCGACCACCGGTTGGTGGACGGGGAGTTGGGGTCGAAGGTCCTTGCGGACGTGGCGGCGATCCTGGAGCAGCCGAAGAGGCTGATCACCTGGGCCTGACGCGTCCGGTCCGCAGGCGCCAAGGGGCCCACTGCTTGTCAGCAGTGGGCCCCTACTGCGTACCGGTGTCCAGCCGGGGTCAGTCCCGCTGGGCCCCCGACGGCAGCGTGCGCAGCTGCATCGTGCTCGCTGTGCTGCTGCCGAAGGCGTAGTCCATCAGCTTCGCGGCGTCCGTGAAGCGGTACTGGTCGTTGAGGAGTACACCGATGACGGTCTTGCCGTCGCGGGTTCCGGCGAAGACGAGGCAGGGGCCGGCCGGGGTGTTGGTACCGGTCTTCACGCCGATCGCGCCGCTGTAGGAACCCAGCAGCTGGTTGGTGTTGTACCAGGTGTACGTGCGGGTGCCGCCGGTGCTCGTCGTGGCGTACTGCACGGTCTTCGTCTTCTTCACGATGCCCGAGAACGTCGAGAACGTCATCGCGCTGCGCGTGAGCTTGGCGAGGTCGCGCGGTGTCGTGTAGTTCGTGTTCTGCGTCGAGTTGCCGTCGAACGAGTCGAAGTGCGTGTTGGTCAGGCCCAGGGCCTCGGCCTTCTTGTTCATCTTGGCGATGAAGTTCTTGGTGCGGGCCGCGACCGTCGTGCCGGTGCCGAACTTGTCCGCGAGGGCCATCGCGGCGTCGCAGCCGGACGGCAGCATCATCGCGTGCAGCAGCTGGCGGACGGTGACCTTGTCGCCGGTCTTCAGGTCCGCGGTGCTCGCGCCCTTGGCGGCGACGTAGTCCCGGTAGGACTGCTTGATGGTGACCTTGGTGTCCAGGTTCACGTCCGGGATGGCCAGCACGACCCGAGCCGTCATGATCTTCGTGGTGCTCGCCATCGGCCGCTTGGTGTCGGCGTACTTGCTGTAGAGCGTGGAGCCCGTCGCACTGTTGAGCATGAACGCGCCCTTGGCGCTGACCGTGGGCGCGGTCGCCGCCTGGGCGGGTGCCGTCAGGGCGCCGCCCGCGACCAGCGCGCCGGTGGTGGCGACGACGGCTGCGGCTCTGCGGAAACGTACACCCTTGATGCCGGTTATCACTATGAACGCTCCGAGTGTGCGAAATGCCTGGTAAGGCATCTGCGATATGAGGGGGCAGGCTCTGGTGAGACTCGCCAGGAGCGTTCGGGGATGTACGGCCCGGCATAACGAAATCACCAAGAGGGCGAGGAACGTCCAAGGGGGCGGCCGCCGTCGAGCGGTCCGCCCCCTTGCCGGTGACCCGGTGAGCCGGTCGTCCTGGGTGTCAGCCCAGGCTGGTGAAGCCGTAGTTCATGAGCTTCTTCGCGTCCGTCTCGCGCTGGGCGATCGAGGAGGAGGCGAGCACCGTGCCGATGACCGTCTTGCCGTTGCGGGTGGCGGCGAAGACGAGACAGTACTTGGCCTCCGGGCCGGAACCGGTCTTCACGCCGATCGCACCGCTGTAGGTGCCGAGCAGACCGTTGGTGTTCTTCCACGGCGCCATGGTGCGGACGCTGCCGGTCTTGGTGATCGTCTTCGCCGTGTACTGCTTCGTCTTGACGATCGTGCGGAACGTGGAGCTCTTCATCGCGCTGGCGGCGAGTTTCGTCAGGTCGCGCGGCGTCGAGTAGTTCGCCCCGTTGCCGATGCCGTCGAAGGAGTCGAAGTGGGTGTTCGTCAGGCCGAGGTTCCTCGCGGTGGTGTTCATCTTGCCGATGAACGACTTCACGCGCGCGGCCCGCGTCGAGCCCGTGCCGAACTTGTCGGCGAGCGCATAGGCGGCGTCGCAGCCCGACGGCAGCATCAGGCCGTACAGCAGCTGGCGCACGGTGACCTTGTCGCCGACGATCAGCTTGGCGTTGGAGGCCCAGTTGTTGTCGACGATGTAGTCGCTGTAGGCCTTCTGGATCGTGACCTTGGCGTCGAGGTTGAGGTTCGGCTGCGAGAGCACGACCTTCGCGGTCATGATCTTGGTGGTGGAGCCGGTGGAGCGCCTGGTGTCCGCTGCCTTCGTGTACAGCGTCCTGCCGTTCGCGTTGTTCATGACGTAGCCGCCCTTGGCCACGATCGAGGGGGCGGCGGCGGCCTGCGCGGGCGCAGCGGAGAAGGCACCGGCCGCGAGCATGGCGCCGGTGGTCACGGCGACGGCAGTGGCTCTGCGGATACGGGTGCCCTGAATGCCTGTTTTCAAGTGAAGTACCCCGATTGCTTTGAATTCCTCTGATATGCGGCCGAATTGAGGTCAGGGGGCCCGAAGGCGTAAGGGGCCGCACATGTGTGACGCGTAAGTACCACAGAAGGTTGTGCGGCGGATGAGGCGGACCCCGTAACGTCCGCATGATGGACGGGACTCCATATGCGTACGTGATGTATCTATCCTGTGGGCATGTCTCTGGTCGTGAAGCAACCGCCCGCCGCCGACCGCGTCTACCACCACGTCAAACAGGGCGTCCTGGACCGCCGTTACGAGGGCGGAACCCTGCTGACCGAGGGCGAGCTGGCCGATGCCGTCGGGGTCTCCCGCACCCCGGTGCGCGAGGCACTGCTCCGGCTGGAGGTCGAGGGCCTGATCAAGCTGTATCCGAAGAAGGGCGCCCTCGTACTGCCCGTCTCCGCGCAGGAGATCGCGGACGTCGTCGAGACCCGGCTGCTGGTGGAGGAGCACGCGGCCCGCAAGGCCGTACCCGCACCGCCCGGCCTCATCGAGCGGCTCGAGGAACTGCTCGCACTGCAGAAGGAACAGGCCGCCGCCGGGGACCTGGCCGCCGCCGCCGTCACCGACCGCTGCTTCCACGCCGAGATCGTCCGCAGCGGCGGCAACGAGATCCTCTCCCGGCTCTACGACCAACTCCGCGACCGGCAGCTGAGGATGGGAGTCGCCGTCATGCACTCCCACCCCGACCGGATCGCCAAGACCCTCACCGAGCACGAGGAGATCCTGGACGCGCTGCGCTCGGGGGACGCCGAGGCGGCCGTCGGAATCGTCCACCGGCACGTCGGCTGGTTCTCGCACCTCGCCCGGGGTGAGGTCCGATGAGCGGGGCCGCCCTCCCGGGCGATCCGCCCGGCGGCCGGCGCGCCGTCGCCGTCTGGAGCACAGGCGTCGCCGTCTACTTCGTCGCCGTCATCTTCCGTACGTCCCTGGGGGTCGCCGGCCTCGACGCCGCCGACCGCTTCGACGTGGGCGCCTCCGCACTGTCGACGTTCTCGATCCTCCAGCTCCTCGTCTACGCCGGCATGCAGATACCCGTCGGCCTGCTGGTCGACCGGCTCGGCACCAAGAAGGTGCTGGGGATGGGCGTCGTGCTGTTCACGGCGGGCCAGCTGGGCTTCGCGTTCTCCCCCACGTACGGGATGGCCCTCGCGTCGCGGGCGCTGCTGGGCTGCGGCGACGCGATGACGTTCATCAGCGTGCTGCGGCTGGGCAGCCGGTGGTTCCCGGCCCGGCGCGGACCGCTGATCGCGCAGCTCGCCGGGCTGGTCGGCATGGCAGGCAACCTCGTCTCGACGCTCGTCCTCGCCCGGCTGCTGCACGGCATCGGCTGGACGGCCGCGTTCGCGGGCAGTGCGCTCGCCGGGGTCGTGGTCCTCGTCCTCCTGCTGCTGTTCCTGAAGGACCACCCCGAAGGACACGAGCCGGAGCCGGTACCGCATCAGGGAGCGGCGTACGTACGGCGGCAGATCGCCGCGTCCTGGCGGGAGCCGGGGACTCGGCTCGGGCTGTGGGTGCACTTCACGACCCAGTTCCCGGCCATGGTGTTCCTGCTGCTGTGGGGGCTGCCGTTCCTGGTCGAGGCGCAGGGGCTGTCCCGGGCCGCGGCCGGAGAGCTGCTGACCCTGGTCGTGCTGTCGAACATGGCGGTCGGACTGGTGTACGGCCAGATCATCGCCCGGCACCACGGGGCGCGGCTGCCGCTCGCGCTGGGCACCGTCGCGGCGACCTCGCTGCTGTGGGCGGCGACGCTCGGGTATCCCGGTGAGCACGCCCCGATGTGGCTGCTGATCGTGCTCTGCACGGTGCTCGGGGCGTGCGGGCCGGCCTCGATGATCGGGTTCGACTTCGCGCGGCCGGCGAATCCGGCGGAGCGTCAGGGGACGGCGTCCGGGATCACCAACATGGGTGGTTTCGTGGCCTCGATGACGACGCTGTTCGCGATCGGCGCGCTGCTCGACGCCACGGACGACGACTACACGGTCGCCTTCTCGTCCGTGTTCGTGCTCCAGGCGCTGGGCGTCACCCAGATCCTGCGCCTGCGCAGGCGAGCGGCCCGCCGGGAGCGGGAACGGCTGGTGGCGAGCCGGGTGGAGACGGTGCACGTGCCGGCGTGAGCTGACGTCTGCCAGTGGCCCGACTCGTCGCTCCTCCCACACCTCTCAGGGGGCCGCGCCTGCGGCCCTACGGCGTCACCGTGAAGTTCCGCAGGATCGCCGCCGTCAGGTCCGGGTCGCCCTCCGTCTTCACCCGGTCCGCGACCGCCTCCGGCGTCACCCGGCCGCAGGCCAGGCGGACGTACGTCTCCCAGTCGAGGGTGAGGGTGGCGGCGGGCCCGAGTGCGGGAGCCGTCTCCAGGGTGCCGCGCCCCTGGATGTCGACGCGGATCGTGCGCAGGAACTCGACGGGGCCGTGAACGTCGAAGACGATCGCCGAACTACGGGGAGCCCCCGCCTTGTTCGCGACGATGTCCGGGAGGGCGGCCAGCAGGACGTCACGGGTGACCTGCGCACCGGGGGAGTCGAGGTTGCCGGGCCGGCCGACGGCGACACGCAGGTCCTGCTCGTGCACCCACACGTTGAAGGCGTGGCCGCGCATGGCCTCCTCGAGGGTGAGCTCGGTGCCCAGCGGCCCGCGCACCTTCGTACCGGGGTCGCGCGACTCGTTGCGCAGCTGCCGGTTGCGGCGGATGACCGTGTACTCCAGCTCGGAGGTCATCTCGGGCGCCGTGTGGTGCCGGCGGACGTCGACCTGCATCTCCATGTAGCGCTGGTGGTCGTTCGTGACGTGGAACAGATCGCGCGGCAGCGTGTGGATGGGGCGCGGGTCGCCGAGCATCTCGCAGTCGAGGCCGATGACGTGCGAGACGACGTCACGCACGGACCAGCCCGGGCACGGGGTCCGCCGGTTCCAGTCGGCCTCCACAAGCGGCTGCACCAGCTCGGATATCGCTTCGATGGAGTGGGTCCAGGCGTCGGCGTAGGGCTGGAGGGTGGGATGCAGACTCACGGAACGGGACCCCTCGGCGGTCGGAACACGGGCAGGTTGTGGCGGCATTGCCAGTGGGAGGTGGCTGCGGTCGGCGGCGTCTCGGGACTCCCCCGGTTCTCGGCTGCGCTCGAACCGGGGGGACCCCCAAAGTTACGCTGCTGTGAGGCACCCCGGCAGTGCTTTCGTGTGACGATCGTAGGCCCGTGTGGACGGCTCGAATGCCAGGACGGTGGTAGTGTGCGCGCCTCTCTGCTCCAGATCTCCGTAAATGAGAGTGAATCGGTCGATTCGCGTCGGCGTCGGGTCGCCTCGCTCGTACGGGACCAGGCCGGTGCCGATCTCGTCGTGCTGCCGGAGCTGTGGACCACCGGGGCGTTCGCCTACGAGGGGTTCGCCCGGGAGGCCGAGCCGCTCGAGGGGCCGACGCACGAGGCCATGGCGAAGGCCGCGAGCGACGCGGGCGTGTGGCTGCACGCGGGCTCGATTCCGGAGCGGGGTGAATCCGACGGCACCCCGGCCGCGGGCGAGGGGCCGCTGTACAACACGTCGCTCGTCTTCTCTCCTTCCGGTGATCTGGTCGCCGCCTACCGCAAGATCCACCGCTTCGGCTTCGACAAGGGCGAGGCCGTGCTGATGGGGGCGGGCGACGAGCTGGTGACGGTCCGCATGCCGGGCGTGACGACGCTCGGTCTGGCGACCTGCTACGACCTCCGTTTCCCCGAACTCTTCCGTGGGCTCGTCGACGCCGGTGCCGAGACCTTTGTGATCCCGGCGGGCTGGCCGGAGCGCAGGCGCTCCCACTGGACGCTGCTGGCTCAGGCGCGGGCGGTGGAGAACCAGGCGTTCGTCCTCGCGTGTGGAACGGCCGGGACACATGCGGGAGTTCCGCAGGCCGGTCACTCGATCGTGGTGGATCCATGGGGAACGGTCCTGGCGGAGGCCGGCCGCGGCGAGGAGGTCCTCACCGTGGAGCTCGACCACGGCAAGGTGGCCCAGACCCGGGAGCAGTTCCCGGCCCTGAAGGACCGCGTACTGGGACTCGCGACGCCGCGCCCTCGCCGTTAGGCGTCCTCCCGTTCCTTCTCCGCCAGGTGGATCACGCACACCGTCACCGCGATCAGCAGCGCCGGATCCGCGTCGTCCCGGACGACGTCCACGCCGTACGTGTCCCGGACGTGCAGCCACCGCCGGGAGATGACGGCGAGCAGCTCGCCGTCGTACTCGACGGCGAACTCGCGGTCGGCGATCTTGCCGCTGACGTCGAGCTCCGTGCCGTCCACCAACGTCACCCGATAGTGGTTGCGCAGCAACGACAGCCGCTTCCGCCTGATCCGCGCGAGCGGCTCGCCGTCCCGCTCGATGAGCATCGTGTCCCGCAGGGCGAACATCTTCTGACGGATGTCGATCAGTACCTGACCCTGGGTGTCCTTCAGCTCGAAGGTGTCCCGCAGCCGGATCGCCTTGCCGTCGACGAGGAACACCTTGTTGCCGTGGTCGTCCTCGATCCAGTAGTCGTCACCGAAGGAGAGGATCCGGTCGCGTACGAGGAATCTCATGACAGGACCGGTTCCCCGCCGGCCGGCCCGAAACGCCGCCGGTAGGCCGACGGGCTCAGCGCGGTACGACGTTCGCGCCGGGGTGTTTGTCGGTGGCGGGTGGCACTCTTGATCCATGACCGATTCCTCCCCGGGCCCGACTCGCCGCCGCGCCCGTGTCCGTGCCCCCGAGCTGACCGGCAAGGGTGGCTGGCTGAACACCGGCGGGAAGCAGTACCGGCTCGCCGACCTGCGCGGACGTATCGTCATCCTTGATTTTTGGACATTTTGCTGCGTGAACTGCCTGCACGTCGTGGACGAGCTGCGGGAGCTGGAGGACAAACACCGGGACACGGTCGTGGTCATCGGGGTGCACTCGCCGAAGTTCGTGCACGAGGCGGAGCATCAGGCGGTGATCGACGCCGTCGAGCGGTACGGCGTCGAGCATCCCGTGCTCGACGACCCCGAGCTCGCGACCTGGAAGCAGTACGCGGTGCGCGCGTGGCCGACGCTGGCCGTGATCGACCCCGAGGGGTACGTCGTCGCGCAGCACTCCGGTGAGGGGCATGTGCACGCCATCGAGCAGTTGGTGACGGAGCTGGAGGCGGAGCACGCCGCGAAGGGCACGCTGCGGCGTGGGGACGGGCCGTACGTGGCGCCGGAGCCGGAGCCGACGGTGCTGCGGTTCCCCGGGAAGGCGCTGCTGCTGCCGAGCGGGAACTTCCTGGTCAGCGACACGACGCGGCATCAGCTCGTGGAGCTGGAGGCCGACGGCGAGTCCGTTGTACGGCGCATCGGGTCCGGCGTCCGCGGCCTCTCCGACGGCACGGCGGACACGGCCACCTTCAACGAGCCGCAGGGTCTCGCCCTCCTCGACGACGGCTCGGTCGTCGTCGCCGACACCGTGAACCACGTCCTCCGGCGGCTGGACCTCACGTCCGGTGAGGTCACGACCCTCGCGGGCACCGGCAGGCAGTGGATGCAGGGCGATGCCACGTCCGGCCCCGGCCGCGAGGTGAACCTCTCCTCCCCCTGGGACGTCGCCTGGTGGCAGGGCAAGGTCTGGATCGCCATGGCCGGCATCCACCAGCTGTGGACGTACGACCCCGCTGACGGCACCGTCTCCGTCGCCGCCGGCACCACCAACGAGGGACTGGTCGACGGCCCGGACACAGAGGCCTGGTTCGCGCAGCCGTCCGGCCTCGCGGCCACGCCCGACCGGCTGTGGCTCGCCGACTCCGAGACGTCGGCGCTGCGCTGGGTCGACCCCGACGGCACCGTCCACACCGCCGTCGGCACCGGCCTGTTCGACTTCGGTCACCGCGACGGCGCCGCCGAGCAGGCCCTGCTCCAGCACCCGTTGGGCGTGACCGCGCTCCCCGACGGCTCGGTGGCCGTCAGCGACACCTACAACCACGCCCTGCGCCGCTACGACCCCGCCGCCGGCGAAGTGACCACCCTGGCCACGGATCTGCGCGAACCGAGCGACGCCGTGCTGGTCGGCGACGACATCGTCGTAGTCGAGTCCGCCCGGCATCGGCTGACCCGCCTTCGCCTCCCCGAGGAGGCGGTCCGTGTCGAGGCGGTCGCGCACCACACGCAGCGCGCGGCCACCGAAGTCTCCCCCGGGCGCCTGCAGTTGGACGTGATCTTCCAGGCCCCGGCGGGCCAGAAGCTCGACACCCGGTACGGTCCCTCGACCCGCCTGCTGGTCTCGTCCACGCCTCCCGAGCTGCTGGTGGACGGTGAGGGCGCGGGGACCGATCTCTCCCGCGCCCTGGAGCTCGACCCCGCGGTCCCCGAGGGCGTCCTGCACGTCTCCGCGATGGCCGCGTCCTGCGACGACGACCCGGCGAACGAGTACCCCGCCTGCCATGTCCACCAGCAGGACTGGGGCGTCCCGGTCCGTGTCACCGAGGGGGGAACGGACCGTCTGCCGCTGGTCCTGGCCGGCCTGGACGCCTGACCCTGCGGGGCCCTGCGGGGCTCACACCCCGTACCCGTCGCTGTACCCGTCCCGCCGATGGTGGTGCCGTTCCTCCACGACCGGTGTCGCGGGTGGCACCACCACTCGCCTGCGCCGGGCGATGCTGCTGAAGGTCGTCACGCCGATCAGGCCCACGATCATCAGGATCACGCCGACCAGGTCGAGGTTGACCCCCTGCATGTCCCAGTCGGTAGCGAACGTGAGGATGGCTCCCACGGCGATGAGGATGATGCACCCGCCGAGGCCCATGAGTTGTCGCCTCCCTGTCCGGTCCAGTCGTTCCGGTCGGGGGCGGGTACCCGGCCCGACGGGCGTTACCCCTCCAGGAAGGCCACCAGCGCGTTGGCGAGGAGGAACGGATCATCCACCCCGCACAGTTCGCGCGCGCTGTGCATCGACAGGATCGCCACCCCGATGTCCACCGTCCTGATGCCATGCCGCGCCGCTGTGATCGGGCCGATCGTCGTGCCGCAGGGCATAGAGTTGTTGGAGACGAAGGACTGGAACGGGACGTTCGCCTTCTCGCAGGCCGCCGCCCAGACCGCACGGCCCGAACCGTCGGTCGCATAGCGGTTGTTGACGTTGACCTTCAGGATCGGCCCGCCGTTGACGCGCGGGTGGTGCGTCGGGTCGTGGCGCTCCGCGTAGTTGGGGTGGACCGCGTGGCCCGTGTCGGAGGACAGGCAGACCGTTCCCGCAAATGCCCTCGCCCGGTCCTCGTACGATCCTCCTCGCGCGAACACCGAACGCTCCAGCACGCCGCCGAGCAGCGGCCCGTCCGCGCCGGTGTCCGACTGGGAGCCGTTCTCCTCGTGGTCGAAGGCGGCGAGGACCGGGATGTACGGCAGCCCCTCACCGCCGGTGGCCACCGCGGTCAGTGCCGCGGCGCCCGCGTGCACCGACAGCAGGTTGTCCATGCGCGGGCCCGCCACCAGCTCCTTGTCCCGGCCCAGGTACGCCGGCGGCTCCACGGAGTGCACCATCAGGTCCCAGCCGGTGACCTCGCCCGCCGGGATCCCGGACTCGGACTCCAGGAAGGCGATGAGGTCGCCGTCGCGGACGTCGTCGCCGAGGCCCCAGATCGGCTGGAGGTGGCGCTGCTTGTCGAGCTTGAGGCCCTCCGACGACACCGAGCGGTCCAGGTGGATCGCGAGCTGGGGGACGCGCAGCAGCGGGCGGTCGATGTTCACCAGGCGGGTCGTGCCGTCGCGCAGGGTGAGGCGGCCGGCCAGGCCCAGGTCGCGGTCCAGCCAGGAGTTCAGGAGCGGGCCGCCGTAGATCTCGACCGCCACCTGCCGCCAGCCGTGCGCCCCCGTGTCGGGCAGCGGCTTGACCCGCAGGTTGGGCGAGTCGGTGTGCGCGCCGACGATGCGGAACGGCGTGTGCGGGGCCGCGCCCTCGGGGACGTACCACGCCACGATCGCGCCACCGCGCAGCACGAACCTGCCGCCGCACGTCCCGTCCCAGGCGTCCGTCTCCGAGACCTGCCGGAAGCCGGCCTTCTCCAGCCGCTCGGCGGTGTTCGCCACGGCGTGGTACGGCGAGGGGCTCGCCGCCAGGAAGGACATCAGGTCGTCGGTGTGACCGCGGTCGAAGCGGAAAGGTTCGCTCATGGGTTCACCTTAACGACGTACGAGGGCCCGCTCCCGGCAAAGGGGAGCGGGCCCTCGTGAGGAGGGTGTGGACGGCGACTAGAACGCGGCCTCGTCCAGCTCCATCAGGTCCAGGTCGACGTTCTCCGACAGCTTGCGGGCCAGCGTCACGCCGGGCAGCACGGTGGCCGCGAAGAACTTCGCCGCCGCGATCTTGCCGGTGTAGAACGTCTTGTCCTTGGCGGAGGCCGACGGAAGCTTCTCGGCGGCGACCGCGGCGCCCTTCAGCAGCAGGTAGCCGACGATCACGTCACCGGAGGCCATCAGCAGGCGGGTGGTGTTCAGGCCCACCTTGTAGATGTTCTTGACGTCCTGCTCGGTGGCGGCGAGGTCGGTCAGCATCAGGCCGACGATCGCCTCCAGCTCGACGGCCGCCTTGGCCAGCTGCTCGCGGGCCGCGGACAGCTCCTCGCCGCCGGTGCCGACGGCCAGGAACTTCTTGATGTCCTCGGCGAGGGAGTTCAGCGCGGCGCCCTGGTTGCGGACGATCTTCCGGAAGAAGAAGTCCTGGCCCTGGATGGCCGTGGTGCCCTCGTACAGGGTGTCGATCTTGGAGTCGCGGATGTACTGCTCGATCGGGTACTCCTGCAGGAAGCCGGAGCCGCCGAAGGTCTGCAGCGACTGGGCGAGCTGCTCGTAGCCCTTCTCGGAGCCGTAGCCCTTGACGATCGGCAGGAGGAGGTCGTTGAGCGCGTGCTCCGTCGACGCGTCCTCGCCCGCCGCCTCCTTGACCGCGATCGCGTCCTGGACGGAGGCCGTGTAGAGGACGAGGGCGCGCATGCCCTCGGCGTACGCCTTCTGCGTCATCAGCGAGCGGCGCACGTCGGGGTGGTGCGTGATGGTGACCTTGGGCGCGGTCTTGTCCATGAAGTTCGCCAGGTCGGGGCCCTGGACGCGCTCCTTGGCGTACTCGAGGGCGTTGAGGTAGCCCGTCGAGAGCGTGGAGATCGCCTTCGTGCCGACCATCATGCGGGCGAACTCGATGATGCGGAACATCTGGCGGATGCCGTCGTGCTTGTCGCCGATCAGCCAGCCCTTGGCGGGGTGCTGGTCGCCGAAGGTCATCTCGCAGGTGTTGGAGGCCTTCAGGCCCATCTTGTGCTCGACGTTGGTGGCGTAGACGCCGTTGCGCTCGCCCAGCTCGCCGGTCTCGAAGTCGAAGAGGTACTTCGGGACGAGGAAGAGGGACAGGCCCTTGGTGCCCGGACCGGCACCTTCCGGCCGCGCGAGCACGTAGTGGAGGATGTTCTCCGACATGTCGTGCTCACCGGACGTGATGAAGCGCTTCACGCCCTCGATGTGCCAGGAGCCGTCCTCCTGCTGGACCGCCTTGGTGCGCCCGGCGCCCACGTCGGAACCCGCGTCGGGCTCGGTGAGGACCATCGTCGAGCCCCACTGCTTCTCGACGGCGATCTGCGCGATCTGCTTCTGGACCTCGTTGCCCTCGTCGAAGAGGATCCCGGCGAAGGCCGGGCCCGAGGAGTACATCCACACGGCCGGGTTGGCGCCCAGGATCAGCTCCGCGTACGACCAGATCAGCGACGGGGGAGCCGTCGTACCGCCGATGGCCTCGGGCAGGCCGAGGCGCCAGTACTCGGAGTCCATGAAGGCCTGGTAGCTCTTCTTGAACGTCTCCGGGACCGGAGCGGTGTTGGTCTCCGGGTCGAAGACCGGCGGGTTGCGGTCGGCGTCCGCGAAGGACTCGGCCAGCTCGTTCTCCGCGAGCCGGGTGAGCTCGTCGAGGATGCTCTTGGCGGTGTCGACGTCCATCTCCTCGAACGGGCCGGTGCCGTACAGCTTGTCGCGCCCGAGTACTTCGAAGAGGTTGAACTCGATGTCGCGGAGATTCGACTTGTAGTGCCCCATGGCGACAGCTCCGTAGAGAGATCGGCGAGGCACTGGATCCTCGCGCTAGTTCACGTACCAACAAGTAGCTACGATGATGCTACCCGTCAGTAATAAGATGCAACCCCGATCCCCTCATCTGTGACGGGTCACACCGGCACCGTGAGCGTCGCCGTGTAGCCCTTCTCGGCGCTGCCCGTCACCGTGGCCAGCTGCTGGTCGTGTCCGTCGCTGAAGATGTTGTCCGTCTCCAGGGACAACTGGCCCAGGTTCTGCACGCTCTGGCTGTAGCCGTCCGTGGCGTACACCGTGTCGCAGACGTCCTTCGGCAGCGCGAGCTGGGAGGTGTTCGTGATCGAGGTGGCGGCGGTGGCGTCGTCCAGGCTGCCGTAGACCTCGAAGTGGATGTGCGGCCAGCGGCCCGGATAGCAGGCCGGGAAGATGCTCCTGAAGGTGACCTGGCCCTTGTCGTCGGTCTCCTGGACGCCGCGCAGATAGTTCTCGTCGGTGACGCCCTCCGAGTACAGGGAGTAGTTGCCGTCCCGGTCGCAGTGCCAGAGGTAGACGGCGGCGCCCTGCTTCGGGGTACCGCAGCCGGAGGCGGCGTCGACGACGGTGAGCGTGATGGCCAGGGGCACGCCCTCGGCGGTGCCGCCGGCCGAGTCGCCGAAGCTGGAGGTGATGTCGCTGCGGACGACACCGCTCTCCTTGAGGACGTTCACGCCGTTGGAGCCGTCGCCGGGGTAGGGACCGGCGGTCTCGTCCGGGATCGTGGCGCACTCGGTGGGCGAGGAGGCCGAGCTCGGCGAGCTGCTGCCGGCGGAGGTGTCGTCGGTGGAGCAGCCCACCAGGGGAATCAGGCTCGCCCCCGCCATCAGCCGGATCATCCGGCGGCGGGCGAGGACGGGAAGGTCGTAGGAGAGGCCTCTGTCGTGCTCATGTGTTTCGTCGTGGTGGCGTCTGCTCATGGGGCAGACGCTATGAGCGGCACCTGTGGGAAGCCAGGGCGGTGGCTGTCAAGTCGCTGTCGGTTTGCCGGGGCGCCCGTACCGGCCCGCCCGCCCGGCTGCCCTCGGTACGCTTGCGCCCATGTACGGATACGGCCAGCCCATGGACGGCGGTGCTGCCCAGCAGGGCTACGTCCCCCCGCAGCAGATGTCCGGCGGGTACGGACAGCAGCAGCCGCCGCTGTACCCCGAGCCGTCCCCGCCCTCGCTCGCGGACGCGGTGCGCGCCTTCACCACCGGGCAGATGTCCGCGGAGGACTTCCAGCAGGTCTTCGCGACGTCGAAGGTCTACTGCCCGCGCGGTGACAACCCCGGCTTCCTCGCCCTGCACAACACCCAGCAGCCGGTGATCCCGATGTTCAGCTCGCTGAAGGAGCTGCGCCGGTACGCGGGCAAGGAGTCCAAGTACTTCGTGATCACCGGCGCAGAGGTGATCGACCTGCTGCCGACCGGCTACGGCTTCGTCCTCGACATGGAGGGCGAGCACCGGATGGTCTTCGACGCGAAGGCGGTCGAGGAGATGGTCGATTTCGCGATGCGGCGGATGTACGGCTAGGGCCAACGATCTTTTCGGTGGGCGGGGTGCGTACTTCGACGATCCGGACGGGCACAACATGGAGATCATGACCCGGCCGTACGTTCGCCCCTGAGTACTGCAACGGTGTAGGGCCGTCCGCGGCCGTCGTACGGGCGGAGGAGCCCGGAGGGAATGCCCTCCGGGCTTTCTCTGTTTGAGGTGGCAGAAAGTTCAACGCTCAACTAAAGTGGGGCGCACGTCGCCCAAGGAGGTACCGACATGCCTGCAGTGACCGTCGAGAACCCGCTGACGCTGCCCCGCGTGACCGCACCGGCCGACGCCGTGGCGCGCCCCGTGCTCACCGTCACGACCGCACCGAGCGGTTTCGAAGGTGAGGGCTTCCCCGTGCGCCGGGCGTTCGCCGGGATCAACTACCGCCACCTGGACCCGTTCATCATGATGGACCAGATGGGAGAGGTGGACTACGCGCCGGGTGAGCCCAAGGGCACCCCCTGGCACCCGCACCGCGGCTTCGAGACCGTCACCTACATCATCGACGGGATCTTCGACCACCAGGACTCCCACGGCGGTGGCGGCACCATCACCAACGGCGACACCCAGTGGATGACCGCGGGCTCGGGGCTCCTCCACATCGAGGCCCCGCCGGAGCAACTGGTCATGTCCGGCGGTCTCTTCCACGGTCTGCAGCTGTGGGTGAACCTCCCGGCCAAGGACAAGATGATGCCGCCCAAGTACCAGGACATCCGCGGCGGCAACGTCCAGCTGCTCACCTCCCCCGACGGCGGCGCGCTGCTCCGGGTCATCGCCGGTGAGCTCGACGGCCACCAGGGTCCCGGTGCCACGCACACGCCGATCACGATGATCCACGCGACGCTGGCGCCGGGCGCGGAGATCACCCTGCCGTGGCGCGAGGACTTCAACGGCCTGGCGTACGTGATGGCGGGCAAGGGCGCGGTCGGTGCGGAGCGCCGTCCGGTCCACCTGGGGCAGACGGCGGTCTTCGGCGCCGGCTCCTCGCTGACCGTCCGCGCGGACGAGCAGCAGGACTCGAACACGCCGGATCTCGAGGTCGTCCTGCTGGGCGGTCAGCCGATCCGCGAGCCGATGGCGCACTACGGCCCGTTCGTGATGAACACCCGCGACGAGCTCCAGCAGGCCTTCGAGGACTTCCAGAAGGGCCGGCTGGGGACCATCCCCGCCGTGCACGGCATGACGGAGCGCGGGCCGAAGGGCTGAGCCTCCGCCGTCGGCTGACGCCCTGTCACCCGGGCGGGCTGTCCGCGCAGGACAGCCCGCCCGGCGCGTGATCCCCTGGACGGGTGCATCTGCTTCCCGACTCCGTGCGACGGCTGGCCGCCTGGTGTGCCGTCATCCTGCTTGTCGCCGGGGTGGTGTACGTCGGGATCCTGCTGTGCGCCCATCTGCGGGCGGCCGTGGTGCCGGTGCTGCTGGCGCTGCTCGGCACCGCGCTGCTCGGGCCCTTCCACCGGCGGCTCGTCAAGGCCCGGGTCAACCGGTCGGTCGCCGCCGGGCTCACCTGTGTCGCCGTCGTGGCGGTGGTAGGCGGGGCCGTGTACATCGTCGTCGCGGCGCTGATCGACAGCGGGGACCAGATCATCGCCTCGCTCAGGAACGCGGCGCGAGGGATCGCCGAGCACTTCGGGGCGGCCGGGACCTCGCTGGACGACCTGGCGTCCAACGCGCGGGAGCTGCTGGGCAGGTTCGGCGGGACGGCCGCCTCCGGGGTCATCAGCGGGGTCAGCGTCGTCGGCGAGACCATCGCCATTGCCGTACTGGCGCTGCTGCTCGTCTTCTTCTTCCTGCGGGACTCCGACCGGGCCACCGGCACCCTGCGCGCGCTCGCCCCGCACGGGACCGCCGACACCCTGGAGGCCATGGCACGGCGCGCCTACCGGGCCGTCGAGGGGTTCATGCGCGGGACCACCTTCATCGCCTTCATCGACGCCGTGTGCATCACCGTCGGACTGCTGGTCCTGGACGTGCCGGGCGCCGTGGGGCTGGGGGCGCTGGTCTTCGTCGGCGCCTACATCCCCTACCTCGGCGCCTTCCTCTCCGGGGCGGTCGCCGTGCTGGTCGCGCTCGCCGACCGGGGCTTCGTCATCGCGCTGTGGGTGCTCGGGGTGGTGCTCGCCGTGCAGGTGCTGGAGGGGCATGTGCTCCAGCCGATGATCCAGAGCCGTACGGTGCAGATGCATCCGGCGGTCGTGATGGTGGCCATCACCGCGGGCGCGGCCGTCGCCGGAATCCTCGGGATGCTGTTGGCCGTACCGCTCACCGCCGCCGTCTTCGGGGTACTGCACGAGCTGCGGGCGCGTTACGGAACGCCGCCCGAACCGGAGCAGTTGGAGACCTAGCATGCACGATCACACGGGCGGCTCACCGGCCGCCGTCGTCGAGGCCGCGTTCCGGTACTACCGGGCGCAGGACCGCGAGGCGGCCGTTCTGCTCTACGCCGACGACTTCACCTTCACCAGCCCGCAGGACGACCACATCGACAAGGACGCGTTCTTCGAGCGGTGCTTTCCCACCGCCGACCGGGTCAGGGAGCAGCGGCTGCTGAAGGTGACACCCGTGGATCCGGAGCTCGTGTTCGCGTACTACGAGTACGAGCTCCCCACGGGCGAGAGGTACCGCAACGTGGAGGCGATCACCGTACGCGACGGGCTCATCCGGGACGTGCGGGTCTTCTTCGGCGGCCGGGAATGACTCAGGCGGGGTGTCCGTCGGACTCGTAGAGCTCGAACCAGGTGCTCTTGCCCTCGCCCCGCGGGTCCACTCCCCACGCGTCCGCCAGCATCTCGATCAGCATCAGCCCCCGCCCGGAGGACGCCAGCTCCCCGGGCCGGCGCTTGTGCGGCAGGTCGTCGCTCGCGTCGGTGACCTCCACCCGCATCCGCCGCCCGGCCGGCTCCCCGGTGACCTCGGCGACCAGGAGCGCGTCGGCGTCGGTGTGCACGAGGACGTTGGTGAGCATCTCGGACAGCAGCAGCACCGCGGTGTCCACCTGGTCGGCCGAGGACCAGTCGTGCAGCAGGTCCCTCAGCTCCTGCCGGGCCACGGCGACGCGTTCCGGCTCGTCCTGGGCGACGGTGAGCATCGTGCGGCGTGCGGCCGGCCGGCCGGTCACGGTGCCGCCGTAGCGGTATTCCTCACCCTGCCGGGACAGCAGCAGCACGGCGATGTCGTCCTCGCGCCGGTCGGCGAGCGGGCCGGTGGTGTGGTGGGAGGACGGTCCGTGCACGGCCTGGACCAGGGCGTCGGCGAGTTCCTCCAGCTCGTCGCCCTTGTGCTCCTCGAGGACCGTCCGGATGCGCAGCCAGCCCGACTCCAGGTCGTGCCCGCCGGTTTCGATGAGGCCGTCGGTGCAGATCATCATGGTCTCGCCCGGTTCCAGGAGGAACCGCGTGGTGGGGTAGTCGGCGTCCGGGTCGATGCCGAGCGGCAGCCCGCCGGCCGTCGGACGTTTCAGCACCGTGCCGTCCGCCAGCCGGATCGCCGGGTCCGGGTGTCCGGCGCGGGCGATGTCCAGGACGCCGGTCGCGGGGTCGGCCTCGACGTAGAGGCAGGTCGCGAAGCGCAGGTCGGCGGGGTCCTCGTCGACGGTGGAGATGCCGTGCAGGAAGCGGGAGGCGCGCGAGAGCACGGCGTCCGGACGATGGCCCTCGGCCGCGTACGCCCGCAGGGCTATCCGCAGCTGGCCCATCAGACCGGCCGCCCGTACGTCATGTCCCTGCACGTCGCCGATGACGAGGGCGAAGCGGCCGTTGGGCAGCGGGATCATGTCGTACCAGTCACCGCCGACCTGGAGTCCGCCGCCGGTGGGGATGTAGCGGGCGGCGACGCTCATGCCGGGGATCTCGGGGCCCAGCGTGGGCAGCATGGAGCGCTGCAGGCCGTCGGTGAGCTCCCGCTCCGACTCGGCGGCGCCGGCCCGGCTGAGGGCCTGGGCGAGCATGCGGGCGACCGTCGTCAGCACGGATCGTTCGTCCGGGGTGAACGTCACCGGATAGGCGAAGGCCGCCATCCATGCGCCCATGGTGCGTCCGGCGAAGGTCAGGGGCAGGAAGGCCCAGGACTGGCGGCCGAACTGCTCGGCGAGCGGCCAGGTGAGCGGATAGCGGGACTTGTACTGCTCGGGGGAGGAGAGGTAGACCGCCCGGCCGGTGCGCACCACCTCGGCCGCCGGATAGTCGGTCTCCACGGGCATGTGCGTGAAGCGTTTCTCGTCGCCGGGCCGGTAGCCGTGGTGGCCGATGACCGTCAGCCGGTCGGCCTCCACGCCGAACACCGCGAGCCCGTCCGGTGAGAAACCGGGCATGGACAGTCCGGCCGCGACCCGCAGCACCTCCTCCGTGGACCGCGCCTCGGCCAGTGCCCGGCCGGCGTCCAGCAGGAACGCCTCCCGGGAGCGCCGCCAGTCGCCGGTGACCGCACGGCGCCCGGCAGGTGTGCCCGGCGACGGGTCGGTGACCTCCTGGAGGGTGCCGATCAGCTGGTACGCCCGGCGCTCGGGGTCGAAGCTCGGTTTGGAGCGGCTGCGCACGGTGCGGATCACCCGGCCCCGCTCGTCCATGATCCGTACCCGCACCTCGGCGAGCGTCCGCTCGGCGACGGCGAGACCTATGACGCTGACGATCTCGTTCCAGTCGACCGGGTGGAGGCGTGCCCGGGCCTGGGATTCGGTCAGGGTCGACTGTTCGGCGGGCAGCCCGAGCAGCCGAGCGGCCTCGGCGTCCACGGTGACCAGCTTCGTGGCCGTGTCCCAGTGCCACATGCCGGTCGCGAGGGCGGCGAGGACCTGCCCCACAGCGGGAAGGGGCTCACCAATACGCATTGGCCCACTCTAAGAAGAGGTGATCGAAGGGTGCCACTGGTGTCGCACGCACCTAATGGTGGGGAGGCCGTCGCGGGTGGCCGGTACCCTGGGGAGAAGTTTCACGTGAAACACGCCCCGATCCGCGAAGACTGGATGAACGACGATGCATCGGTACAGGTCCCACACCTGCGGCGAGCTCCGCGCCTCTGACGTCGGCACCGACGTCCGGCTGAGTGGCTGGCTGCACAATCGGCGCGACCTGGGCGGCATCCTCTTCATCGATCTGCGCGACCACTACGGCATCACGCAGCTCGTGGCCCGTCCCAACACGGTCGCCTACGAGGCGCTGGACAAGCTCTCCAAGGAGACCGTCGTACGGGTCGACGGCAAGGTCGTCTCCCGCGGTACCGAGAACATCAACCCCGATCTGCCGACCGGCGAGGTCGAGATCGAGGTCGGCGAGGTGGAGGTGCTGGGCGCCGCCGCCCCGCTCCCCTTCACGATCAACACCGAGGACGGGGTCAACGAGGAGCGGCGCCTGGAGTACCGCTTCCTGGACCTGCGCCGCGAGCGCATGCACCGCAACATCATGCTGCGTACGGCGGTCATCTCGGCGATCCGGCACAAGATGACGGCGCTGGGCTTCAACGAGATGGCGACCCCGATCCTCAGCGCCACCTCCCCGGAGGGCGCCCGCGACTTCGTCGTGCCCTCCCGCCTCCACCCGGGCAGGTTCTACGCGCTGCCGCAGGCCCCGCAGCAGTTCAAGCAGCTGCTGATGATCTCCGGCTTCGACCGTTACTTCCAGATCGCGCCCTGCTTCCGCGACGAGGACGCCCGCGCCGACCGCTCGCCGGGCGAGTTCTACCAGCTCGACATCGAGATGTCCTTCGTCGAGCAGGAGGACGTCTTCCAGCCCGTCGAGAAGCTGATGACGGAGCTGTTCGAGGAGTTCGGCGACGGCCGTCATGTGACGTCCCCGTTCCCGCGGATCCCGTTCCGCGAGGCGATGCTGAAGTACGGCTCCGACAAGCCGGACCTGCGCGCCCAGCTGGAGCTCGTCGACATCACCGACATCTTCGAGGGCTCGGAGTTCAAGGCCTTCGCTGGCAAGCACGTGCGTGCGCTGCCGGTGCCGGCGGTCCAGGACCAGCCCCGCAAGTTCTTCGACCAGCTCGGCGAGTTCGCGATCTCGCTCGGCGCCAAGGGCCTGGCCTGGGTGCGCGTGGCCGAGGACGGTTCGCTGACCGGCCCGATCGCCAAGTTCCTCACCGAGGAGAACGTCAAGGTCCTCACCGAGCGCCTCGGCCTGGAGGCCGGCCACGCCGTGTTCTTCGGCGCGGGCGAGTTCGACGAGGTCTCCAAGATCATGGGCGCGGTGCGGGTCGAGGCCGCCAAGCGGGCCGGGCACTTCGAGGAGGGCGTCTTCCGGTTCTGCTGGATCGTCGACTTCCCGATGTACGAGAAGGACGAGGAGACCGGCGCGATCGACTTCTCGCACAACCCCTTCTCGATGCCGCAGGGCGGCCTGGAGGCCCTTCAGACCCAGGACCCGCTGGACATCCTGGGCTGGCAGTACGACATCGTCTGCAACGGCGTCGAGCTGTCCTCCGGCGCGATCCGGAACCACGAGCCCGAGATCATGCTGAAGGCCTTCGAGATCGCGGGCTACGACCGGGAGACCGTCGAGGAGAAGTTCGCCGGCATGCTGCGCGCGTTCCGCTTCGGCGCCCCGCCGCACGGTGGCATCGCGCCCGGCGTCGACCGCATCGTCATGCTGCTCGCCGACGAGCCGAACATCCGCGAGACGATCGCCTTCCCGCTCAACGGCAACGCCCAGGACCTGATGATGGGCGCGCCGACCGAGCTCGAGGAGGCGCGGCTGAAGGAGCTGCACCTGTCGGTGCGCAAGCCGCAGCCGAAGTAGTTCTGCTGAGCGAGGGTGGCCCGGAACCGACGTCGGTTCCGGGCCACTTTCGTATGCAGGGCTCCCACCCAGCTCTTACTCAGGGTGCTGACAGGTGCGCTCCCTAGCGTCCCGCCCATGACGGAGAACACGGAATCCAAGAGCCATTCCCCGCTCCACAAACGGGACTTGACCCGCCGTAAGGTCATGATCGCCGGGGTCGGAGCGGTCATGGCGGCGGGTGCCGGCGGCACGCTCGCGGCGGGCGCCTTCGCCGGCGAGAAGAAGCAGGGTACGGCGGCCACCGGCGAGGCCTGCTACCGGCTCACCTCGGAGACCACCGAGGGCCCCTACTACATCGACGCGGACAAGATCCGCCAGGACATCACCGAGGACAGGGAGGGCATCCCGCTCACCCTCCGCATCAAGGTGATCGACTCCGAGACCTGCAAGCCGCTGCGGAACGCGGCCGTGGACATCTGGCACTGCGACGCGCTGGGCATCTACTCGGGCTACGAGAGCCTGTCCACGGGCGGCGGCGGTGGCACACCCCCGTCGGACGCCCCGTCCGACGCCCCCTCCGGCACGCCGACCGGCGAGCCCCCGTCCGGCGCGCCGAGCGGCGGTACCGGCGGCGGGGTGCACGAGGAGCCCACCGACGACGAGCGCTATCTGCGCGGCACCTGGCGGACGGACAAGCAGGGCTACGTCACCTTCAAGACGATCTTCCCGGGCTGGTACCGGGGCCGTTGCGTGCACATCCACACCAAGGTGCATGTGAGCGGCGAGTGGACCGACTCCGGTTACGAGGGCGGCAACACCTGCCACACCGGCCAGTTCTTCTTCGACGAGGAGTCGGTGCTCGCCTCGGCCGAGGTCGAGCCGTACTCGACGTCGACCACCGAGCGCACGACGCTCACCGAGGACACGATCTACGACCAGTCCGGCACCACCGGCGGTCTCCTGAAGCTGAAGTACAGCAAGAAGAACATCGCGAAGGGCGTCCAGGCCTCGATCACGGTCGGCGTGGACCCCGAGGCGACGAACACCGGCACCTGAACATGAACGAGGGCGCCCGGGATGTGAAGTCCGCCTTGCCGGCGTAGCGGTAGAGGGTGTTGCAGGGTGAGGACGGAGCAGGGCGGTCCTGGGCCGACCGCCCTGCTCCAGTGGGTCACCTCGCCACGAACTGCGTGAGTATCGCCTGGACCTCGTAGATGTCGACGCCCTTGGTGAAGGTCTTCTGGATCGGCGCGGCCGAGCCGGAGAGCCAGATCTTCAGTTCGGCGTCGAGGTCGAAGGTGCCGGCGGTCTCCACCGCGAAGTGGGTGATGCTGCGGTACGGGACGGAGTGGTACTCCACCTTCTTGCCGGTGATGCCCTGCTTGTCGACCAGGATGAGACGGCGGTCGGTGAACAGGATGGTGTCACGGATCAGCAGGTACGCGGCGTGCACCTGCTCCCCCTGGCCCAGCAGACGCGCGTAGTCCTGCTGCGCCGTCCCCGGATCGATGCTGTGTGCGTTTCCGAACAGTGCCATTGGTGAACCCCCCACATGATGTGCCTTGTTGGCAGTGGTTCATGATCTTCACCTTCGGCGCGGCTTGTCCAGAAGTCGCCCGTAACAGGCCGGGAACAGGTCATTCGGACGGTGGTGGGGACAACCGCACGCGCCCCGCTCCCGGTTGTCACCGGGAGCGGGGCGCGTTGGCGTAAGGCTCGGACAGGACGTCCGTCCTGGATGCCGGTGGGTTACGCCGGCTCGCCGCCGAAGCGCTCCTTGTACGCCGCCAGGTCGTCGTCCGTGAGCTTGGCGAAGAGGACCGGCGGGACGGTGAAGGGGGTGCCGGCGGGGACGGAGGTCAGGGACTTCGCCTCCTCCCTGGTGATCCAGGCCGCCGTGTCGTCCTTGAGGTCGAACGCCGAGCGCATGGCCGCCGAGGAGGTCGGGATGAAGGGCTCCGAGACCACCGCGTAGAGGTGGATGAGGTTCATCGCCGTACGGAGGGTCAGGGCGGCGCCCTCCGGGTTGGTCTTGATCTCCAGCCAGGGGGCCTTCTCCTCCAGGTAGGAGTTGCCGGCCGACCACAGGGCGCGCAGCGCAGCCGCCGCCTTGCGGAACTGGATGGCCTCCATCTGCTCCTCGTACTCGGTGAGCAGGCGTGCGATCTCCTCGCCGAGCTTCGTCTCCGCCTCGCCGGGCTCCGCGCCCGCCGGGACCTCTTCGCCGAAGCGCTTCTTCGAGAAGGACAGGACGCGGTTGACGAAGTTGCCGAGGGTGTCCGCCAGGTCCTTGTTCACCGTGGCCGTGAAGTGCTCCCAGGTGAAGGACGCGTCGTCCGACTCGGGGGCGTTGGCCATCATGAAGTAGCGCCAGTAGTCGGCGGGGAGGATCTCGAGGGCGTCGTGGGTGAAGACGCCTCGCCGCTGCGAGGTGGAGAACTTGCCACCGTAGTAGTTCAGCCAGTTGAAGGCCTTGATGACGTCGACCTTCTTCCACGGAGCGCGGGTGCCCAGCAGGGTCGCCGGGAACATCACGCTGTGGAAGGGGACGTTGTCCTTGCCCATGAACTGCGTGTAGCGGACGTCCGCGTCCGACTTCCACCACCAGGAGCGCCAGTCGCGGTTCTCCGGGTCCTGGTCCGCCCACTCCTTCGTCGCGCCGATGTACTCGATCGGGGCGTCGAACCAGACGTAGAAGACCTTGCCCTCGGCCGCGAGGTCCGGCCAGGTGTCCGCGGGGACCGGGACGCCCCAGTCGAGGTCGCGGGTGATGGCGCGGTCGTGCAGGCCCTCGGTGAGCCACTTGCGGGCGATGGAGGAGGCGAGGACGGGCCAGTCGTCGGCTCGCTCGTCGACCCAGGCCTCGACCTCGCCGGCGAGTGCCGACTGCAGGAGGAAGAGGTGCTTGGTCTCGCGGACCTCCAGGTCGCTGCTGCCGCTGATCGCGGAGCGCGGGTCGATGAGGTCGGTGGGGTCCAGGACGCGGGTGCAGTTCTCGCACTGGTCGCCGCGGGCCTTGTCGTAGCCGCAGTGGGGGCAGGTGCCGATGATGTAGCGGTCCGGGAGGAAACGGCCGTCGGCGTTCGAGTACACCTGGCGGATGGCCCGCTCCTCGATGAAGCCGTTCGCCTTCAGCTCGCGGGCGATCTCCTGAGTGATCTCACGGTTCTGGGGGGAGGAGCTGCGGCCGAAGTAGTCGAAGGCCAGGTTGAAGCCGTCGTAGACCGCCTTCTGGGCGTTGTGCGCCTGGGCGCAGAACTCGTCGACCGGCAGGCCCTGCTCCTTGGCCGCCAGTTCCGCGGGGGTGCCGTGCTCGTCGGTGGCGCAGATGTAGAGGACGTCGTGGCCGCGCTGGCGGAGGTAACGGGAGTACACGTCCGCCGGGAGCATGGACCCCACCATGTTGCCCAGGTGCTTGATCCCGTTGATGTACGGAAGGGCGCTGGTGATGAGGTGTCGAGCCATCGCGGGCTGCTCCCAGGTTTTTACAGGGGGTGACGATCGTCGTTTCTCTGGTCGTCTCGGAACCTTGAAATCGTAGCCGACATGGGCGGGCCGCCCGCTTCCTGTTTTACGGGGTGGAAGCGGGCGGCCGGTCGCTGCGCGGCTAACGGCGGGCTTTACGGGCGCCAGTTTGCGAGGACGCCCTCGTAGAGCTCCGTGTCGGTGAGTTCCTTCGGGGTGGGGCCCGCGTGGAAGAACGACGTGTTGTCGGTCTTCAGCTTGCGGAGGTAGTCGAAGGCCTTGTTGTCGTGCTCACCGAAGGCGACGAAGGAGAAGAAGACGGCCGGGTGGCTCTTCGCGGCGGCCGTGAGGGACTGGGTCGCGGGGGTCTTGGCGTCGGGGGCGCCGTCCGTCTGGAAGATCACCAGGGCCGGGTCGCCGGTGCCGGACTTTTCGTAGTGGGTGAGGACTTCTTCCACGGCGGCGTGGTAGCTGGTACGGCCCATGCGGCCGAGGCCGGCGTGGAGGGTGTCGATCTTGTTCTCGTGGTCGGTGAGGGTGAGCTCGCCGGTGCCGTCCACTTCCGTGGAGAAGAAGACGACGTGGACCTTGGCCTCGGGGGCTGCCGGGTCGAGGTGGGCGGCGAGGGCGAGGGTCTGCTCGCCGAGGGCCTGGGCGGAGCCGTCCTTGTAGTACGGGCGCATGGAGGCGGAGCGGTCGAGGACGAGGTAGATCTTGGCGGTGGTGTGGGTGAGGTTGTGGGCCTTGAGGGTGGTTGCGGCTGCGGTGTAGGCGGTGCGGAGGGTTGCGGGGACGGGCACCCGGCCTTCGGCCGGGTCTTCGTTCCCACCCGCACCACCCGTGCGGCTTTCGTTGTCGGGTGCGGGTGGCCCCAGTGGGGCGTCCTTGCCGTCGGCGGCCGCGGGTTCGGGGGTGGTGGTGGCCGAGGGTTCGGGGGTGGCCGCCGGGGTGGGGGTGGGGGCCGGGTTTTCTGCCTGCGGCTCTGACTCCGGTTCCGGTTCCGGCTCCGGCTGTGGGGTCGGCTCAGGCTGCTGGGTCGCCTTCGGCTCCGGCTTGGGCTCCGGTTCCTGGGCCGGGGCGGGCTCCGGGGTCGGCTCCGGTTCCGGCTGCTGGGCTGCTTCCGGCTCCGGTGCGGGCTCGGGTTCCTCGGAGAGTTCCGGCCGGGGCTGGGGGTCGGGTTCGGCTTCGACGCGCTCCTGCTCCGGCGTGGCTTCGGCCTCGGCGGCCGGGACTGTCTCCGGCTCCGGCTCGGGCTGGGGCTCCGCGTCGGCGGCCGTGTGCGGCTCGGCCGGCTCCGTCACCGGTTCCGCCGCCTCCTCCGCCGTGGGCTCCGTGGCCGGGGTGGGCTCTGCTTCTGCCGTGGGCTCCGTGGCGGGGGTGGGCTCTTCGTCCGCCGTGGGCTCCGTGGCCGGGGTCGGCTCTTCGTCCGCCGTGGGCTCCGTGGCCGCGGCGGGCTCCTCCTCCGCCGTCGGCTCTTCGTCCGCCGTGGGCTCTGTGGCCGCGGCGGGCTTCTCCTCCGTTGTCGGCTCCGTCGCCGGGGCGGGCTTTTCGTCCGCCTTCGGTTCCGTGGCCGTCGGCCGCTCCTGTTCGGGTGCCGGGGAGGCCGAGGGCTTCGGTTCCTGTGCTGGGTCGGCCTGGTTCGAAAGGGGTGCTTCCGCGGGGGGTGTGGGGCCCGGGACCGTGATCTTGTCGAAGGCGGCCGAGACCAGGTCGTGTTCGTGGCGGGGCTCGGGGAAGTGGGGTGCGGGGGTCGGCTCCGTGGACGGGCTGGGGAGGGTGACCGCCTCGGTCGCTGGCTGCGTGGGTACCTGCTCCGCACCCTCTGCCTCGGCGGGACGCTCCTTGCGTGACCGGCCGAATGCGTTCCGCAGGAGAGTGAGAATGCCCATATGCGCAACCCTTCGCGTGAGTTGATGCCCGTTAATTCCTGGCCAGGACGGACACGTAAGGTTAGCGGCCCCGGATGGGGATCTTGAGGAGGGGCGACGGGCGGTGCCCTCCGTCGTCAAGGTCTTCATCCAGACTTTCGCGGGTTACGTCCACCCGAGCACGGCAACTTCCTTACAGATACCTCCAGTTCACGCTCCGTTCATTCGGTCGCCCCGCTCCCGCACAAACGTGCTCCTACCGTCCGTCACGCTGGATTCAAGGGGAAGCAAGGGGAGTAAAGTGCGCAATCTGCTGCCGATCATCAGAACGAACGACTCACACCCTGGCGGCCGGTCCGCCCTGACGTGCCGTTTCCGCTGTGGTGACGCCTGCTTCCACGAGGTGCCGAACACCACCGCCAACCCGTACGTCGGCGACGTCATCGCCGGCGCCCTCAGCCGCCGTACCGTGATGCGCGCCGCCGCTGTCGTCACCGCGGCCACCGCCGCCGGCACCGCGGCCACCGTCGCCGCCGCCCCGCAGGCCGAGGCCGCGACCGCCGACCGCTGGCACCGCCCGAGCAGCAAGGGCGCCCGAGGCCTGCGCTTCACGCCCGTCGCGCCGAACACCGACGACGCCGTGACCGTCCCCGAGGGCTACGACCAGAACGTCGTCATCCGCTGGGGCGAGCCCATCCTGCGCGGTGCGCCCGCCTTCGATCCGGAGAACCAGACCGCGAAGGCACAGGCCGGTCAGTTCGGATACAACAACGACTTCCTCGCGCTGCTCCCCCTCCCGGGTGAGTGGAACCGGCAGATCCTCGTCGCCAACCACGAGTACACCGACGAGGTACTGATGTTCCGCGGCTACGACGCCGCCAACCCGACCCGTGAGCAGGTCGAGATCGCCTGGGCCGCGCACGGCCTGTCCGCCGTCGTCGTCGAGGACGACCCCCGTACCGGCAAGCTCACCCCCGTACCGCGGCACCCGCTGAACCGGCGGGTCACCGCCACGACGGAATTCCGGGTCACCGGGCCCGCCGCCGGTTCCGACCTGCTCAAGACCTCCGCCGACCCGACCGGCACCAAGGTGCTCGGCACCCTCAACAACTGCGCCGGCGGCACCACCCCGTGGGGCACCACGCTGCACGGCGAGGAGAACTTCAACCAGTACTTCGCCAACGCGTCCCGTGCCACGGACAAGCGGTACGGCATCGGCACCGGCGCCACCGAGCGCAAGTGGGAGCGTTTCGACAAGCGCTTCGACGTCGCGCAGGAGCCCAACGAGGTGCACCGCCACGGCTACGTCGTCGAGCTCGACCCGTACGACCCCCACTCCACGCCCCGCAAGCGCACCGCGCTGGGCCGCTTCAAGCACGAGGGCGCGACCGTGCGGCTCACGGAGGACGGCCGGCCGGTCGTCTACTCGGGTGACGACGAGCGCTTCGACTACTTCTACAAGTTCGTCGGCAGCAAGCGGATGAAGGAGGGGTCGGGCCGGGCCGTGCGGGAGCACAATCTCTCGCTGCTCGACGAGGGCACGCTGTACGTCGCCAAGCTGACCGGTGACTCCCCGGCCATCGAGATCGACGGCACCGGCAAGCTTCCGGGCGACGGCGAGTTCGACGGCTCCGGCGAGTGGATTCCGCTGGCCACCGCCACCGCGAACGGTGCCGTCTCGCACGTCGAGGGCATGACCGCCGAGGAGGTGTTCGTCTTCACGCGGCTCGCCGGTGACAAGGTCGGCGCGACCAAGATGGACCGGCCCGAGGACGTCGAGCCCAACCCGCACACCGGCAAGGTGTACGTCGCCCTCACCAACAACACCAACCGCGGTGTCGGTACGAACGCCAAGGCCGACGAGGCCAACCCGCGCAACGCCAACAAGCACGGGCAGATCCTGGAGCTCACCGAGCGCTGGAACCAGGCCGACAGCACCAGGTTCGCCTGGAGCCTCTTCCTCGTCGCCGGTGACCCGAACGACCCGGCCACCTACTTCGCCGGGTTCCCGAAGGACCAGGTCAGCCCGATCTCCTGCCCGGACAACGTGGCCTTCGACCGGTACGGCAACCTGTGGATCTCCACCGACGGCAACCAGCTGGGGTCGCACGACGGGCTGTTCGGTGTGGCTACGCGCGGTGATCGGCGGGGCGAGCTGAAGCAGTTCCTGACCGTGCCGATCGGGGCGGAGACCTGTGGGCCGCTGGTTCAGGAGCGGCGTGTGCTGGTTGCTGTGCAGCACCCGGGGGAGAAGGACGGGGCGTCCGTGGAGAAGCCGGCGAGTGCGTGGCCCGACGGGCCGGGCAAGATCGTGCGGCCGGCGGTTGTGGCGGTCTGGCGTGAGGACGGGTGCGACATCGGCGTCTGATCCGGTGGACGGGGGTGTGGCGGGCCCGCGCTTGCGGGGTGCCGCTGCGCCCACCCTCCCCCACTCTCGGCTTCGCTCGAGCGGGGGGACCCCCATCGCCCTGGGGGCACCTCCCAGGCCCTTAAGGCACTGGGGGAGGCACGACTGCCCGCAGCTACCGCGGAGTCAGCGCGGGGACGCGATCGCCCTCGCTGCCGCCACCTCCTGGCGCAGTGGTTCCAGGACGCTGCCCGAGGGGCCTGTGAGGTCGGTGCGGACCGGTAGGAGGACCTCGGCCTCGCGGACGCCCTGGGACAGCTCGCGCAGTTGCAGGACGACCTGGCAGATCTCCGCCTGGGACGGCGGCGTGGCTCCGTGGCCGACGCGGACCCGCGCCGCCGTTGTCGCGTCCACGATGCGCTCCACGGCGACGACCAGCGGCCACCAGGCGGCGGCCCGGCGGCCGATGGGTGGCGGTTCGGTCAGCGCGCGCTGGAATTCCGTACGGATGCCGGACAGGTCGCGGTAGAGGCGGCGGCGCATCCGGGCGCGGGCCGCGGGGTCCGTGGTGTCTCCGAAGGCGGCCTCCACGTAGCGGGCGGTGTCGGCCACCGCGTCGGCCAGGCGGTCGCCGACGCGGGTGCGCCAGCTCTCCGGCCAGAGCAGGTAGCCGACGACCAGCGCGATGGTGCAGCCCATGAGGGAGTCCACCAGACGGGGCAGGAGCAGGTCCGTGCCCTCGCGGTTGAGGATGTCGGACAGGAGAAGGATCACCGGGGTGATGGCGGCCGTCTGGTAGCCGTAGCCGCGCGGGGTGAGCGCCGGGATCAGCGGGGCGAGGAGGAGCAGCACCGGTACGTCCCACCAGCCCCGGGGCACCTCCGCCAGGACCGCCGCCGCGACGACCAGCCCGGCGACGGTGCCGAGCGCACGCAGCAGGGCCCGCGAGAACACCGAGCCGAAGTCGGGCTTGAGGACGAAGGTGATGGTCAGGGCGACCCAGTAGGAGCGCGGGACCGGGACGATCGAGACGAGGGCCTGGGCGAGGCCGATGCACAGGGCGAGGCGCAGGCCGTAGCGCCAGGAGCCGGCGGACAGCAGGACGGTGCGGGCGGCCCGGGCGGTGCGGATGCGTACGGCAGCCGGGCGGCCCAGGCGGTCGTCGATGCCGTGGGGGTCGACGTCCGGGGAGGTGACGACGTCGGCGGCGTGCCGCACGGCGTGGTCGACGGCGCGGCCGGTCTCGGTGGTCGGCACGGGCAGGCGCAGTTCCACCGGCGTGGTCGAGCCCGTCTCCACGGCGTCGGCGAGACGGCGTACCGCGTCCGGTACTTCCGGGGGCAGCGTACGGCCGCTCAGGTGGACGGCGGGGGCGGCCTCGATGACCGGGGTGACGGCGTTCAACCGGGCGACCAGCCGGGTCAGATCCTGGCTGCGGCCGTGGTGGCGGGTGCGGTGGCCGAGGACGAGGTCGTACGACTCGTTGAGCGCCCGGGTGGCGTCGTGCCGCGCGTCGTCGTACGTGACCTCCGAGTCGCCGCCGCAGGTGGCGAGCAGGTCGGCGACGGCCCGGTAGGTGTCCGCGACGGCGGTGCGTTCCGGTACCCCGGAGCGCAGGGGCCAGGACAGCAGGGCGAGGAAGAGGACGAGCAGCCCGCCGCCGGACACCAGCAGGGGCGGCAGCCACCATTCGCCCGGCAGCGGCAGCCCGGCCCCGATCACGGCGTTGAGCAGCAGGAGCAGCCCGGACACGGAGGCGACCGCGCCGATCGTCGAGATCATCCCGGACACGAGGGCCACGCCGGTGACGACGGCGACGGCGACCCAGCCGTGGCCGTACACGAGGGAGCCCAGGGTCACGCCGAGGGCGCCGAAGAGCTGCGGTACGGCGATGTTGAGGATCCGCATGCGGTAGGCGTCCGCGGTGTCGCCGATGACGCCGGACAGGGCGCCCATGGAGGCGAGGGCGCCGTAGGCGGGCCGGCCGACCGCGAGCCCGAGGGCCAGGGGGAGCGCCATCGCGACAGCGGCGCGGACCACGGCCGGCCAGTTGACGGGGGCCTGCTGCGGTTGGAGGTTCCGTACCAGCCAGTCGGGGGGTGTGAGGCCGATGGGGAACTCGCGGGGCATGGCCCATTATGGCCACGCCGGTCAGGTGTGCCCGAGCCGACGACGGTCGACGCGGGCCAGGAGCCCGGACAGCGCTCTGTCGAACTCCTCGGGGCGTTCCAGGTTGGGCATGTGGGCCGCCGAGCCGATCACGTGGAGGGTCGCGTCGGGGAGGGCCGCGTGCATGGCCCGGGCGTCGGAGACCGGCGTGTACGTGTCGTCCGCGCCGACGACGACCAGGGCCGGGACGGTGACGCGGGTCAGCAGCTCGCGGTAGTCGGGGCGCTCGGCGCGCCCGCGCAGGGCCGCGGCGGCACCCTCGGGCGGGGTGCCGGTCATCATGCGGTGGACGTGGGCCTTGACCTCGGCGGACGCGTACGGGGCGACCATCTTCTCCAGGACCTCGTCGGCGTAGCCGCGCATGCCCTCGCGCAGGAGGCGGTCCGCCATGGCGTTGCGGGCGCGCCTGCCCTCGGGGGTCTCCGCCGCGGGGAAGGTGTCCGCCAGGACCAGGCCCCGGATGCGGTCCGGGCCCCACTGGCGGTAGCACTCCATCGCGATCTGGCCGCCCATCGACAGGCCGGCCAGCACGCAGGACTCCACCTTCAGCTCGTCCAGCAGCGCCCCGATGTCCTGCGCGAACTCCGACAGGAGCGTGCGGCCCGGGGTCACCGGCGATGCGCCGTAGCCGCGCAGGTCGGGGGCGACGACCCGGCGGGCGGGGGCGAACGCCTCGATCTGCGGGGCCCACATCGTGCGGTCGAAGGGATGGCCGTGGACGAGAACGAGCGGAACCAAGGAGGAATCGGTGCCTTTGTCCTCGTATGCAAGGAAGGGTGCCATGTGCTCGACCCTAGGCCGCCCCAACTCCTCGGTGCAATAAGATCTTTGCTCTCGGTGCAATCCGGCAGGGGGACTTGTGGACGACTACGTGCGGCTCGCCGACCGCATCGCCGACGACATCGCCGCCGGCCGGCTCCGGCCGGGGCAACGGCTGCCCCCGCAGCGGGCGTTCGCACGACGGCGCGGGATCGCCCCGTCGACCGCGGGGCGGGTGTACGGCGAACTGGTGCGCCGGGGACTGGTCGTGGGTGAGGTCGGGCGCGGCACCTTCGTCCGCGCCGCCCCGCCCGCACCGGGCGGACGGGCCCTCACCGAGCCCGCGACCACCGCGCCCGTCAACCTGGAGCTCAACTACCCGTCCGCGCCCGGCCAGTCCGAACTTCTCGCCCCCGCCCTCACTCCCCTCCTCCGCCCGGACGTCCTGACGGAAGCCCTCCGCCCGGCCGCCGCCACCGGCAACGCCGCCGCCCGCGAAGCGGCCGCCGCTCTCCTCGGCTGCCCCGACCCCGCCCGGCTGCTCTTCACCGGCAACGCCCGCCAGTCGATCGCCGCCGCCCTCGCCTCCCTGGTCCGGCCGGGCGGCCGCGTCGGCGTCGAGGCGCTGACGTACCCGCTGGTCAAGGAGATCGCCACCCGGCTCGGCCTCACCCTCGTCCCGCTCGCCACGGACGACGACGGGCTGCGCCCGGACGCCCTCGCCGCCGCCCACCACAGCGCACCCCTGTCCGCCCTCTACGTCCAGCCGACGCTGCACAACCCGACCTCGGTCACCATGAGCGACCAGAGGCGGCGCCGACTCGCCCGCACCGCCGCCGACCTGGAGATACCGATCGTCGAGGACCGCATCTGGTCCTTCCTGCGCCCCGAGCCACCCCTGGCCGTCCACGCGCCCCGTCTCACCCATGTCGTCGACGGCCTCTCCAAGCGGGTCGCCCCCGGGCTCACCGTCGGCTTCCTCGTCGTGCCGCCGGACCGGGTGGACGCGGTGGCGGGCGCCATCCGCTCCGGCGGGTGGAGTGCGGGGCGGTTCGCGCTGGAGGCGGCCGTGCGGTGGATCGGGGACGGGACCGTCGAGCGGCTGGTCGCGGCGAAACGCGCGGACGCCGAACGGCGGCAGCACCTCGTACGCCGGCACCTGCGGGACTTCGCCGTACGCACCGACCCGCACGCCTACTACGCCTGGTGGGAGCTGCCCCCGCCGTGGCGGGCGGACACCTTCACCGCGGCTGCCGCGGCACACGGCGTCGCCGTCACCCCGGGCCCCGCCTTCGCCGTCGGCCCCGGCCGTACGCCGGACGCCGTCAGGCTCGGGCTCGCCTCGGCTGCCGAGCCGGAGCTCGACCGGGCGCTGCGGACGCTCGCCGGCGTTGCCGCACGGGGCCGTACCGGCCGGTGAGCCAGGCGCCGAGGGCCACCGTCAGGCCCAGCGCGAGCAGCAGCCAGGACACCGTGCGCAGGGTCCCGGTGAGCGCGTCGTAGACCGCGCCCGCGGCCGGCCGGGAGACCTCGGCGGGCAGGCCGGCCAGCGTGATGTGCCGGCCGATCGCGACGGCCACGCCGAGCAGCGCGCCGCCGAGGGCCGTGCCGAGGCCGGTCGCGGTGACCGCGCGGCGGCGACAGGTCGCGAGGGCGATACCGGCGACGGCGAACACGACCGCGCCGACCGGCAGCCAGAGGGCGGCGACTTCCAGCACGTGGTAACCCTTCCGGAGCCCGTCCAGCTCCTTTGCCGGGAGGATGGCGACCTGGGTGTGCCGGACCGGGATGTGGCGGGCCAGCAGCACGTTGTCGGCGGCGAGTTCGTGTTTGATCCGGGTCGTGACGGGCGCCAGGTCGACCGTGACCGCGCCGGTGCGGTCGTCGTCCTCGCGCAGGGCGCGGAGCACGGCGGCGTGGGTGGCCCGCATCGCCGTGTCCCAGCCGGCCCGGAAGGCCTCGGTCTGGGTGAACGAACGCACCGCGTCCTGCACGAACGGCCCCATGGCGCCCGCCTGCGCGCCCACACCGACCTCGTGCAGCACCTCGTCCCCGACGGTGTCCGCGACCGCTTCCCGGACCGCCGGATCGGTGGCCAGCGGCGCCATCGTGCGGGTGTAGCGGCCGGTGTCGGCGAGGCCGTACGCCGCCCAGGCCGCCAGCGCCGAGCACGGGACCATCAGGCAGCACAACGCGATCAGCGCCGCCGACAGGGCGCTGCGGAGGCGGAGGAAACGTACGGACCGGGACGACACCCTTTCAGGCAACGGCCTGGGCGCGGGCGGGGCGAGCGGGGCAACTGCAATCGGGTGCATCTCCGGCCCCCTCGCGGAGCTGGGGATTCCGCTCTCCGGTGGAGGGCTCACCCGAACGGGTGTTTCCTGGTGGTGGGGAACACTTCCGGAACCTCTCCGGGCGGCTGGGTCTGGCTCCGCGTCGTCCGGTGAGTGGAGGGATGAGGGAGAAGCGTGGACCCCGGCCACCGTGCCGGGGTCCACGCGTCATGTCCGGGGGCCGTCAGGAGACGTCCGGGGCTCCGTTCAGGAGACCCGGTGGCCCTCGGCGTCCTCACGCGTGTAGTAGCGGTAGAACAGGATGACGAACACGGTCGCCGCGACCGCCAGCGCCATCGCCGTCGAGCGCAGCACGGTCGCGCCGGTCTGGCTGTACAGGAAGCCGAACGCGATACCGGCGAAGGACGTCCACGCCAGCGCGTGCACCTCCCGCTTCATACGCGGCCCCAGTCGGAGCAGCGCGAAGTACACCACGGCGAACACGAGCGCGGCGACGAAACCGAGCAGCAGGTTCCAGCCGGTGATGGGTCCGCCGTCGCGCTGGTTGGCCGCGGCCCAGTAGCCGTAGAGAAGCCCGAGCACGACGGGCACGGCCCATTTGGTGGTGCTGTGGGTGCGCGCGCTGAAGATGTCGGGTGTACCGGCGGCTCGGGTCGTGACGCCGGACGCGGGTGCCGCATGAGCCATGAGAGCACTCCTCTCTCCTCGCCCCGCCTTCCAGGGCACACCTCGGGCCGACCCCTGGCAAGTCGGCCGGCCGGCCCCACCGGGAGGGGATGCGCGGGGGGCGGGGCCGTGTTTCGCTGGGGCCCATGGACCCCGTGAGCGTTGCCGGCGGCGGGGGCGAACGGCTGCTCGACCGGTATCCCCGGGCCCGGCGCCGGGACGTGCTGCACCGGCAGCAGATGCTGCGCGTACGGGGACGCAGCGTCGCCTGGGTGCCGCCGCTGCTGCTGCTCATCGGGATTGCGCTGGTCGACCTCTACACGGAGTTCCGGATCACCACCTGGAGCGTGCTGGTGCCCGGGATCGCCGCCGCGATCTGCGGGGTGTGGGGCACGGCGATGTTCGGGGCGCTGGCGCTCGCGACGTACCTCGTCCTGGACAGCGCCTGGCCGGAGGAGTTCCGGGCCGTGCTGCCCGACTTCGTCCTGGTCGCGATCGGCGGTGTGCTGGCCGTGCTGGCGTGTGTGGTGCGGCTGCGCGGGGAGGCGCGCATGGTGCGGATGCGGGACATCGCCGAGACCACCCGGCGGACCGTGCTGCGTCCGCTGCCGGTGCCGTGGGGCGGGCTCGACCACGCGGCGGTGTATCTCACCGCGGACGTCGACGCGCGAGTCGGGGGCGACTTCTACGACATCCAGCCCGGGCTCCACGGCACGCGGGTCCTGGTCGGGGACGTGCAGGGCAAGGGGCTCGGGGCGGTCGAGACGGCGGCGGTGCTGCTCAGCACGTTCCGGGAGGCCGGGTATCACGAACGGGAGCTGCGGACGGTCGCCGAGCGGCTGGAGGTGCGGATGCGACGGCATCGGGAGCACATTTCCGCGCTCGGGCGCACGGACGGGGACCGGTTCGCCACGGCGGTGCTGCTGGGGTTCCCGGCGGATGCGGAGGCTGCGGTGGACGTCATGAACTTCGGGCATGAGCCGCCGTTGGTTGCCGGGCCGGGTGGGGTGCGGGTACTGCCGGTGGGGGACGGGCTGCCGCTGGGGCTCGGTGAGCTCGTGTCCACGGGGGCGTCGGGAGGGGCGGGTGTGTCGGGTGCGTCGGGTGGGGAGTCGCTGCCCTCGGTGCGGCGGTTTCCGCTGGCGGACGGGGAGACATTGCTGGTGACGACGGACGGGGTGACGGAGGCTCGGAACGCCGACGGGGAGTTCTATCCGCTGGCCGAGGAGGTGACGCGGATGCTTGCGGCGGACACGCGGGAGGTTCGGCCGCGGAGGTTGGTGGTGTTCGTGCGGGACGGCGTGCTGCGGCACAGCGGGGGGCATCTGGCGGACGACACGACGGTGTTTGCGGTGCGGCGGCTGTAGGAGAAGCGCTTGTTCGCCGTTCCGGCGCCGCACTGCCTTGCCGATCCTCAGGTCCCCAGGCCCTTATGGCACCGGGTGAGGCACGACTGCCCGCGGATCGGCGGCGTGGCTTACCGTGCTGGGGTGCCTGATCGACTGGGAGGGACCATGCCGGGGACCGTGTTGTTGGTGGCCGGTTCGCCTGTGGGCAAGGGGCGGCTGGTGGACGCGGCGGGGGTGCTTCCTGTGCTGGCGGCTGTGGCGCCGGGTGTGCTGGCGGGCGCGGAGACCGCGAACGTCGTCGAGCTGGCGGACCCGTTGGAGCCGCAGGCCGTGCTGACGCGGTTGCGGGCGGCCGCGGCGGCGCCGGGGCCGTTGACCGTGTACGTCACCGGGCAGATTCAGCTGGACCGGCGGCAGCGGTTGCCGCATCTGGCGTTGGCGCGTACGACGCCGGCCACCGTGCGGTACACGGGGTTTCCCTGGCACTGGTTCCGGGAGGAGCTGCGGCTGCGGGCGCCGGGGACGACGACGCTGTTCCTCGATCTGCACGCGGACGCGGAGAGCTGGGAGCTGTTGCGCTCGGTGCCGCTGGACTGCGGGCGGGAGAGCGCCGTGTACGGCAGGATCGCGCCCCCGCCGCACCGGCGGTCGCTGGGCGGACCCTCGTACATGAAGGCCGTCGCGACGATCCTGCGCAGCGGGCACCGGCCGCCGCTGGACCAGCTGCACCAGCAGGCACTGAGCCGGATCACCGGTGAGGACGTCGGCATCGTGCTGGCCGCGCAGCCGCCGGCCGTGAGCGATCCGCACGCCGCCGTCTCCGCCGCGGTCCGGGCCGGCCGGCACGCGGATGCGGACGGGCTGGCCGCGCGGTGGGAGCAGGCGGCCGTACGGGCACACGGTGCCGCCTCCGAGGAGGCGCTGCACTGGACGGAGGTGCGGGCGGATCTGGCGATGCTGGCGGGGGACGCGGCCCGCAGCTGCCGTACATGGCTCGCGGTGGCCGCCGCGCGGCTGGCCGCCGGACAGGCCGAGGACGCGCCCGCCGTGGAGGCGGCCGTGGACCGGGCCCACCACCAGTGGGGCGAGGTCCGCGATCCGGCGCGGGCCCGCGAACTCGGCGCGGCGCTGGCGGAGTTGCGTGGCCGGGTGCCCGGCCGGCGGGCCGGCGCCCTGGACCACGTACAGCAGCAGCTGCAGCGGCTTCAGCCGCAGGCACAGCACTGAGCGCCCGCGCGAACTGCCTGCGGAAGTCGCCGTCCTGACCCTCCCCGGTTCGCAACCACGGTGCCATGATGGTGAGTTATGGCTGAGGGGGATGGAGTGGCCGACCGAGTCATCCGGGTCCGCCTGGACGAGACCGCGACCGAGAGCGATGTCGGCGCGCTGCGCAAGTGGCTGGAACGGGAGCAACGGCTCGACGAGAAGGTGCGGGCGGGCGAGCTCCGGATTCACGAGCGGCGCCGTACGGACGAGTCCGGGGCCCCGATGGGCATCGCCATGGAGATCATCGTGGCGATGATCGGGGGATCCGCGTCGGTCGCGCTGAACCAGTTGGTGGTGCAGGTCGCGCATGCCGTGGAGGCGTGGCGGGAGAACCGCCGCGAGGTCGAGGACGGTGATCCGCCCGAGGCCAGCGTGGACCCCGTGGACCTCGACGGGTAGGCCGGTGACCCGTTTCGATCCGCGCGGGCGGGTGAACCGGGCACTGCTGGTGGGTGTCTCCACGTACGACTTCACGGAGCCGCCGCACGGTGTGCCGGGCGATCTGCCGGCCGTCGAGGAGAACCTGAACCGGCTGCGCGAGGTGCTGTCCCGGGGCGGCGTCTTCGGCGAGCGCCAGATCACCGTCGCCCGGTCGCCGTCCCTGGACGACTTCGAGCGGGAACTGCGTACGGCCGCCGAGGAGGCCGAGGGGCTGCTCCTGCTGTACTTCGCCGGGCACGGCGCGATTCCCAGCGCGGGCGACGAGCTGTTCCTGCAGATGCGCAACGCGAGCGTGATCCCGGGCGGGCATGCCGTCTTCCCCGGCGCGGAGATGTTCACGACCATGCTGACCTGGCTCGCCAGCAGCCCGGCCGAGCGGATCGTGGTGATCCTCGACTGCTGCTTCGCGGGCAACGCGGCCTGGATCTGGGAGACCTTCCGGGACAAGCGCCGGGTGCTGCTGCTGATGAGCGTGCAGGCCAACCACCGTATCGACGCGGGCGACGCGGTCACACCCACGCCGTTCACCGGGGAGCTGCTGCAACTCCTGGGTGGAAAGGGGGATTTGGGTTTCCGTCAGGTCTCGGACGCGCTCCGGGTCCGGATGGCCGCGGGCCGCCACGAGACGCTGCGCGGCGAGCCGTGGACCCCGCAGAGCCGGGCGGAACCCGATGAGGACGTGCTGCTGTCGGTCCGTGGGGACGGGGTGGATCAGGGGGCCTGGAGCGTCTGGGCGGCCTGGCGGGCCGGTGACGACGGGGAGCACGGCTCGCAGCGGCCCCTGCTGCTGCGGCTGCTCCCCGCCCGGGCCGCCCGCCTGCGGTGGCCCCGGCTGACCCGCATCCCGGTGCGCCCGGGCCGGCGGCACGTGCGCGGCCTGGCCCGGCGGGCCCGTGCCTGGGTCGGCGTCCTGGCCGCCCTCGCCGCCCTGGGCCTCGGCTCGTACCGCCTCCTCGGCCTGGTCGGCGGACCCGGCGACTGTGCGCCGCCCCTCGAGTTACGCGTTCTGACCGACCCGGACCTGGAGGCGACCGTCGGTGCCGCGGCCGACGCGTATCTGACGTCGGACGCGAACACCACCGGCGACGGCTGCCGACGCAGCGGCATCACCGTCTACAGCGCGGGCTCCGCCGACGCGGTCACCGCGCTGCGCCGCGATTCCGGCGCCTGGCACGAACCGCGCGAGAACCTCAACCCGCAGCGTGACATCGGCCCGCAGCCGGACATCTGGATCCCCGCCACACCGGCGGACGTCGCCCGGGTCACCACCGGCCAGGACACGGACGCGCTCGCCCTTCTGGAGCCGGACAACCAGGCGTTCGCGTACTCCCCCATCGTGCTGGCCGTGCCCCGCCACCTCGGTGTCCTCTCCCTGAACGAGCGGGCAGGACCCGCGCTCCCCGAGATGATCGGCGCCCTGCGCGAACGGGACGACCGTGCCGAAGTGCGCCGCCCCGACCCGGAGTTCGCGGACAGTGCGCTGCTCGCCACGACGGCCCTGTACGGCACGCCCGGCGCCGATCCGAGCCGCGTCGAGCAGGAGATCGCCCCGGCGGGACCGCCCGCCCGCACGGCCGCCGACCTGCTGTGCGCGCTGCCGGACGACAAGGCCGTGGACAACCGCACCGCGGCCCTGGTGCCGGAGTTCCTGATGAAGAGCGGCGTCGGCTGCGACCGGACGACCCGCACTCCGCGGCTCGCCCAGTACCCCGGCGACGTACCGGGCCTGGAGCCCGTGTTCGTCCGGGTGCGCTGGCAGGGCGCCGACCTCGACCGGGACGTGCGCGACACCGCGGCCGACGACTTCCGGGAGTGGCTCACCGGGGAGGGCGGACGCGCAGTCTTCGCCGAGGACGGCTTCCGCGCCGCCGACCGTGACCGCGTCCTGCTGGACACGAGCGGCGAGGTCCCCGAGGGGGTGCTGCGGGATCCCGCCCCGCTCGTCGAGTCCGCGGGGCGGGACGCGATGGAGACGTCGCTGAGGAAGTACCGCGACGCCCGCGGGCCCGGCCGCGTCCTGTTCCTGCTCGACAGCTCCGGTTCGATGGCGTCGCTGTGGAAGGGGGCCAGCGGCGGCCCCGGCCTGCTGAAGCAGTCGCTGGGCGGGCTCGGCGAGCAGGACGAGTACGGCGTGTGGGCGGTGGCGGACACCGACGGCAGCACGCCGTACGACACCCTGCTGCCCTTCGGCCACCACACCCGCAAGGAGGCCGAGCGCGCCATCGACGGCCGGGCCCGGGTACGGGACGCCGAGGCCGACCCGTACGCCGCCCTGCTCGCCGCCCTCGACGACATGGCCGGGCGGGGCGCCGACGACGACCGTCCCCAGCTGATCGTCCACATCACCGACGACGAGGACGCCGACCGGCTGACCGGCGCCCGCCTCGACGACGTGCTGAACAGGGCAGAGTCGGCGAAGGTGCCGATCGCCGTGGTGTCGCTGGCCGGCGGCGGCTGTGCCGCGGCCGAGCCGGGCGCCCGGATCTCCGTCGTGAGCGGCGGCCGCTGTCTGGACGCCGACGACGAACTCGGCGCGGGCCTGAGCGACGAGGTCGCGCGCACCGGAACGGGGGAGGACTGATGGCCCGACGGCTCGCCGCCCTGCTGGCCCTCCTGCTGCTCGCCGCGTGCACCGGCGGCGGGAACGGCACCGACGCCGCACCCTCCCCCGAGGTGCCCGGCGACATCGTGGTGGCCAGCGGCCGGGACGTCACCGGCAAGAACGGCATCCGCCAGCAGCTGATCGACGTGTGGAACCGGCAGCAGGAGCAGGACAACACCGGCTTCCGCGCCCGCCTGGTGGAACTCCCCGGCAGCGCCGACGAACAGCGCAGCCAGCTCCTCGGCGCCCTCCAGTCCGGCAGCGCCACCTACGACGTGGTCAACCTCGACGTGACCTGGGTGCCGGAGTTCGCCGCCGCCGGCCTGGTCCGCCCCCTGCCCGACAAGGTGATCGACCCCGACGTCATCGAGTCCGTCGCCGGCACGGCCCGCTGGGACGACAAGGTGTACGCGGCCCCGTTCAACAGCGACGTCGGACTGCTCTACTACCGCCGCGACCACCTCGAGGACGGCGGCGTACAGCGCACCGACCTGAGTGGCGGCCTGGACTGGCGGGAGCTGGAGGAGCTGGTCGACACCCTGGACGAGCATCCGCCCGAGGGCTACGAGAAGGGCTGGACCACACAGCTCGCCGCGTACGAGGGCCGGACCGTCAACGCCGTCGAGGCCTTCGCGTCCGCCGTGCCGGACCTCACGCTCACCGACGACGACGGCCACTACAACGCCACCGTCGCCCAGCTGACGCAGGGCATCGGGGAGCTGCGCCTGCGCACCCAGACGCCGTACCTGCTCCAGGACGCCGTCCACTCCGACGAGGCGGCGACGCTCGGCGACTTCGCCGACGGCCGCACCACGTTCCTGCGGCACTGGCCGTACGCGTACCGCACCCTGCACCAGTCGTTCACCGACGAGCAGCTCGGGGTGGCGCCGCTGCCCGGCCGGGCGGTGCTCGGCGGCCAGAACCTCGCGGTGACCGCGGCCTCGCAGCGGTCGGCGAAGGCGGTCGAGCTGATCAGGTTCCTCACCGGCAAGGAAAGCGAACGCTGCCTGCTGGACGCGGGGTTCGCGGCGACACGGGAGTCGGCGTACACGGACGACGCCGTACGGTGCACCGCCGCACCCACGTCTCCCTCCCCGTCCGGCGAGAGCGCCGACCGCATGCCCCGCGACCCGGCCGGCCGGCCCGCCTACGCCCGCCGCATCCTGCTTCCGGCCCTGCAGAGCGCCGTACAGCGGCCGCGCACCGCGCTGTACGGCGCGTTCACACAGACGTTCACCGCGCAGCTGGGCGCGCTGCTCGGCGACAGCCCGCCGAGCGACACGGCGCTGGCGACGAGCCTGGACGAGGCGCTGAAGAAGGCGCTGCCGGACAGGCCCTAACGCTTCTCGTAGGGATTCGCCGGCTGCGCAACCGTCCGCACGCTCCCGGCGTCGAGGACGGGCGGCCAGGCCTCGGCGGAGCCGAGCTCGCCCTCGGGACGCCAGGTACCGGTGACGGTGACCCATGTGTCCGTCGCCGGCGCATCCGCGCCCCGCACTTCGACCTTGCTGGTCGTCGCGTCCGCGGCACAGCAGGACACCAGCAGCCGTGTCACGTACCACGTGCCGTCGCCGTCCTGCGTGACGAACCCCGTCAGCCGGACCGTACGGCCCTTCAGTGACCGCTCGCTGTCATAGACCGCCCGGGAGCCGAACTCGGCGAGCGTGAGGTCGAGCACCCTCCCGGAGGGCAGCGCCGGGAACGTCCCCACCCCCTGTGCCGCCCGCTCCGCCGCCTCCCGCTGCGCGCTGTACGAGCCCAGGGCGGGCGGCGGGAAGAGCAGCAGGGCGAGGGCGGGCAGGGCCAGGAGCCAGGCGACGCGCGGACCGGCGGGGCCGTGCTGGTGCCCGTGGCCGTCGTCATCGTCGTACTCCTCGTGCCGCCTGAGCAGTACCGCCGACACCACACCCAGCAGCACCAGCGCCACCCCCGACACGATCAGGTACGGCCGCAGCCCCGCCTGCACGTACCGCAGGTACAGCTCGCTGAACGCCGAGATGCGCAGCACCGCCCCGCCGGTCAGCAGGAGCAGCACCGCCGGTCCGTAGTGCCTCACAGCAGCCACCACCCGACCAGCACACTGGACGCCACCGCCACCACCCAGGTCGCCGAGGCGAACCGCACCGCGAAGGCCCGCCCGAACGTGCCCGTCTGCAACGCGATGAGCTTGAGGTCGACCATCGGGCCGACCACCATGAACGCCAGCCGCGCGGTCGGCGAGAAACCGGACAGGGACGCCGCGACGAACGCGTCCGCCTCGCTGCACACGCACAGCACGACCGCCAGTACCGCCAGCAGCAGGACCGACAGCCACGCGGAGCCGGTGAACACGTCGAGGACCGCGCGCGGTACGGCGATGTCGAAGGTCGCCGCGGCTGCCGCGCCCAGGACCAGGAAACCGCCCGCGTGCAGGAAGTCGTGCTGGAGGCCGCTCGCGAAGCCCCGCAGGCCGGGCACCGGCGCTCTGCCCTTCCCCGGCAGCCGCAGCCACCGCTCCTTGCCGAAGCGGGCCCACAGCCAGCCCATGACCACGGCCGCCGTCAGTGAGGCGACCAGCCGGGCCAGCACCATCTCCGGCTGCCCCGGGAACGCGATCGACGTCGCCACCAGTACCACCGGGTTGATCGCGGGCGCGGACAGCAGAAACGCCAGGGCAGCCGCCGGGGCCACTCCCCGGCGCATCAGGCTGCCCGCCACCGGTACGGACGCGCACTCACAGCCGGGCAGCACCACCCCCGCCGCGCCCGCCACCGGCACGGCCAGCGCCTGGTTGCGAGGGAGCAGTCGGCTGAACACCCGCTCGGGCACGAACGCGCCGATCGCCGCCGACACCACCGTGCCCAGCAGCAGAAACGGCACGCCCTGCACCGCGACCGCCGTGAACACCGTCCACCAGGCCGCCACCGGCGGCGTGTACAGGTCCAGCGCGAGGAGTGGGCCGAGCACCGAGGCGACCGTCGCGATGGCGATCAGGGCCGCGCCGCCGACGACCGCGTGGACGAGCGCGCGCACGCCGAGGCGCAGGCCGTCGGCCAGTGTCCGTTGGTTCTCCACGCGCCTCGCCCCGCTGCTCGATTCCGGGGGCAGGCTAACCGGCGGCGCTGTGCGCCACCCCGGTTCCGTCAAAGAGGTGGCTGTGCGGGGGCGGGCCCGAGGGTGGTGGTGCCGGGGGCCGTACGGTGGCCCAGCCCCGTGCGGTACGCGTCCAGAGCCGCCTCCACCCGGCCGGTGCGGCGCAGCAGATCGCCCAGCAGCCGGCACAGGTCGGCCAGGTCACCGGCGGCGCCCGCGCGTTCCAGCAGGCTGAGGGCGCGTACGTAGTGCTCCTCGGCCGCGTCCGTGTCGTGGGCGTCCTCGGCGATCCGGCCGAGCAGGCGGTGCGCGGCGGCGGCGTGCACGGCGCCGCGCTCGGAGGAGAGGTCGCCGAGGACGTCGTTCAGCAGGGCGGCGGCCTCGTCGGACTTGCCGCGCCGGTGCAGTACGTCGGCGAGTTCGACGGCGACCTGGCTGCTGTAGAGGGCGGCACGCTTGGCGGACAGCATCGTCTGGGCGGCCCGCAGCTCCTCCTCGGCGCGCTCCAGCCGGCCGTTCTGGGCGTAGACGTAGCCGCGCATCCAGTGGCAGTTGGCGAGTTCCGTACGGATCTGGAGCTGGCGGTACATGTCGGCGGCCTTGGCCAGCGAGGCGTCGGCCTCGGCGAGCCGACCCTCGGCGACCAGGGTGCGGGCGACCTGGCGGTGCATCCGGGCGACCAGCGCGGGGTCGCCCGCCTGCGGCGCGAGGGCGAGCGCGAACTCGGCGGCCTGCGCGGCGCGTGCGTGGGCGCCCATGTCCATGTACGGGCCTATGACCCCGGCGTAGAGCAGAAGCAGCGCGTCCGGATCGTGCAGTCCACCGCGGTTCAGCTCATCGAGAGTCGACTCCAGGAGATAGACGGCGTAACGGAGCTCTCCGGCCAGGTAGTGGGACACCGCCCGGCCGCGGATTGCGGGCACCCGGGCCGGGAGCGGAGCGTCGGCTTCGGCGAGGGACTTCTCGGCGCGCTCGAAGTGGCGGCGGGCGGCGGTCAGATCGCCGGTGTCCAGGCCGCACTCGCCGAGCCCCAGCAACGCGGTGGCCTGCTCCTCCACCAGCCCGTACCGCTCCGCCTCCACGAGCAGCGCGGCGTACTGCTCGGCCGCCTCCTCCGCGGCCCCCGTGGCGAGGGTGCGCTGCGCCTCGGTCAGCCGCAGCCGCAGATCGGTGGCGAGACGGGCCGGGCGTCCGGTGGCCAGCTCGTCGAAGGCGACACCGAGCCGGTCGGCGAGATGCCGCAGCGCCTCGTCGGAGGGGCGGACCCGGCCGGCCTCGAGGGTGGAGATGTATGCCGGGGTGTAGGCAGGCTCGGCCAACTGCCTCTGCGTCAGCCCGCGTTCATGCCGCAGCTGCTGCACCCTGCGCCCGATGGTCTCGGGGTCGTCCCGGTTCGCCATGCGATTCATCATGCCAGTAAGCCGACTTACGCAAGTAGTTGTTCAACTCTCCATGCCCCTCTTCCGATCGAGGGCCTCAACCCCCTAGGTTATGAATGAGATTAAGGCCGCTTAATCCGTCGCTGTCGTTGCGAGGTTCCCGTGCCCGGACCCACATCCGCCCCCCACGGACGCCCTTCCTCCCGTTACGCCAGGGCAGCCGTCGCAGCCGTCATCGCGGCCGCGGCGCTGATCACCGCGGCCAACGCGGGTCCGGCTCGGGCGGTGGAATCGGCATCCACGCAGTCGGCGGGGGACAGTCGGCACGGTTAGGGCCTGTGCCGCGCTGCACGCGACCCCCGCCGACTACCCCTCCACCACCGACAGCCACAGCTTCACGTACCGCTCCTCGTCGACGTCCAACGCGACGTCGACGAGGGGCTGTTCGCGTGTGCCGTCGTGGATTTCGGACTCGCCGGGGCGGGGGCGGCGGTCGACGACGGTCTGGCCTCGGGTCGGGCCCGGGGCGAGGCTCACCTCGACCGGGAGCCGCTCGGTGGTCAGGCCCTCCGGGTCGGCGACCGCGCAGACCGCGCCCGCGTCGCCGAGGCCGCCCGAGGGGGTGGGGTCGCCGGAGACGGCCGGGTCGCGGTGGGCGAGGAGCTCGCCACCGAGCCGTACGCCCGGCTCCGCGCTCGCCCGTAGCCGTGCCACGTCCGACCCCGGCACCACCACCCGCTTGAACACGTCCAACCCGTACATCGTGATCGGCACACCGGCCGTGAGGAGGATCGCCGCGGCCTCCGGGTCGTGCCAGACGTTGAACTCGGCGACCGGCGTGGCGTTCCCCGTGGTCACCGCGCCACCCATGAAGACGATCCGCTCGATGTTGCGGATCACCTCCGGGTGGGTGCGCAGGAGCAGGGCGATGTTCGTCAGGGGCGCGGTGGGGATGAGGGTGACCGGGCGTGGGGACGCAAGGATCTCCCGGCGCAGAAGGGTCACCGCGTCCACGTCCACCGGCCTGCGGGTGGGGGCCGGCAGGCCGAGGTCGCCCATGCCGTCGTGGCCGTGGACGTGCCGGGCGGAGCGCGGTGCCTCGATCAGCGGGCGTTCGGCGCCCCGGGCGACGGGGATGCCTGGGGCACCGGCCTGTTCGAGCACGGTGAGGGTGTTGCGGACCACGCCGTCGACGTCCGTGTTCCCGGCGACACAGGTGATCGCGCGCAGGTCCAGGCCCGGGTGCCGTACGGCGAACAGCAGGGCCAGGGCGTCGTCGACGCCGGTGTCGCAGTCGATGATCACGGGGATGGGCTGACCGGTCACGTCCAGACTCCTCTCACCCGGGCCTTGTGGCCCTACGGCAGCGACCCTACGCGGATTCCCACAGCCCGGAGCGCCGGTCCCGGACGCGGGCCGCAATCAGCCGCAGCAGCTCGGCGGCGGGTACCGCCCCTGGCCGGCGGCCGTCCCGCAGCCGTACCGCCACCAGGTCACCGTCGGCCTCCCGTGCCCCGATCACCGCCTGGTACGGCACCAGCCGCGCCGCCCGGATCCGGGCCCCCAGGCTGCCCTCCCCCGGACCGTGCAGCGCCGCGCGGATGCCCTGCGCGGTGGCCTGGTTCAGGACGGACGCCGCTCGCTCCTCCTGCGCTTCGGACACCGGCAGGACCACCAGCTGCACCGGCGACAGCCAGGGCGGAAACGCCCCGCCGTGCTGCTCGACGAGGTGCGCGACCGCCCGTTCCACGCTGCCGATGATGCTGCGGTGGACCATGACCGGCCGGTGCTTCGCGCCGTCGGGGCCGGTGTAGTGCAGGTCGAAGCGGGCGGGCTGGTGGAAGTCGATCTGCACGGTGGAGAGGGTGGTCTCCCGGCCGGCCGGGTCCGCGATCTGTACGTCGATCTTCGGGCCGTAGAAGGCCGCCTCGCCCGGCGCGGACTCGTAGGGGAGTCCGCAGGCGTCGAGGGCCTCCTCGAGCAGGGCGGTCGCCCGGCGCCACAGGGCCGGGTCGGCCACGTACTTGCCGCCCTCGGCGGGCAGGGACAGGCGGTGGCGGGCGGCGCGGATGCCCAGGTCGGCGTAGGCGCGGCGGATCAGCTCCAGGGCGGCGCGGGCCTCGTCCACGGCCTGCTCCAGGGTGCAGAAGATGTGCGCGTCGTTGAGGTGGATCGCCCGGACCCGGGTGAGGCCGCCGAGCACGCCGGACAGTTCGGAGCGGTACATGCCGCCCAACTCGGCGATGCGGAGCGGGAGTTCGCGATAACTGCGGGAGCGGGAGCGGTAGATCAGGGCGTGATGGGGGCAGAGGCTGGGGCGCAGGACGACCTCCTCGGCGCCCAGTTTCATCGGCGGGAACATGTCGTCGCTGTAGTGGGACCAGTGGCCGGAGATCTCGTACAGCTCCCGTTTGCCGAGGACGGGCGAGTACACGTGCCGGTAGCCGGCGGCGCGTTCGGCCTCGCGGATGTACTCCTCCAGGGTGTGGCGTACGACGGCCCCGTCGGGCAGCCAGTACGGCAGGCCGGCACCCATCAGGGGATCGGTGTCGAACAGGTCCAGATCACGGCCGAGGCGGCGGTGGTCGTGCACGGGGTTCTCCCTCGCTCGGGGGGCGAGGAACCGGACGGGACGACGAAGCCCCGGGGCACTCGCCCCGGGGCTTCGACTTTTACGTCGTCAGTGGTCAGCGCGCCGGGACACTCTCCGGCGTCGTCGTGAGAGACGGGTGGGCGCGCTTCATGGGGTGACGGTAACGGGGGGCCGACGAGGTGCGCGAAGGATTTTCGGTGGGCGCTCTGCTCTCCTCCGCGCGTCCGTACGCCGATGTACGCCCGTACGCCGTCCGTACGCCGAGACCAGTACGCGCGATTACTCCCGCCGTCAGACGTCCGCGCCGCTCCCGCCCGGCACGGTGATGGGCATGAAACTGAACCGGCCCGCACGGCGGGCTTCCCTCGTCGTCCATGTGGCCGCCTCCGCGAGCTGGCTCGGGCTCACGCTCGGGCTGCTCGCGCTCGGGGTCACCGCGACCACCACCGGATCCGCGGTGACCGTGGAGGCCTCCGTCCGGGCCATGAAGCTCTTCGCCGACTGGCTCCTGCTCCCCGTCGCGTTCCTCACCCTGCTCAGCGGCCTGCTCCTGTCGCTGGGCACGGTGTGGGGGCTGGCGCGGCACCGATGGGTCTACACCAAGTTCTGGCTGACCCTGGCCACGACCACCGCCACGGTCTTCGCGCTGCGCCCCGGTGTGAACGCGGCGGTCACCGCCGTTGCCGCGGGCGGCCCGCTGCCCGACGCCGGTGACGTGCTGTTCGGGCCGGTCGTCTCCCTGTCCGCGTACGTCTTCATGACCGTGATCTCGGTCCTCAAGCCGTGGGGACCGACGCGGCGCGGCCGACGTCTGCGGACGGCGGCCCGCACTCCGGTGGTGTCGGCAGCAGCTGCGCCGCGGGCGCATACCCGAGCTCATTCGTGAGGGCGGGCGGAGGGCTCGGTCATGCTGCCCTCGGGGGCCTCGGCGCGTCGTGTACCTACTCCTGCGCCGGCCCGGCGGCCGTCCCGTATTCGTCGTGCCAGTTCCACCATTCGTACGGCGGGGTCTGGGGATAGCCCTCGGGTGAGTCCTCCCAGTTCTCCTGCCGCCCGAGTGCCGTCATGTCGAGGTAGCTCCAGAGGCTCCCCATGGCCTCGTCGCCGCGGGCGTTGATGAAGTAGGTGCGGAACACTCGGTCGTCCTCGCGGATGAACGCGTTCGTGCCGTGCCACTCGTCCACACCGAAGTCGATGTCGAAATCGTCGATGATCGTGTACCAGGGCATCGCCCAGCCCATCCGTGCCTTCACCCGCTCGATCTCAGGCTGCGATGCGCGGGAGACGAAGGCGAGCGTGGTGTCGCGGGCGTTCAGATGGGCGAGGTGGCCGACTTGGTCGGCCAGCATGGAGCAGCCGACGCAAGCGTGGTCGGGCCAGCCGGATACGCCGGGCTCGAAGAAGGCTCGGTAGACGATCAGCTGGCGGCGGCCCTCGAACAGGTCGAGCAGACTCACCCTGCCCTCGGGTCCGTCGAACTCGTACTTCTTCTCCACCGCCTGCCACGGCATCCTGCGCCGCCTGGCGGCCAGTGCGTCACGGGCGCGGGTCAGCTTCTTCTCCTCATCGAGCAGCTGCCGGCGCGCATCTTCCCACTCCTGCGGCGAAACGATCTGGGGCGTCTTCATGGTGACGTTCACCTTCCAGGCCGGTTCGAGCTCACGTATGTGTCCAGGGTCGGCCGCTGCCGCCACGGGCGCACGCCGGTGCGCGAGAGGCGGGGCATGCGTTTCCGGTGCACCCGGAACGCCGCTCACCCGTACGGTCCGGCACCGCTGGCGCCCGGCCGGAACCGGTGGTGCCGTGGATGCACGACTGTCGGAAAGCCCCCTGGAGGCACCTAAATGACCCGACCCCCGGCCGCCCGCGCCTTCCTCGCCTCCGCCCTTTCGGCGGGGGCGCTGCTGACGGTGGGCGGCTGCTCCGGTGCGCAACCCTGGGCGGCCCGGCAGGCCGCCGTCTCCGCATCGCCCGTCGCCTCCGCCACGCCGCCGCCCGTCACCGGGGTGCCCGCCCTCACCGAGGCCCAGGCCCGGTCGGCGCTGATCACGGAGGCCGACCTGGGGGAGCCGTGGGCGCCGACGCAGGGCACGGCGACCTGGCGGGACGCGTTCCTCAAGGCCTCCGTTCCCGCCGACCGGCGCGACTGCGGGCGTCTCCTCGACGGCCTCTACGCCGACGAATTGCTCGGCGCCCCGGCCCGCGCGGTGACCGGCCTGGACGACGGGGACGAGGGGGCCCAGCTGCGCCACCAGGTGACCACCCAGCGCGCGGCGGACGTGGACCGCACGCTGGCCTGGATGGAGACGCTGCCGGAGAAGTGCGGGGAGTTCACGGCGACGACCGCGGGCGGGGTGGAGCGGAGGGTGGAGGTTTTCGGCGCGGAGCTGCCGGAGGTCGGGGACGCGCGGCAGGGCCTGCGGATCACCGTCACCGACGACACGGACTACGAGCCCGTCACCCTCACCCTGGACGTCGCGGCCGTACGGGTGGGTGAGGACGCGTTCACCCTCACCCACGGCGGCCTCGGGGAGGTGTACATGGAGGTCACCCACGAGGTGGCCGAACTGGGCGCCGAACGGCTCGCGGAGGTCAGGAAACAGGGCCGGGCACTGGTGTGAGGCCCGTTCGCCCTGTCAGTCCCGCTCGAACCGCTCTCGATGGGTCACCACGTCGTGCGCCACATCGAGGACGGTCCGGCCGCGCGCGAACGCATGCCCCCGCAGTCGGGCCAGTGCCTCGTCGGAGCCGACGCCGAGCTGGGCCATGATCATGCCGACGGCCTGGTAGACCTCGTCGTGCTCGGTGGCCAGTTCGCTCAGCCAGGGTCCGTCCGCCCGTCGGCTGTCGTTCTCCTCGCCGGTCGGCAGGGCCATCAGGGCGACCGTCATGACGCCGGCCATGAGATACGCCGTGTGCAGTTCGCGGGCGCTGAGGCCGCCGGGGCTGTCGCGGTACAGGTCGAGCGTGCCCACACACCCCGAGGCGTCACCGAGCGGCAGTGCGTACACGGCCCGTACGCCGGCCGCGGTCGCCTGCTGGGCGAACACCGGCCAGCGGTCGGCGTCCCGGCCCGCCAGGTCGGCGGCGATGACGGGGGCGCCGGTGCGTGCGGCGTGCAGGCAGGGGCCCTCGCCGAGGGTGGCCTGGATCTCCATCAGGTAGGCGGCCCGCGGGTCGCTGGCGCTGAGCGGCACGGGCATACCGTCGCTGCACAGCGACACGCCCGCGCAGGTCACGGGCAGCAGCCGGACCGCGACACGGCACGCCCTTCTCGGGACCTCTCCGGGGTCGGCGCCCCGGGCCCCGTGGGCGCTCGCGTCGGCGGCCCACGCCGGCTCCGGCTCGTCCCTGGGCCGCACGGTGACTCCCTCCTCCGACGACGCGGCGGACCCCCACCACCACCCGCCCGGAAACGAGGCCCGACTACCCCCGCGTGCTCACCCGAAACCGGGGGATGAGCCACCGATCAGCGGCGGTGTGTCGTGCCCGCGCAGCGGGCGTGGATCCGGCCGGGCGGTGCGGTGCGTCCGGAGGGGCCGACACGGTCGTACGGCACCCAGGCGTCAGCCGCCTCGATCGGCTTGTCGCAGGCCAGGCACATCAGGACTCCGGTGAGGGCGTCGTGGTGGTCGCACAGGGCCATGACGGACCGGGCGAGCCGTTTGACGCGTTCGACCTCGCCGTGCAGACCCGCGGCCTCGGCTTCCTCCAGGCGCTGTCGGGCTTTGGCGACACCGGCCAGCGCGACCTTCGCCGGAACGTCGTCCGGAGGCAGGGTTTCAGCGAGCTGCTCGATCTTCGGGATCAGCTGCTTCAGGTAGCTGTGGAAGTCCTGGCTGAAGCCCTTCACGGTCTGGTGGCGGGGCAGCGAGCGCTGGTCGATGAACCAGGAGGCCTGGGCCCGCATCAATCCGGCGGACGGCGCGGCTGCTTCGGTCTCGCCTAGGGTGGCGTTCACCGGGCCTGCCTCGGTGGTCATCTCCGCCGCTCGTGTGCGCTGCCTCATCACGCTGTCTCCGCCTCGTCGTTGACCAGGTGTGAGAACAGCGTGACGCTGTGAGAAGGGCAGAACGCTCACAGTTTTGTGAGCGATGTGAGTGTGCGTTACAGGCCGATCCAGGCTGCCATGTGATGGAGCGCGTCCGGAGTGCGTCGTGACAGATGGACCAGGCCGGTGATTGTCTCGCGGGCCGCCGGGTGGTACCTGGTCTGCTCGGGAGCCAGGTGCCTGGCCTCCACCAACGACTTCAGCGCTGAGTCCGTGTGGCCGGTCTCTATCTGAGTGCGTGCCCGGTCGATCAGGAAGTGCGCACGGCGGGACGTGGCCAGCTGCGTCGGCAGCTTCATCTTCCGGGCCTGCTTGAGGGCGTCGTCGTACTGCCCCATTTCGACGGCGGCGGACATCCTGTGCAGGGCGACGTTCGTCGGTCCGAAGCTGAGCCAGTGCACGTCGGAGGCGTCACCGATGCGCTTCGCGATCCGGCGCGCCTCGGCGATGTGCAGCTTCACCGCCCCCTCGTCCTCGGCCCGCGCGGAGATGACCGAGGCACCGAGGTGTAGCTGACCGGTGACGGCCAAGGCCTCACGGGTCTCGTCGGCCTGGCCGACGATGGTGTGCCCGGAGGCGACGAGCCGCCGCCCGATCCGGTACTCGCCCTCCCGGAAATACACCAGGGCCCTCATGTACTGCCGCACGGCGCCCAAGCACGGATCGGAAGCGCGCTCTGCCGCCCACGCCATGCGGTCCAAGGCCACGGAGGACAGGTCGTAGTAGCCGAGCTTGACGCTGATGTCGTGTCCGGTCCGGTAGGCGGATGCGAGGGCCTGCCACAGCTCGGTGGACGGTGACGACCATGCGGCGTGGGTGAGTTCAGCAATCAGACCCGGCAGCTTCCGGGCTGTGTTCCGCAGGTGTGTCGCCCGCACCTCGGCGCACATCCGGTCCGCCTCGGCGATGAGCCGGTCTGCCGGCCGTACGGTCAGGTCCGGGTTGGGGCCGAGGTCGTACAGATCGAGGGCTTCGCGGATCGGGCGCACGAGTTGGGCTAGCCGGTCACGCTGCAACTCGGTCACGTACGGCTGGCCCGTCAGGACCGTGACGTCGACGTTGAGGACCTTGGCACACGCGGCAACGAAGGCGGACGTCGCCGGGCGGGCGCCGCATTCCACCTGATTGAGGTAGCTGTAGGAGTAGGGCAGCAGGTCGGCCATCTGGCGCTGGGTGAGCCTGGCCAGTCTGCGCTGCTCCTTGATGCGTGCGCCCGTGTGGTCGTCGTCCAGTGTGGGCATACTGGTCTCCGTTCAAAGCACCCGTTTGGAACAGTACCCGCGCCCGGTCGCATGGGTGCTTCCTTCCGTCCCCCGACTCCCCGGTGAACAGGGGCGGTTGTGTGTGATCGGATAGGTACATGACGACCACTCGTCGAGTGCTCTATCTGTTCGGCTCCGCAGCCCCGCCGGTCTTCGACGTCGCAACGGTCATCCAGGACGCACAGGCCCGCGGCTTCGACGTGTGCCTGGGCCTCACCCCCACTGCCGCGCGCTGGCTGGCGCCGCAACTCGGCGAGCTGGAGCGGCTGACGGGACACCCCGTGCGCAGCGAGTACAAGTTGCCTGGCGAGCCGGATGTGTGGCCGAAGGCTGACGTGATCGCGGTCGCGCCGGCCACGTTCAACACGATCAACTCGTGGGCGCTCGGCCTCACGCACGACTTCGTGGTCGGCGTCGTCGCCGAGGGCATCGGCAAGCGCATCCCGACGGTCACGATGCCGTGCGTGAACGCCGCCTACGTGCAGCATCGGCAGTTCGAGCGGAGCGTCGCGGAGTTGCGGGCCATGGGCGTGCAGGTGCTGTACGGGGACGACGGCTTCGTGCCGAACCAGCCCGGTCAGGGCAAGCCGACGGAGTACCCCTGGCACCTGGTCCTTGACGCCGTGGAGGGGATCAGGCGCAGCTGATCACGTGGGTGTCGGCGCACCCGACAGGACGGGTCGGGTGCCCACCCACCAACTGGCCGAGTCGGGTGGGTGGGCCAAAGAGCGTCAGGAGCGGACAGCCCGCCGACGCCGCGTAGCGAGCACGATCCCCGCGCCGCCCGCCAGCAGTACCGCCGCGCCGATCGCGATCGGCATCGTGTTGCCGTCCGCGCCGGTCTCGGCGAGGTCCCCGCCGTCGCCCGCCGCGGACGGCACGGACGCCGGTGCGGTGGTCGACTCCGCGGTGGACGGCGTGGCCTCCGACGGCGTCGGGCTCGCCGGCTCCGTCTCCTCCGGCGTCGTCTCAGCCGGAACCGACGGCTCCGGGGCGGACGGCGTCGGCGTCGGCGTCGACGGCGGCTCCGTCTCGGTCGTCGTGCAGTCCTTCGTCCCGCCGTTCCACGCCGCGATCAGCTTGTCCTTGATGACCGGGCGGTCCGGGCCCTTGGGCAGGTCGCCGTGCTCGAAGCCGTCGCCGATGCCGGGGTCCTCGCCGTCGTACTTGACCGCGCCGCGGTAGAGGTCGACCTGCGCGAAGCAGCCCGCGTCCGGGACCGCGATGTCGAGCGAGTCGGTCTGTCCCGGCTTCACGGTCACGGTGTCGAAGTCGACGAACACCTGCTCGCCGGAGGTCGCGAAGGTGGCGCCGTGGGCGAGGTACGAGGCGAGGGAGGCCGTGCAGGTGGTGGCGTCACCGGCGGTGCGGACCTGGATGTGGACCTTGCCGTCGTCGCTGGGCCGCAGGCTCACGTCGTCGACCTTGACGGAGTCGTGGAAGTTCGTGCCGTCGAGCGAGAACTGGCAGCGGTCGGTCTCCGTGACCGTTCCCGCGCCTGTTCCGGGCTTGTACCGGCCGCCGGCCTCCCAGCCGTCGCCGCCGCCGGGTGAACCGGTGGCCCAGGCACCGGAGGCGGAGGCCGCGCAGAGGGCGAGCGACGCGGCGCCTGCCCCCAGCAGGCGGCGCATGGTGACACGTCTCGCTATGGACATGCATATCCCATCATGCGTGTACATGGGTGTACACAGAGTGAGTGGTCATCGTAGGAACACTGGGCTCACTGGTCACATGGGCCACAGTGTGAGCACATGGTGGGTCGACCGGCAGAACGCTGTCAACCTGCGGGAACGGAAGCGGAGTTCAACGGTTCTCCCGATCGTCCTCACTGATCCGTCACAGGGGGAATCCGTCGCTCCGCCGCGTGCCGATGTTCGCTTCTCCGGCCGACCGGACAGAGTCCTTCTGTTGCCCGCAAGCAGAGCCGCCCGCACAGCAGAGGAGACCGAGTGACCACGCCCGACCTCTCCCCGAAGAACCCCGACTGGTGGCGCCAGGCCGTGATCTACCAGGTGTATCCGCGCAGCTTCGCCGACGCGGACGGCGACGGGCTCGGCGACCTGAAGGGCATCACCCAGCGCCTGACCCACCTCGCCGCCCTCGGCGTGGACGCCCTGTGGCTGAGCCCCTTCTACCCCTCGGAACTCGCCGACGGGGGCTACGACGTCGCCGACCACCGCGACGTCGACCCGCGCCTCGGTACGCTCGACGACTTCGACGCGATGGTCACCGAGGCGCACCGCCTGGGCCTGAAGGTCATCGTCGACATCGTCCCCAACCACACCTCCCACCAGCACGTCTGGTTCCAGGAGGCATTGCGCGCCGGCCCCGGCTCCGGCGCCCGCGAACGCTATGTCTTCCGGGACGGCCGCGGCGCACACGGCGAACTCCCGCCCACCGACTGGCAGTCCGTCTTCGGCGGCAGCGCATGGCGGCGCGTACCGGACGGCCAGTGGTACCTGCATCTCTTCGCACCCCAGCAGCCCGACCTCAACTGGGAGAACGAGGAGGTCCGCGCCGACTTCCGCACCACCCTGCGGTTCTGGTCCGACCGCGGCGTCGACGGCTTCCGCGTCGACGTCGCCCACGCCCTCGCCAAGGACCTGAGTGAGCCGCTGCGCGATCTCGGTGCGCCCGAGCTGAGCGACGAGAAGGCGCTGGGCGACTTCGCCCCCGGCACCCACCCCTTCTACGACCGCGACGAGGTCCACGAGATCTACCGCGACTGGCGCAAGATCCTGGACGCCTACTCCCCGCCCCGCATGGCGGTCGCCGAGGCCTGGGTACCAGGCGCCCGCCGCGCCCGGTACGCCCGCCCGGACGAACTCGGCCAGGCCTTCAACTTCGAGTATCTGCAGGCGGGTTGGGACGCCGAAGAAATCCGCCGGGTCATCACCGACTCGCTGGCGGACGCCCACGCGGCCGGCGCGTCGGCCACCTGGGTGCTCTCCAACCACGACGTCGTACGCCACACCTCCCGCCTCATGTTCCCGCCCGGCACGGACGACAACGCCTGGCTGCTGTCCGGCGGCACCGCGCCCGCGATCGACGCGGTGGCCGGGCTGCGGCGTGCGCGGGCGGCGACCCTGCTGATGCTGGCGCTGCCCGGGTCGTCGTACGTCTACCAGGGGGAGGAGCTGGGCCTGCCCGAGGTCGCCGACCTGCCCACCGCGGTCCTCCAGGACCCCATCTGGGAGCAGACGGGCCGGGTCCGCAAGGGCCGCGACGGCTGCCGGGTGCCGCTGCCGTGGACGACGACCGGTCCCAGTTACGGCTTCGGCGCGGGCGGCGCCTGGCTGCCGCAGCCGGCGAGCTTCGCGTCGTACGCCGTCCAGGCCCAGGACGGGGTGGAGGGCTCCACCCTGGAGCTGTACCGCAGGGCCCTGCGGCTGCGCCGCAAGCTGGTCGAGGGCGAGACGCTGACCTGGGCGGAGGACACCCCGGCCGGCGTTCTGCAGTTCACCCGTTCCGACCGCTGGCGCTGTGTGGCCAACCTGTCCGGCACGCCCGTACCGATGCCGCCGGGGGAGCCGCTGCTGACCAGCGCGCCCCTGGAGCCCGACGGACGCCTGGGCCCGGACACCACGGCGTGGCTCGGACTGTGAGCCGGGCCTGACCCGCCTTCACCGGCCCGCAGCAGCCGCTCCGTCGACGACGGCCAGCTCGTGCGGGGTGTCGTTCAGCCGGCGGCCGCCGTGCTCCGTGCAGGTCACGATGTCCTCGATCCGGACGCCGAACCGGCCCGGCAGACAGATGCCGGGCTCGACGGAGAAGCACATGCCCGGCACGAGCGGCTGCTCCTCGCCCGCCACCAGGTACGGCGGCTCATGGGTGGTGACGCCGATACCGTGCCCGGTGCGGTGGACGAAGTACTCGCCGTACCCGGCATCCTCGATCATCGACCGGGCCACCCGGTCGATGTCCTGACAGGCCACGCCCGGCCGTACCGCGTCGACCGCGGCCTGCTGCGCGGCCCGCACGATGTCGTGCACCCTGCGCTCCTCGGCGGTGGGCTCGCCGACATGCACGGTACGGCTGGTGTCGGAGCCGTAGCCGTCCTTCAGGCCGCCGAAGTCCAGGACGACCATGTCGCCGTCCTGGATCATCCGGTCGCCCGCCTCGTGGTGCGGGTTCGCGCCGTTCGGGCCGGAGCCGACGACGGTGAAGTCGACCCGGCTGTGCCCGTGTGCGCGCAGCAGCCGGGCCAGGTCGGCGGCCACGTCCCGCTCCCGGCGCCCGGCGAACCGTACCGCCAGGATGTCCCGGTACGCCGCGTCCGCAGCCGCCCCCGCCGCGGCCAGCCGCTCCACCTCGTGCGCGTCCTTCACCGCCCGCAGCATCGGCAGCGCGACGCTCAGCGCGCGGTACGTGGTCAGCGGCAGCGTCTGCTGGAGGCCGAGCAGGTGCATCGCCCAGGTCGCGTCGCCGACGCCGTACCGCCCGCTGGGACGCAGCAGCCCGGCCGCCGCGGCGTACGGGTCCTGGCCGTCCCGCCACTCCGTGATCCGCAGGGCACCGGCGCCGGGGGCCGCGGTCGCGTCCGGGCGTTCCAGTGCGGGGACCAGCAGACGGGGCTCGGAGTCCGGGGTGACGACGAGCAGGGTGAGGCGTTCGGTGATCGCGGGGGGCCGGTAGCCGCACAGCCACTCCAGGTCCGGGCCGGGCGTGAACAGCAGCCCCGACAGCCCGGCGGCGGCCGCGTCGCGTGCCGCCCGGTGCATGCGCGCGGCGTAGTCCTGCTCGGTGAAGGCCACCGCGGTCGCCGTCTCGCCCATGGTCAGTACCGCACGGCCCGAGCGACCTCCACCTCTACGTCACCGGACAGCCTGTGGGTGCTGCGGGCGGTGGCCTCGCCGCTCCCGCCGGCCGGGACGTCGGAGACGGTGACGACGACGGTGTCGAGGAAGTCGCCCTGACGGTTCTTGAAGTCGACCTGTACGACGAAGGACTTCTGCGAGCCGGCGGTGTTCCGGGCGGTGATCTCGACGGTGGTCCGTCCGTCGCCGGCGGTCGTCGGCCTGCCGAGGGTCACGTCGTCCTTGACGTCGATGCCCTTCGTGACCTCGTCGATCCTGCGCTCGGCCTCCGCGGTCGCCGACGCCCAGAGGTCCGAGGCCCGCGAGGCGGCCGACTCCACGGCCGAGGCGGCGCCGGTGGGGCGTGGCTCGGAGTCGTTCCCGTCCGTGCAGCCGGTCAGCCCGGCGCCCACGGCCACCACCAGCGCCGCTGCGACCGCCCACCGGGTCCGGTAACGGGCCATGTCGCCTCCCTGAATGCGTCCTCCACTCCAGTGAAGGCCCACCCGCGCGACCCCGCATCCGCATGGCGGTCACCCGGATGGCGTACGTCCCGTGGTGGGCGGCCGGGACCGGCCCGGATCCTCGAAGCACGAGCCTTTCAGGGCAGCGCAGGACAGAGACGGAGCCCGGCCATGACCGACCAGCCGCACGCGAACGAGCCGCCGGTCTGGGACACCGCGCACCGCAGGGCCGCCCCGGCTCCTCCTCCGCCCGGCGCACTCACCGGCGGCATCCACTTCGCCGGCGTCCTGATGACACTGAACGGCATTCTGGCGATCTTCCAGGGCATCGCCGCGATCGCGGAGGACGACGTGTACGCCCGGATCGGCTCCTACGTCTACGAGATCAACCTCACCGGCTGGGGCGTGATCATGCTGGTCCTCGGCGTCGTGGCCCTCTTCACCGGCTGGGGCATCCTCAAGGCCGCCGGCTGGGCCCGCCCTGCCGGTATCGTCCTGGCCTCGCTGAGCCTGATCGCCCAGTTCCTCTTCCTGCCGTACGCGCCCCTTTGGGCGATGATCCTGATCGCCATCGACTTCTTCGTCATCTGGGCGCTGGCGACGCAGTACCCGCAGCACCAGCGGGTGTGACACAGGGTTCGGCTGCTGACGCCGCCCGGCGCGGTCAGCCGCCGAGGCAGATGACGAGCAGGCAGAGCTCCGGCCGCGATGGCGAGTCCGGCGAGTCCGGTGACGACGGCGAGGTCGGTGCCGGTGCGGGAGTCGACGGGGTGGTGCCCGGGTTCGTACCGCCGCTGTCCACGGGGCCGGACGTCGGAGCGGTCGTGGCGGGGATCGTCGCGCCGGAGGCCGGGGAGTCGGTGCGCTGCTGCGGAACCAACGGCAGGGACGGGACGACGGACTCCGTCTGCGTCGTCGGACCTGTCGGGTAGGGCGTGACGGGGGCGTCCGGCCGGGTGCTCTCCGGCGTGCTGCGGGACGTGTCGGGCCGCTGCCGCGCCGGGTCGGATGCGGGAGCCGTCGGGGAGGAACGCGGTGTCTCGGGCAGGGCGGTCGACAGGCGGTCGCGCTCGGCCGTGGGCCGCTCCGCGGCGCCCAGGCTCACCTCGTCCTGCGCCGTCGCCGCCTGCGCCCCGCCGCCGGAGTGCCGGTCCATCGCGGCGAGGGTCAGTCCGCCGCCGACGAGTGCGACGGCGGTCGCGATCACGGCTTTGCGCTGGCTCTTCTTCCAACGGGCCCGTTGGCGCCGCCGCGCCGCCCGGCCCTGCGGCGCGGGTATCGCGGCGTCGGTCTCGGCGGGCGGGACGGTCTGCGGGGGCGGGTCCGTGGGAGCGGTGTCGGCCGGGTCCGGAGCGATGTCCGGGGCGTAGGCGCCGCAACCGGGGCACACCAGGGCGCCGTTGAGATGCCGACGGCACGAGGAGCAGTAGTCCATCCGCCAGTAGTCCATCTGCGGTCTTCCTGAGTTGACAGCGAGCCCCCGAACGGCCAGCAACGCTAACGAGGGATTCCCGCGGCTGTGTGCAGCCTGTGTGACGCTCCTGCACAGATTTCCCGCCCCTGTGCATACGCCCACGCCATGAGGCGGGCCCACCGCGAGGGAGGCGGCGGGCCCGGTTCTTGTACGGCTGTCCGGGGTGGCTTCTAGGCCAGGTGCACTTCCAGTGCGGCCCGTACTCCCGACTCCACGGCGCCCTCGATCCAGGACGGCTTGACCGAGGTGTGGTCCCCGGCGAAACGCAGCGGTCCCTCGGGGGCGCGGATGGCTGCCAGGAGTTCCGTGTGCTGGCCGGGGAGCAGGACCGACGCCTCGCCGTACGCGTACGGGTCGCGCAGCCAGCTCTGGGTGCGGCCGGCGCCGGTGTAGAAGACCTCGATGCGCTGCCCGTAGACCTGTTGCAGCCCCCTGAGGGCGTGCGGGTAGCGGGCGTCGTCGTCGAGGGAGTCCCAGCGGGAGGCGTCGTCGGCCCAGCTGTAGGACGCGAGAACGACCCCGCCCCGGCTGCCGGCCACCGGATGGGACGGGTTGATCATGAAGCGGTTGGAGTTGTCGGAGACCGAGCCGCCGCCGATGATGTCCGCCGCCTCGGGCTGCTCACGCGTGGCCCAGCGGTTGGCGGCGTAGTGCACGCGCTGCGCCGGGGTGATGTGCCCGGCCGGCACGGAGGGATGCGCGCCGAGCAGACTCCCGTCGGCGGGCGCCTTCCCCTTCCGGTACTCCTCGTACAGGCCGGGCCGTACGGCATCCAGCTCCCGCTTCCACTCCCCCTCCCCGAACTCCCACCACCGGCGGCTGAACTCGAGCAGCACCTTGGTCGCGCTGTCGTAGTGCAGCTCGGCGACGGCACGCCGTTTGCGGTACGACATCAGTGGCCTGACCTGTACCTGCCGCAGCCCGGAGAACGGCACCGTCACGATCGCGAGGTCCCCGGTGAACTCCTCCCGTACGACCTTGCCGTCCCGCCCCTCGGACACCGTGTCCACCCACACGTGCGGCCCGCCGGACCGGACGTGGGAGACGTCGCGGTGCCGGTCCGGGTCCCAGTACTCGATGTGCGTGACCCGCCGGTCCATCCGCACGACGTCCTTCACCTGCCGCAGCAGCGCGTCCGGCAGCGTCGCCGTACCGCCCACCAGCTCCCAGAACGCGGTGTCCGGGCTGATCAGCGACTGGCTGATGAAGCTGTGGATGAACGACAGCGGCAGCCGCGAGGTCAGGTTCTCCAGCGTGCCGACGAGATCGACCGTGCGCTCGTCGAAGCCGGCCTGCTCGGTCAGGAACCGGTACATGGACCAGTCCCCGTACCGCTGGATCACCCGCGCCCAGCCCTCGACCCGTTCGGGCAGGGGCTTGTCGACGCGCCTGCCGTCCGGCCCGACGGTGCTGAACTCGTCGCGTACGGGGTCCAGGGCGGTGCGCAGGATGGTCGCGGACGGTGTGTCCCAGTACTTGCGCGGTACGCCGAAGGACCGGTTGACCTTGCGGGGCGCCCGCGCGTAGGCGGCGCGGCGCACCCGGATGCCGTTGACGTGGAGCCACGCCCGGTTGACCGGCTTTCCCTCGCCGTCGACGTCCACGAGATGGAACGGCCGCCGTTCGACGCCGAGTCGGTCGATCAGGGACATCACCAGCGGATGGCTCCCGGGGATCCGCATGGCCCCGGCCTCCGCGTACTGCCGCGGATCGGCGAACGGCTGCGCCGCCTGCTCGTGTCCGCCGGTGCGGAAGGTCTTGATCCGGCCGCCGACCCGGTTGCCGTTGGCCTCCAGCAGGGTCACGCGATGCCCGGCCCGCTTCAGCAGCCAGGCCGCCACAAGACCCGCCGGCCCCGCACCGACGACCAGGATCTCCTTGGCGTCGCCGGTCCTCGGCCGGGGCAGGCCGGAGTCGAGGATCTCCTGGTACGCCGGCACGAGCGGCCGGTTGTCCTCGTCGACGACCAGCAGCGCCCGGGCGACCGCGAGGCAGGTGGCCCGGTCCGCGGTGGATCTCGGCGGACCGGGCGCCTCCCGGGGACGGGCGGGCGCTGCGACGGCCGGTCCCACCGCGCCGATCCCGACGGCCGCGGTGGTCGCGGCGGTGAACTTCCGCCTGGTGAGAGGAGAATGACGGTCAGCGATGCGCACTTCATCCATACGTCCTGGATAGGGTGCGCCGCCTTACCCCGGCAGCACGATCAACGCCGACCACCGGAACGTGCGAGCGCGAGAGCTCAGTCGGGCAGCCGCGCCGACCACCCGAGCACACCCGTCACGCCCACACGCCCCCCAGCCGTAACCGCTCCAGGTTTAGAGGCCGAACTCCTGGGGGGACACCCCGAGCACCGAGCACGCCTCGCGCAGGACCTGCTCCTCGGCCGGTGCGACATATCCGTCCGCACCGGCGATGACGAAGCCGGTCTGCACGACCGCCCTGGCCTCCGTCGGCTTCTTGGCCGCCTTGGCGATCTCCTGCATGACGTCCCTCTTGCCCTGCGGGAAGTCGAACGCCAGCTGGTCGACATGCTTGTTGAACCGCTGGCGCAGCTGCTCGGGCGGGAAGTTGGCCAGAACGTCGTTGTTCAGGATGAGTGACTCCACGTGCTGCCGCTCGGCCGGGTCCACATGGCCGTCGGCCGCCGCGACCAGGGCGCACATCGCCATGCTGGCGTCGCGGTAGGCACCGCTCTTCAGCTCCGTCTTGAGGGAGGTGAGCTGCGACTTGAGCGCACTCACGAGCTGCGCCTTGGCCCCTCTGCCGGACGCCGCGCCCGGCCCGCCGTGCCCTCCGTGTCCTCCAGGCCCTCCGTGTCCGCCGGAGCCGCGCGCGCCCTGAGCCTGCTGCTGCAGGCCCTTGGCCTGGTCCTTGATTCGATCCCACATCGCCATGCGAGCCACCTCGGCCTCTGCCGTGTCGTTCCGGTCGTCGTCCTGGCAACGCCTTCCCACCCGGGGAAGTTCCATGGCCCCCCAGCCGGGTGACCGGCCGGTCAGGTGAACGCCGGCATGATCCGCTCGTGGATCAGCCGCAGCTGCGTGTCCACGCCGGCGACGTCCGCCAGGTCCCGCCCGGTGAACGCCTTGACGAGCGTGCGGTCGGTGACGGCGCAGATCACATGGTTCACGCCGCTGGGAGCGATCTCCCGGGCGATCTTGTCCCGGCACTCCTCGGGCGTACCCGCGACGGAGAGGCGTTCGGCGATCTCCGGAGAGGTCAGCTCGATGCCCCGGGCCAGATCACCGGCGGCGATGGCGTCCACGACCGGCTTGAGCTCGCCCGGGTCCACCCCGTTGCGGCGCAGTTGCTCCTCCGGCATCGAGGAGGCGTAGATGCCGACCATGCTGCGGGCGGCGTCCTTGGCGGCCGCGGAGTCGGGCCCGGTCGCGAAGACGACCCACGCCCCGATGTCCAGCGACCGCCAGTCCCGGCCCGCGCGCTCCGCCCCGGCGCGTATGTGCCGCACCGCGTAGTCGTAGGCCTCGCGGGTGTAGCTCAGCGCGTGGTGGCAGCCGTCCGACAGCTCGCCCGCCGCCTCGAAGGACTTCGGCCCGCGCATCGCCCCCAGCTTGAGCGGCATCCGGCTCTGCACCGGCCGGGCGAAGGTGAACAGCCCCTCGTAGGAGAAGAACTCGCCGTCGTGGGTGATGCTGCCCTCGTCCAGCAGGGTGCGCACCACATGGAGTGCCTCCTTCACCCGGGACAGCGGCCGCGTACGGGCCCAGTCGATGCGGTACTGCGCCAGCAGCCCGAAGTTGCCGCTGGACAGCACGCCCTCGGCGCGTCCGCCGGTCAGTTCGTCGAGCGTGGCGAGGGCCTGCGCGATCAGCGTCGGCTCCCGCAGCGTCACCGGGGACACACTCGGGCCCAGCCGGATCCGCCGGGTCTGCCCGGCGGCCGCGGCGAAGAGCAGCCACAGGTCCTTGTGCCAGGTCTCGTCGGCGGCGTAGCAGGCATGGAAGCCCAGTTCGTCGGCGAGCCGGATGGAGTCCAGCGACTCCGCGAGCGGGTAGTCGGGGAGCATGGCGTAAGTCGACTACCCATCGCTAAAGCGATGGGCTTGCACAACGGGCGTCACTGGCGATGACGCTGCGTTTGCGTCCAGTCCCACCGCCACGCTGACGCGGTGGTGGGGCAGGGGCGATCGACTGCGCCCCGCGTCGCCACAACTCCCACGCTCTCGCGCGGATGTTGCGGGAGCCGTTCCGGTCCGCGTGCGCAACGACGCCGCAGGACCGGCACGCGAACCAGGCCTGGGAGACCCGGTTCGCCCTGTCGATGTGCCCGCACTCGGCGCAGGTGCGCGAGGTGTACGCCGGATCGACGTACACCACCGGCACCCCCGCCCGGCGGGCCTTGTACGCGATGAACGCCCCCAGCTGCGCAAACGACCAGCTGTGGAGGGTGGCCCGTTGGGGCTTTGCAAGCCGTACCCGCTCGCGGATGCCCGTCAGGTCTTCCAGGGCGATTCCGCGACCGGTGCGTTCTGCCTCGGCCACCACATGCTTCGCGATCTTGTGGTTGATGTCCCGCGCCCGCCGCGCCTCCTTACGGCGCCGCTTCTTCAGTCGGCGCCTGGCGGACGGGGTGTTCTTCTTCTGCAGCTTGGTACGCAGCGTGCGTTCCCGCACCCGGATGCGGTTGAGCCCGCGTCCGGCCATGATCTCGCCATCGCTGGTGGTGGCGATGTTCACGATGCCCAGGTCGACGCCCAGGAAGCCCGCCGGTTCGGTGTTCAGCGCTGCCTGGGGTACCTCGCAGGTGGCGTTCAGGAACCACATGCCGTCCCGGCACACCAGGTCGGACTCGCCCCGCCGGTACAGGGCCAGGGTGGCCAGCTGCTCGGGGGCGGCGGTGAACGCCACGTCCCTGACCCGGCCGCGGATGGTCCAGACGGAGATGCGGCGTTCGGCGATCTGCCAGGACAGCATCCGGTCGTCGTAGGGCTGCGCGCCCTCCGGCCGGAAGGCGACCGGCTTCTCGGTGGCCCTGCGGTACCGCTTCGAGCCGGGTTTTCCGAGGTTCCCGGCCTTCAGGTTCGCCTTCAGCGTCGCGTAGGCATCGCAGGTCTTCTTCACGACGTGCTGGGCGGCCTGGGCCCCCAGATTCCACCGCGCCTTCACCTCGTCGTAGGTGAGCCTGCGCAGCGCGAAGTTGTTCTTCACATCGTTTTCGAAGGCCACTTCACTGGCCCAGGTGGCCGCCTCGTTGCAGGCGCGCAGGGTCGCCTCAAGTGCCGCCGCCTGTACGGGCGTCGGCAGCAGCTTCACCTGCACCACCAGCTTCACACCCGCGACGCTACCCCGCACTCGGCGACCCTCGCATTCGAACACGGAAAACCATCCATCCGCCCAGGCCGCTCCCCGCGCCGGATAGCCACCGCGGTGCTCCGCACCGCTCACCTCAGGATGCGATTCCTCCCGGGCGTGAACGCCCGGGGTTCCTCGCAAGGATCCCGCTGAACTTCACGGGCGCCGCGTCGACGCAGACCGTGAACTACCCAGTGCGCGAACGGAGTTGTCGTCCACCCTGCCATCCCCGACTGCCTCCGGGCGACCGGCGTTGACAAGTCCGTCAGCGGCCCTCCATCATCATTCCACTAATCAAGTAGTGAAATGGTGGTGGAGGGCTTGGAGTTCCGCATCGACAGGCGGAGCGGGGTCCCCGCCTATCAGCAGATCGTCCAGCAGACGAAGCAGGCGCTGCGGCTCGGTGTGCTGCAGCCGGGGGACCGGCTGCCGACCGCCAAGGAGGTCGCCGAGACCAGCGCGGTCAACCCGAACACCACGCTCAAGGCGTACCGGGAGCTGGAGCGCGAGGGCCTGGTCGAGCCACGGCCGGGTCTCGGCACCTTCGTGCGCCGCTCGCTGGCCCGCCCCCAGACGGGCGCGGACTCGCCGCTGCACGGTGAGTTGGTGGCGTGGATGGCGCGGGCGCGTGAGGCGGGCCTGGAGCGGGACGACGTGGCCGCCCTGGTCGCGTCGGCCATGGAGAAGCAGTACGGCGCAATGACGGAGGCGAGGAGCACAGGTGAGTGACGGTACGTACGCCGGCGGGCCGGCGTTGGAGGCGGTCGGGCTGGGCAAGCGGTACCGGCGGGGCTGGGCCCTGCGGGACTGCTCGTTCCGGTTGCCGGCGGGACGGATCTGCGGGCTCGTCGGACCCAACGGCGCGGGCAAGACCACGCTGCTGGGCATGGCGACCCATGTGCTGGAGCCGACAGAGGGCGACCTGCGGATCTTCGGCGCCGCCCCGGGATCCACCGAGGCCGTCCGGCGCACCGCGTTCCTCGCCCAGGAGAAGCCGCTGTTCCGCCGCTTCACCGTGGCCGAAACCCTGCGCCTGGGACGTGAGTTGAACCCCGGAACCTGGGACCAGCAGGCGGCCGAGGGCATCGTCCGCGCGGGGAACGTGCCCCTGGACGCGAGGATCGGCACCCTCTCCGGCGGGCAGCGCACCCGTGTCGCCTTCGCCCTGGCCTTCGGCAAGCGCCCCGACCTGCTGCTGCTCGACGAGCCGATGTCCGACCTCGACCCGCTGGTGCGCCACGAACTGATGAGCACCCTCATGGCCGAGGCCGCCGAGCACGGCACGACCGTGCTGATGTCCTCCCACATGCTCGCCGAGCTGGAGAGCGTCTGCGACTACCTCGTCGTCATCGCCTCGGGCGGCGTACGTCTCGCAGGCGACGTGGACGAACTGCGCGAGGCCCACACCCTGGTCACCGGAGCCCGGGACGGCGAGGGCACACCGAAGGACCTCGCGCACCACACGGTCGTCGAATCCCGCTCCAGCGGACGGCAGTTCACCGCCCTGCTGCGCCCCGACGGACCGATCGGCGGCCCCTGGGAGACCGACACCCCGAACCTGGAGGAACTTCTGCTCGCCTACCTGCGCACACCCGAGGCGCCACCCCTGCTCACGCCCGGCGCCCAGGTCCCCGGCCAGGCGCACGGCATCCGGGCGGTGGCGGCATGAGCACCCTGACCGACACCCCGGCCTCGACGTCGTCGGCCACCCGGCCCACCCGCGCCCCCCGGCTCGGCGGAATGACCTGGCTGGTCTGGCGGCAGCACCGGGCCGCCTACTGGACCGTCATCGCCGCCACCGCGATCGGCCTGGCCTGGATGGTCTACCAGCGCGCCCAGTTGACGGACTTCCTCACCGGCTACGGCTGGCCCGCCAAGGACATATCGAGCCTGGGCCCGGAACTCGAGCCGTACACCGAGGCCTTCGTCCGTGCCTCCGCCGCGCTGGGCCTGATCCCCGTCCTCCTCGGCGTCTTCGTCGGCGCCCCCCTGCTCGCGGGCGATCTGGAGCACGGCACCGCCAAGCTCGTCACCACCCAGTCCACCGGCCGCCTGCGCTGGCTGGCCACCAAGCTCGGCCTGACCGTGCTGCTGATCGTGGTGAGCACGGTCGCGCTGTCCGTCGTGTTCGGCTGGTGGTGGAGCCCGGTCAGGGAACAGAACACGTTCCTGTACTGGACCTCCGGCGCCGCGTTCGACACCACGGGCCCGGTGCCTGTCGCCCTCACCCTGTTCACCGTCGCGAGCGGTGTGGCCATCGGCGCGGTGCTGCGCCGCACGCTGGCGGCCATGGTGGTCACCTTCGGCTTCGCCGTCGTCGTCCAACTCGTGTGGGGCTACTTCCGGCTGGCCCTCGGCGACACGGTCACCGTCACCACCGACAAGGGCGTCCTCGCCGAGAACGCCTTCCCGACGCTGCCCGACGGCGCCTACCAGATCGACCAGTGGTACCTCACCGGCAGCGGAGAGCTCCTCGGCTGGAGCACCTGCACGGACGCGGAGACCGAGCAGGCGCGCGAGCTCTGCCTGAAGCAGGCGGACGTCGTGGGCTGGTCGGTGGACTATCTCCCGATCTCCCAGATGTCCGGCATGCAGTGGTTCGGCGCGTCGATCCTCCTGGCCCTGACGGCCGCCGTGACGGTGTTCCTGTTCCTCTGGGGGCGTAAGCGGCTCGTCTGAGTGCATCGCCCCGGCGCACGCGTGAGTGTGCGCCGGTACGGCACCACCTGCGCCGGAAAGATCCGGGAAAACGCCGAAAACCCACCCCCGGGCGCTCTCGGGATCTGAATCATGAGGTCCCTGAGGAACGCCGGGCGAGAGCAACCGGGGGGACAGGTGTACGGGACAGGTTCACCGGAAGCAGACGCCGGAGACGGGCGCCAGGGCCCGCCCGGACTCGGGCAGTTGATCGGGGGCCGTTACCGGCTGGTCGGGCGGCTGGGCGCGGGCGGCATGGGCACCGTGTGGAAGGCGTACGACGAGGTGATCGGCCGCGAGGTCGCCGTCAAGGAGCCCCGGGCCGAGCGGGTGTCCGACGGGGACCGGGAGGTGCTGTTCGCCCGGCTCGAGCGTGAGGCACGTGCTGCCGCGCAGGTCGACCATCCGTCGGTGGTGGCCATCCACGACGTCGTGACGGTGGACCGGCGGCCGTGGAACGTCATGGAGTTCATCCGGGGCAGGTCGCTCGCCGACGTGCTGGCCGAAGGCACACTGACACCGGCCCGGGCCGCCCGTATCGCGCTGATGTGGCCGGGCGCCGGGCGTCCGGGCAGTGGCGCGTCCGAGTTCCCCAAGGGCTGGAAGCTGCAGCACAAGCTCGGCGCATCGCTCGCCGTCCCGGGCGACTACGAAGCCCATGTCTCCCCTGACGCCGTGGCCTTCCAGGAGCACGAGGGCCAGGTGAACCGGCAGGTGGTGCTGCTCCGCTGGGATGTGCCGCAGGGGTCCGCGAAGGAGCGGGCGGAGTACTTCTACCGGGAGTACACGGCGAACAAGGCATTCACCGACGTGCGGATCGTGCTCTTCGAGGTGGAGGTGGAAGGCCGCAGGAGCACGGCCCTCACCATGACCTACCGCCCGGTCGGAGGCCGGCTCTGGCGCAAGAGCGAGCTGTTCCACAACGCGGGCGGTGAGCTGTGGAAGATCATCGTCGACTCGGCCGTGACCAACGAGCTGGACACCGGCGCCGACGAGCTCTTCAACGGCGCCGTCGACACCCTCCGGACCAGCTGAACCGGCCGCAGCCCTCAGGGCTTGGACTTCCCCTGACCGCCCACGGCGTGCCGGGGCCGGCGCTTTGTCGAGACCTGGCCGACGAGCTCCCAGAAACACACCAGAGCGGTGACCGGCGGAATTCCGAAGATCACTAACGACAGGATCGAGCGCGACGAGTGGCCGACCGACAACGCCACCGCCAGGGCGGACGCGGCGAGGATGACGCACCAGGACCGCCGCGCGCTCCGCTGCTGAACGGTGGCCCGCACGATGGACAGTGCCGCCACCAGCCACGGCCCGAACACCGTCATCGGCCACCACTGCGCAAATTTTATGGGCAGCACGGACGAGGCGATGGCGCGCAGTTGGTCATAGGAATAGGAGAGCGACCATCCCAGCATGCACACCGCGCTCAACGTGATCGCCGCGATCAGGAGCGTGACGTGAGTGACACGCTGACCGCCGTCAAGGAAATGGGATTCCGGGTGGGGCCGCCGCCGGTTGCTCCTGCGGTGCGGTCGTCCGGTCAGCCGGTCCGGAGCGGGCTCGGCGGACGCGGTGGACAGCATCTGGGCCAGTTCCTCGACCGGGTCCCAGTCGTTCGGCGGGATGTCCGGTTCCGGGGCCACGCTCCACAGCTGCTGGGTGTCGACCGGGGTCTGAAAATCGTAGAGCCCGGACTCATCGCGCATCGTGGTCATACAGCCCCATCATCGCCCGGAGGTATTCGCTTTCCATCTGTCTGATCTTTTTATGGAAATCATCAAGCAGATCCGAGCAGTACATGAGGCGCACATCGATATCTGCCTCGAGGTCGCCGGTGTCGTGCCCGAAAAGCGTCTTGGCCACGGGCCCTTCCTTCCAAGTCACGATCACCTAACGAGCCCAACAGCGGGTGAGATGTCGGGCATTCGGGGGATGCAGGTCACTCGAAAGGGGTGCGCGGAGTGTGAATAACAGCACGCAGTCGGCGGTATTTTAAGCGTCGAAGGGAATTATATTCCGGAATTACCGTCGTCGGTGTGCGGGTCCGTGCGCTGTTCCGTGTGCTGCAGGATCAGCGCCGCTTCCGTGGTCCGGCACAGCGCCTCGACGGCGTGGCGCAGTCCCCGCCAGGAGGCCAGGCCGAGCACGATGCCGACCGGAGCCGCGGGCCACCACCAGATGCCGAGCAGCGTGAACGCCGTGCTCCAGGCAAGACCCTCGCAGGCCGCGTCATAGGCGTCGCGGGCATCGGCCAGCGCGGCGCGGGACGTGTCGGGTGCCGCGAGCAGGAGCATGGCCCACCCCTTCGCGATGTCGTCGCCGGTCTCCGCTCTGACGCGTGTCTCGGTGGTGCGGAGCCGGTCGCTCGACCAGGTGGGGGAGCCTGGCTCGGCCTCCTCGGTGCGGGCCCGGCGCGCGTCGAGCCGGTCGGCGCGCAGCTCTTTGCCGTCGTCGCGCGCCCGTACGGCCTGCCGTCCGAGTTCCGCCGGCGGCACCCAGCGTCGTACCCGCCATGCGGTCAGCCGCCGGCCCAGCGGCATCAGCCACCACGGCCAGGCCCCCGACGCGAGCGCCCCGATCGCGGCCGCGGCGTACGGCACCGCGAACGCGGCCCCCACCACCGGCACCGCGACGAGCACGAGCGACGCGATGCCGTCGGCGGTCAGGCCGCCGCCCAGCCTGAGCGCGTCGGCGATCCGCTCGCGGGCGAGCGCGATGTCGTTCCAGTGGCGCTGGCCCAGCTGCCCGCCGCCCACGAGCGCGACCACGACGAACAGCGCGGCGGGCAGCAGCCGCCGCAGGAACCACCCGTCCGGGATGCGTTTCTGCAGCTCTATGAGCAGGCCCAGTCCCACCGCCGTCAGCCGTCCACCAGGCGCATCGGCCGGTCGGCCAGGGCGCAGGCCGGCGTGTCCGGCAAGGCACCGTCCCGCAGGTCGACCCGGGCGCAGCGGCGCGTGGGGCAGACCCAGCCGGTCGACTGCGGTGTGGGGGCGCCCGGCCAGTCGCCCACGCCCATCGTGGGGCGCAGCCCGAGCCCGCCGGGGATGCCGGCCGCCTCGACGGCGTCGTGCAGCGCGCGTACGGAGTCCCGCCACTCGGTGGTGGCCGGTTCGGCGTCCCGTACGACCGCGAAGTGCGCGTCCCAGAGGGCGGGGCCGATCAGTTCGCGTACCGCGTCCACGTTGCGGCACAGGTATTCGACGGCGTCCTCGTACACCCGGCGCGCTTTCGCCCCGTCCCCCACGGAGGCCTCCCTGAAAGTCCCGAGAACCACTGCTCTCTGACAGGTGGTCAGACTAATGTAAGAGGTGATGACTGAGCTTCGGGACCGAGTGGCCGCACGCCTCGTCACAGCTCAGAACGCCCGGGATCCGGCGCCGCTGCGCGGCCAGGACGCGGTGGACGATGCGCTGGCTCTGCTGCGGGAGGCCGCGCCGTCGCCGGAGGAAGCGGTCGACCTCGACTCTGTCGCCGACGTCTTCTGGACCTTCTGGTCTCGCCATCAGGGCACCGGCGACCCGGAGGCGCAGCAGAACCTGTTCGTCACGTTGGGCACCTACGGCTTTCTGTGCACGCGGCTGCCCGAGAGCCGGCTTCCCGAGGACCTGCGGGAGGGCTTCGGCCCCGCCGATCCGTCGCACGAGGCCCGGTTCGCCCACCTCGTGAGTTCGGCGCACGCCGATGCCGTGGTCAAGGCGCCGGATCCGGCAGCTCCCGAGCCGCGGGCCGCGCTGGAACGGGCGCTCGCCTGGTCGGACTCGGCGATCGAGTACGTACTGGCGGATGACCATGCGGGATTCGTGGAGTTGGCGTTCCACGCCCTCCAGCTCAACGTGACGCGCTTCCATGTCACCGCCGACCCGGACGGGCTGGCCGCGGCGGCGCGGTATGCCCGGGCGGTGTGCCGGCGGCTGGCCTCCGTCCCGCCCGGTTTCCTCGACCCCGCCCGAGCCCAGGAGGTCGCCGCTGTCGCCCTGAGCACGCTGACGGACGCCGCGCGGCTGCTCGGCACGCCCCCGCTCGCCCTGGTCGAGCGGCTGGTGGCGGCGGCCTCGGACGGCGCACTCGCCCCGGAGGCGGCCGAAGGGCTGCGCTTCCTGCGAGAGCTGTACGCCCACCCCGTCACCTGGCCCGGCGAACGGGACCTGCACATCGGCGCGGCCATCGCCGACGCGGGCATCCGCGAGCACGACGCGGGCCGGATCGCCTGCGCCGTACGACGGCTGCGCGCGGCCCTGGCCGAGACCCCCGCCGGCCATCCGGCGCACTCCGAGGTCACTGCCGTCCTCGGTCAGGCGCTCGCGGCCCTGGGCAGGGAGCGCGGTGACGAGGAGGCGACCCGCGAGGCGGCCGAACTGCTCGACGGGCTCGGCGTGGTGAGCGAGGAGGACCAGGAACTTGTCGCCGCCTACCTGGAGTTGGAGGAACTGAGCGGCGGTGACGATCCGCACCGTGCCGGACCGGCGCTCGCCCGCCTCGTCGAGCAGCTTCGACAGCGCGCCGCGCGCCAGGGCGACGCCCCGGACATTCACCTCGAAATCCTCGACCTGCTCACCCGGGTCGACGACCGGACGGGCGAGATCGACCCCGACGCCGTCTCCGACGAGCGGATCACCCGGTACGGCACCGCCCTTGCCGCACTCCCCGCCGACCAGCCGCAGCGCCACGCCTACGTCGCCGTACTGGCCGCGCTCACCGGGCTGCGGGGGCAGGCCCTGCGGCGGACCGCGCCGGACCGGGCGGAACTGCTCGCCGCTCAGGCCCGGCAGCTGACCGAGGAGGCGCTGTCCGGGGCGCCGGCCGACTTCCTGGCGTCGGGACTGCTGCAGCGGGGCGTTTTCGACGCCGCACTGTCCGTCGCGGTCATGTCGGTCCCCATGGGCACCGCGTATCCCGAGGGTCTCATCGGCTCGATCGGCTCGATCGGTTCGAACGGCGAACCGGTCGACGGAGCGGACGAAGACCTGGCCAAGGACCTGGCCAGGATGACCTCGTACCTGTCCCGCATGAACGATCTTCGCCTGGACGACCCCGAGAACCTCGACGCCGACATCGAGGTCATCCGGGAGATGCTCGCGGACACGGACGGGGAAGACCTCTCCGGACGGGCACAGCTGTCCGCCGCGCTCGGCAGCGCGCTGTTCGCCCGGGCGGCCGGCCGCGGCGACCTCTCCGCCCTCGAGGAGGTCGTGGAACTGCTGCGCTTTGCGCGCGCGCACGCGCCGGACATGTCCGGACAGGTGGACCGGATTCTCGCCGAGGCGCTCACGACCCTGTCCATCGGCCGTTTCGACGCGGAAGGGGCGCGCGAGGCCGCGGCACTCCTCGCCTCGTCGGCGGCCGCCCCCGGCCTGCCGGCGGACGAGGAGGAACGGGCGGACGGCCATCCGGTGCTCACCGGCACCGACCGGGCGCTGATGGCGTCCCACACCGAGCTCCACAACGCCCTGCAGAACTACCTGTTCGGCCACGAACCGGCCCAGCTCGAACGGGCCCGGGAGGCCGCCCGGCGGATGAAGGAGCTCGCGGGTGACGCGCCTGCCGGGGCGGCGGGTGCCGGCCCGCACTGGTACGACCTCATGGGCGACGCGTACGTCGACCTGGTCGAGACCGTGGGACCGGCCGGGGGCCCGCGGCCCGACCTCACCGACGAGGTGGTCGACCAGTGCCGCAGGACGTTCGCCGCATGCCCCGCCGGACACCCGATGCGGCCCATGATCACGATGACGCTCGCGCGGGCACTGATGCAGCGTGCCGTCGCGCTCCGTGGCACCGAACCGGAGCGTGCGGCACGCCTCATGGCCGAGGCCGACGATCTGAGCGACATCATCGAGGCGGAGACGCCGGACGGGTCCCCGATCGACCTCGCCGCGCTGACGCGCACCTTCGTCGACCTCGTCGGCCGTGGCCGCCTCCCCGAGGTGTCCCCCTCGAACACTCCGTCTCCCCGGACACCGCAGACCCCGGCACATCCGGCACTTTCACAGGAGAACCCCCTCGCGTCCTTGATGGCGCCCCTGCTGGCCCGCCTGTCCGGCATCGCGGACCCCGGCGCGTGGCGCGACCCCGCGATCCCGGTGTGGATGCGGGCCAGCGGTGAGATCGGCGCCGCGGCCGGCGCGCTGGGCAGGCCGCAGCCCCGTATCGACCTGGCCCTGTCCCATCTCGAAGCGGCCGTCGAGGCCATGGCGGACGTCACCGACCGGGGCAGCGACCAGCAGTCCGCCGAGCACGGCCTGGTGACGTTCGAAGGGGACATCCGGGCGGTCGTCGAGCTGGTCCTCATACAGATCCTCGGCCGTGAGGCCGCCGCCCGGCTGCCCGCCCAGCTGGAGCGGATGGTGCAGAGCATCGAGGCGGCCGCGGCGGAGCAGCGCGCGCCCGACGGCCTGCCCGATCTGCGTGCGCTCTTCCGCACCGTCGAAGGCCCCGACGTGGACCGCGCCGCCGAACTGCTCGAACGTGGCCGCGGCCTGCTGCTGGCCCGGCGGATCGAGGCCCGCGCGGACATCGGCGGCCTGCGGTCGGCGCACCCCGCGCTGGCGGCCGAGTTCGAGCGGCTGACCGACCAGCTCGCCGACGAGCCCGAGGTGCCCGACCCCGCACCCCCCGGGCACGCCGAGTGGGCCCGGCTGGCCCGGCTCCGCGCCTCCCGCGAGCTCGACGAACTGGTCAAGCGGATCCGTACCCGGCCGGGCTTCGACGGCTTCCTGCGCCCGCTGACCGCCGAGGAGTTGCGCACGCTCGCGGCCGACGGCCCCGTCGTCGTCCTCAACCACGGCAAAAGCTTCTGCCTCGCCCTCGTCGTCACCCACCGGTCGATCACCGCCCTGCATCTCGAACCCGGGGCCGACGAGACCGCCGACGCGGCCCGACGGCTGCGGGACGCCGTCGACGCCATCAATGCGCACGGCATGTCGAGGCCGTCCCCGGCGCAGCTCGTCGCCGCCGGGGCGACGGTCCGCGAGACGCTGGCGTGGACGTGGCACAAGATCGTGCGGCCGGTGCTGGAGCTGGTCGGAGCGGCGGACCCGGTTCCCCGCCAGGGGGTGTGGCCGCGGGTGTGGTGGGTCCCGACCGGTGCCTTCAGCGCCCTGCCGCTGCACGCGGCCCAGTGCACCTCGCGCGACTGCGAACTCGACGGCTGCGGCGCCGCGCTCGACGCCGTGGTGTCGTCGTACGTTCCCGGTCTGCAGACCCTGGCGTACGCCCGCACCAGGGCCAGGGACCGCGACACTGCCGACCACGGCGGCGCCCTGCTGGTCGCCGCGCCGGAGGACGAGCTGCCCGGCGTCGCCGCGGCGGCCGGCTACGCGGCGGAACTCCTCGGTGCGCGCGAGCCGTTGGTGGGTGCCGCGGCGACCCGTGAGGCCGTGCTGGCCGCGCTCGGCAGCACCTCGTGGGCGCACTTCGGCTGCCACGCGGCCACCGACCCGGCGGAACCCTCCGGCGCGCTGCTCCATCTGCCGAGCGGCGAGACCGTGTCCGTCCTCGAGATCTGCCGGGCCCGGCCGCACTCGGCGCAGCTCGCCTTCCTCGCGGCCTGCGGCACCGCACGCACGGCGGAGCGGCTGACGGACGAGGCCGTCCACATCACCAGCTCGTTCCTCCTCGCCGGTTTCCCCACGGCGGTCGGCACCCTCTGGGAGATCGACAGCGCGCACGCCGACCACGTCACCCGCGATTTCTACCGCCGTATGACAGGCGAGGGCGCCGCCACCGCAGCCCATGCCCTGCACGACACCGTCCGACAGCTACGACGCCGCATACCCGACCGTCCGCACATCTGGGCGGCGTACGTCCACGCGGGGACGTAGTCCCGGCAACCGCTGCTGTATAACCGGATCATGATGTATCACGTCGTGTCGCGTGACGAGTGGAACGCCGATCCCGACCGGCCGTACACACCCGCTTCCCTCGCCGAGGAGGGTTTCGTCCACTGCTCTCCCGACGAGGAGACCACGCTCACCATCGTCAACGCGTTCTACCGCACCAGCTCCCGGCCTCTGCTGGCGCTGGTCATCGACGAGGACCGGCTCACCGCGGACTGCGCGTGGGAGGCGGCCGCTCCCGCACCGCCTCCCGGCGTCGCCGAGAGCACCTTGTTCCCGCATGTGTACGGCCCCGTCAACCGCGATGCCGTCGAGCGCGTCCTGGAGGTCCGCTGGGACGACGAAGGCCGGGCCACGGCGCTGGTGGCCGCCGACTGACGGATCGGCGTATCCCGATGGACTGCCCGATGACGGCTTCCGCTGTGATGCCCTTCATCGAGGCCGGCACTTCGTTCTTGGCCAGTTCGAACGGGTATCGGGCGATGGATGACACAGCGCATGATGCTTCACAGAGAGAAGGAGAACGGTCCGGCGAGGACGTCCCGTAGCCGGGTCCGGTCCGTGTAGGTGCTGCTCCCGCGGTGAACGGCGAGCTCGGACCGGGTGATGGACCCTGTGCGCTGATCGTCCTCGTCGCACAGGAGCAGATACTCGACACGGGCACCGGCCATGACGGACAGGGCCACCTCGACGGTCATGTCGTCACGTACCCGCGGCCAGGACGCATCCACGTCCTCGGCCCCGGTCACGGGGGCGGGGGCGGGAGCCGCCTGATGTTGCTGCACCTGAACCGGCGTCAAAGCTGCCTCCTGTGAGATGGGTGAGCTTTCTGGTCCGATGGCTCTACGCCGCCGGGTCGAGCGCGGACTGTCGCCGCGCCCTGCGGCCTGGCGTTTCGCCGGCGGGCCGGCCCTGAGTCGTGCGGCCGCGGCGGCCACGGAACGAAGAAGACGAAGCAGATGAAGAAGACCTGGAAGACCGGGAAGACGCAGCGCGGCGGGGACGTTCCGCCACGGGCGCGGGGATCACGACGGGGACACCGGAAGGCGCCTGAGCCCCGGTGATACGGCTCAGCTCCGCCTCACCCGAACGTACCGACGCGATCCGCGGGGTGATGCCGGCCGCGGCCATCAGCCGGGTCATGCCGCGGCGCTGGTCGGGGGTCACGAGCGTGACGACGCTGCCGGACTCGCCCGCGCGGGCCGTACGACCGCCCCGGTGCAGGTAGTCCTTGTGGTCGGTGGGCGGATCCACATTGACGACCAGGTCGAGGTTGTCGACGTGGATCCCGCGCGCGGCGACATTGGTCGCCACCAGTACCGTCACATCCCCGCTCTTGAACTGGGCGAGGGTCCGCGTGCGCTGCGGCTGGGACCTGCCGCCGTGCAGGGCCGCGGCGCGGACGCCGCTCTTCAGCAGGTGCTTGGTCAGCCGGTCCACCGCGTGCTTGGTGTCCAGGAACATGATCACCCGGCCGTCTCGCGCCGCGATCTCGGTGGTCGTCCGCTGCTTGTCCGTGTCGTGTACGTGAAGCACGTGGTGTTCCATCGTGGTGACCGCTCCTGCGGACGGATCGACGGAGTGGACCACGGGGTCGGTCAGGTAGCGGCGGACCAGCAGGTCGACGTTGCGGTCCAGGGTGGCCGAGAAGAGCATCCGCTGTCCGTCCGGGCGTACCTGGTCGAGCAGCGCGGTGACCTGGGGCATGAACCCCATGTCGGCCATCTGGTCGGCCTCGTCGAGGACGGTGATGCGGACGTCGTCCAACCGGCAGTCGCCCCGGTCGATGAGGTCCTTGAGCCGTCCCGGCGTCGCGACGACGACCTCCGCCCCGGTCCGCAGCGCAGCGGCCTGCTTGCCGATCGACATCCCGCCGACCACGGTGGCCGCCCGCAGCTTCACAGCGCGGGCGTACGGGGTGAGCGCGTCGGTGACCTGCTGGGCAAGCTCGCGGGTGGGTACGAGGACGAGGGCGAGCGGCTGTCGTGGCTCGGCGCGCCGACCCGCCGTACGGGCCAGCGCCGCGAGACCGAAGGCGAGGGTCTTGCCCGACCCGGTGCGGCCACGGCCGAGTACGTCACGGCCGGCCAGGGAGTTCGGCAGGGTCGCCGCCTGGATCGGGAACGGTACGGTCACGCCCTCATGGCCCAGCGCGGCCAGCAACGGCGCAGGCAGGGAGAGATCGGCGAACGATTCGACGGCGGGCAACGCGGGCGTCGTCGTCACCGGCAGCGCGAAGTCGCCCTGTGGCGCGGACTGTCGACCTCCGTAGCCCTTGGAGCTCTTGGAACGGCGTGGGGCGCCGGAGGAGCGGTTGGAGGCGGAGTCACCGAAGCGGTCGTATGTGCGCTTTGTGCGGGCACGGCTCATGCGGAACCTTCACACTTTCCTTGATGCGGCACGTATCAAGGAAATCACGCAGCCATGGAACAGCGCCGAGAATCGCGAGAACGAGCCGAAGACGATGGAGGGCGAACCGAGAATCCTCTTCTGCGGCGCCCTGAAAAATAGCGAGCTGGGGCCCGCACCCCAAGGTGCGGGCCCCAGCTGCGAAGTAAGCGTCAGTTCTGGTGTCAGGCGGGAACGATGTTCTCGGCCGTCGGGCCCTTCTGGCCCTGCGCGACGTCGAACGTCACCTTCTGGCCTTCCTGCAGCTCGCGGAAGCCCTGAGTGGCGATGTTCGAGTAGTGAGCGAAGACGTCGGCGCCGCCGCCGTCCTGCGCGATGAAGCCGAATCCCTTTTCCGCGTTGAACCACTTCACGGTACCGGTAGCCATTTTTTTCTCCTTCGGGACGGTGTTCGGAGTTCGCCCTGTGCGGACTCCGGTCGCCGTAATGATCGACCCGTCGGAAAAACCTTCTGGCAACCACAACTGCAACTAATATGGACAGTACCACGGCGTCATCGTCCATGCGTGGCAAATAATTCCGTCCCGGTCCGCCGGCTGGGGAATATTCCTCGCACGCCGCGTCGATTTCTCACTTCACGACCACAGGTATTCCTCCGCCCGGCCGGCGCCGTTGCGGGGGGGCGCCTGACGGTCGCGGCGCCCTGACCTCCTCCGATGGACCCGCGTTCGGCTGCCGTCGGCGCCGGCGGGTGAGGCGCCGGGGAACGCGCCGAGGCCCGTACTGTGATGAAGGTCACATCAGTGGACGCGTGCGGGGAGAAAGAGGTCCTGGTCGCCGTGGGTCACGAGCGCGGTGTCGTCACAGTGGCCGCGCGTGCCCGGCCGAGGACATCTGTGCCCGCGGCAGCAGGAATTCCGCAAGGGCGACTAGAGTTCCCGTACGGGGAACCCGCTCCCCTGATGCGGGCCGAGACTTCGGTGGTCCGCAGGAAGGCGCCCATGCCCTCGCAAGACCGGCCGCACACCGCCCACCGGCTGGAAGACGACCACCACCCGGCGTACACCATGGGTCGTGCCGCCGAGGTGATCGGCGCCACGCCAGGTTTCCTGCGGGCCCTCGGCGAGGCGGAACTGATCACGCCGACGAGGTCGGAGGGCGGCCACCGCCGCTACTCCCGCCATCAGCTGCGCCTCGCCGCCCGCGCCCGGGAGATGGTCGACCAGGGAACCCCGATCGAGGCCGCCTGCCGGATCATCGGTCTCGAGGACCGGCTGGAGGAGGCCCTGCGCGCCAACGAGGAACTGCGCCGCCCGGAAGGCCGTCCGGACGAGGGGCCCGACGGCGGCGAGTGAAAATCTGACGGCGCCGGAGCAGAAATTCGACCGGTGCTGGAAGAGGCTTTTCCCTGCGTCCGGCCGCCATATTTCCGGGATTTTCTCCTCCCCCTTCTCGCTTCCTTGTCGCCGATTCCTTCCGTGCTAGACTCGACGTGAATTGCAGTTGTGGTTGCCGTTTTTCGGGATTCCCGGGCCAGGTGATCATGGCAGCGATGTAGGGAGCCCGCGAGGTGCGGGCCTCCAGCACTGCCTTCAGGAGAATTGACATGGCCACCGGTACCGTGAAGTGGTTCAACGCGGAAAAGGGCTTCGGCTTCATCGAGCAGGACGGCGGCGGCGCCGACGTCTTCGCCCACTACTCGAACATCGCCACCCAGGGCTTCCGTGAGCTGCAGGAAGGCCAGAAGGTGACGTTCGACGTGACGCAGGGCCAGAAGGGCCCGCAGGCGGAGAACATCGTTCCCGCCTGACACTCGCGTCCGAACGCGTCTGAATTTCGTACACGCGTACGCCGGAAAAGGGGCCCGCACCTTGGGGTGCGGGCCCCTTTTCCGTTTCCCGGATCCGGATCCTCCGAAGACACCCTCCGCGGTTCCACCCCCATCCCGCCATCCCGCCATCCCGCCATCCCGTCATCCCGACTCCTGGTGAGGCACTATGCGCTGTGTGATCGCCCGTTATCCCTTCGACCTCTTCAAGGGTGAGGTGGAGACATCGATGGAGGGTGTCCGACCCGAGCCCGTCACCGCGGTCTGCGTCGACATCGGCGGCCGCATGTATCCGGTCAAGCAGGTGGGCGAGGTGATCACGGGCCAGGACCGCCGTGACTTCACCGTCGGGGAGATGACCAGGGCCCTGACCCGTCTCGGCTTCACCTGCCACGCCACGCCCCCGCACCTCCCGTCCGCTGTCGCCCCGGCATACGGACCGCCCGCCCGTTAGGGCGACTGACGAACCCGGCGCCACCGCCGTCGAGCCGTCCCCGCACGGGACGGCTCCCCCGGCGTGGGCGGGTCGACTGCCGCTCTTGGCGGGTGTCCTGCAGTGCGGCGGCGCCCGCCGCACCGTAAGGCCGCTCGGGTAGCGCTTCCGTTGACATCCCTGCCACCCTTCCACCATGCTTGTGTTAATTCATTAATGGAAGCCCACTGGAACCGTGGAAGGTGACGTGGTCGAGTACCGGATCGACCGTGGCAGCGGCGTACCCGCCTACGTGCAGATCGTCGAGCAGACCGAACGGGCGCTCCGGATGGGCACGTTGAAGGTCGGGGACAAGTTGCCCACGGCGAGGGAGGTGGTGGCGGCGACCGCCATCAACCCCAACACCGTGCTGCGGGCCTACCGCGACATGGAGCAGGCCGGCCTGGTCGAACTGCGCCGTGGGCTGGGGACCTTCGTGACGCGGTCGCTCGCGCGGCCCGCCGCGGAGAAGGACTCGCCCCTGCGCACGGACCTCACCGACTGGACGGCACGAGCGCGGGTGGCGGGACTGGAACGGGCCGACATCCTCGCCATGGTCACCGCCGCCCTGGACGCCTACGACAACAGGCAACACGAGCACACCCCGGGCGACCGGGAGCGCAAAGAGGAGGACGCATGACCGGGCCTGACGCGCCGGCCGCGCTGCGCGCCACGGGACTCGGGTTCCGGTACCGGGCGCGGAGCGGCTGGGCCCTGCGGGACTGCGAGTTCACCGTGCCCAGCGGACGTATCACCGCCCTCGTCGGACGCAACGGCGCCGGCAAGAGCACCCTGCTGCACCTGGCCGGCGGCCTGCTGCACGCCGGCTCCGGGGAGATACGCGTACTGGACGCCGTACCAGGCACACTCGAAGCCCGCGCCCGGGTCGCGCTGCTCACCCAGGACAAGCCGCTCTACCTCCGCTTCACCGTGGCGGACACCCTGCGGATGGGTGAGAAGCTGAACTCCTCGTGGGACCGGGCAGCCGCCGAGCAGACCGTCCGTGAGGGCAGCATCCCGCTCACCGCCCGCGTCGGCGAGCTGTCCCCCGGACAGCGCACCCGTGTCGCACTCGCCCTGGCGCTCGGCAAGCGGCCCGAACTGCTGCTGCTCGACGAGCCGATGGCCGACCTCGACCCCGTGGCGCGAGGCGAGATCATGGCGGCGCTGATGGCCCAGGCCGCCGACCGCGGTATGAGCATCGTGCTGTCCTCGCACGTCCTGCCCGAACTGGAGCAGACCTGCGACTGGGTGCTGCTGCTGCGCAACGGACGCATCGAGCTGAGCGAGGACGCCGACGCGCTGCGCGAGAGCCACGTCGTCCTCACCGGACCGGCCGACCAGGCCGACACCCTGGCCGGACGCCACACCGTCGTCCACCGCCGGACCGCCGGCAGACAACTGACCGCCCTCGTACGGCAGCAGGGACCGCTGCACGGCGACTGGCACGTCGAGCGGCCCAGGCTGGAGGACATCCTGGTCGGCCACCTCCAGGCCGATGGCGCCCCTGACGCCGATGGCATGGTGCGCCCCGCGGCTGTCGAGCGGACGGAGGCGGCGGCATGAACAGCTCCCTCTGGAACGGCTCCCTCTGGCTCGCGTGGCGCCAGCAGCGGGTGCCGGCCGGCGTCGGCGCGGCCGTCCTGGCCGTCGCCGCAGCGATCGCCGCGTACTACCGCTCGGGCATGCTGGACGCCCTGCGCAGCGGGCTGTTCGACCACTGCGCCCCCGGCCCCCTTCACTGCGCACGACCCGACACCGGTGTGCTCCTGCTGCTGGACATCCAGCCGCTGCAGTACCTCGGGGCGCTGAACATCGCCCTGCCCGTCGTCATCGGCGTCTTCTGGGGCGCCCCGCTGCTGGGCCGCGACCGGGAACTGGGCACGCACCGCATGGTTCTGACCCAGGGCGTGAGCCGCGGCCAGTGGTTCGCCTCCCGGTTCGCCCTCGCCTCGGCGACCGCGGTGACCCTCTCCGGCCTGCTCGCGGGAGTGTTCGCGTGGTGGTGGCGACCGGCCGCCGACCGGAGCTACGGCCTGTTCTGGTACGAGACCACGGCCCTGAGCGGCTCGGGCCCGCGGGTCGTCGCAGCCGCCCTGTTCGGCCTGGCGGCCGGCACACTGCTGGGTCTGCTGGCCCGCCGGGTCCTGGCCGCGATGGGCCTGACCCTCCTGGTCACCGGGGCGATGACACTCGTACTGGAGTGGACGCACAAGACGCGCCTGCTGGTCCCGCCGCACATCTACACCAGCGCCGGCAGCGTCCCCAAACCGCCCATGGGCGAGAAGTGGTCGGCCGGCAACTACGGCCTGACCACCGCTTCCGGCCGCCGCGACGACGTGATGAACTGCCCCTTCCCGTCAGGTGCCCAGCTCGAGGAGTGCATGGACCGGCAGGGGTACGTCGCCCGCTTCTACGAGGCCAACCCGGCCGGCGACTACTGGACCTTCCAGTGGATCGACACCGCCGTCCTCGGCGGCCTCGCCCTCCTGCTCACGGCCGTCACCGTGCTGCTTCTGCGCCGCCGCATCTGACCGCGCCGAACCAACGCATCCGCCCTTCATCCCCTCACCCGGGTCCCTTTGTACGGAGGTCGCTTCACCATGCCCGCTGACGCCAAGTCACCGAAGAAACTCCGCAACAACCGCGCCGCCCTCACCCACAAGATCGGCTACGCCCTGCGCCACCCCGGCCGCGTCACCCCGTACCTCCGCCGGGCCGGCCGGGACGCCTGGCTGCGCCTGAAGCACCCCGACCACGTCGGCTACTACCGGGCCGTGATGGCCTCGGACACCCGCCGCAACCCGGAGGCCGCGGTCGGCAGCCAGACCCACGAACGCTGGCTGGCGCTCGGGCAGATGCAGTTCGACTACCTCATCGAGCACGGGCTGCGCCCCGAGCACCGCATGCTCGACATCGGCTGCGGCAACCTGCGCGGCGGCTGGCGCTTCATCGACCACCTCGACACCGGCAACTACTACGGCATCGACATCTCGCCCGACATCCTGATCGCCGCCAAGAAGACGCTCGTCGAGCGCAGCCTCCAGGACAAGCTGCCGCACCTGACCATCACCGGCGACCTCACCCTGGACTTCCTGCCCAGCGACCACTTCGACGTCATCCACGCGCACAGCGTCTTCTCCCACTCGCCGCTGCACGTCATCGAGGAATGCCTCGCCCACGTCGGCCGTGTGCTGACCGACACCGGGTTCTTCGACTTCACCTTCGACCGCACCGAGGGCACCGAACACCAGGTGCTGCGCGAGGACTTCTACTACCGCACCGAGACCCTCCTGGCCCTGGCCCGCAAACACGGCCTGCACGCACGCTTCATGGAGGACTGGGAGCAGCGCCCGCACGGCCAGTCGAAGATACGTGTCAGCCGCTCGGCCCTGCCCACCACCTGAGACGGCCGGAATCCGGCATGCCGCCGCCCACAGGGCACCCGGGCACCCTGCTCGACCCGCCCACCGTCACCACGCCCCGGCCACCCGTCGTCCCGCGCCCGCCCGTGCCGCCGGCCACCCCACGGCCCGGTCCGACCCGCGCACTCACGGCAGCCGTGCCCGCGGGCCTCGTGATCGCCCTGGGCCTGTGGGGGATCACCCGCCAGGACAGCATGTGGCGCGACGAGGCCGCCACCTGGCAGGTCGCCCATCGCAGCCTGCCCGAGATCTGGCAACTGCTCGGGCACGCAGACGTCGTCCACGGCCTGTACTACGCCCTCATGCACGTCGTGTTCGGGGTCTTCGGCGACAGTCTCCTGACGCTGCGGCTGCCCTCCGTCCTCGCCATGGCCGTGGCGGCCTCTCTCACCGCCGATCTCGGCGCCCGGCTCGCGGGCCGGTGGAACGGGCTCGGCGCGGGGCTCGCCTTCGCGCTGCTGCCCACCTTCCAGACGTACGCACAGGAAGGCCGCCCGTACGCGATGGTGACCGCCACCGTCGCGCTCGCCTCCTGGCTGCTGGTGGCGGCCATGCACCGCCCGCGCGCCCGCACCTGGAGCGCATACGCCGTCGTCGTCCTGCTCGGCGCGCTGCTCAACTGGTTCTCCCTGCTCGTGCTGCCCGCCCATGCCGCCACGCTCGCCCTCGCCCGGCCCCACCGCACCGTCCGGGTGCGCTGGCTGCTCGCCGCAAGCACCGCCGTACTCGGCGCCCTGCCCCTCGTCCTGGCCAGCCGGGGCCAGTCCAGGCAGGTCTCCTGGATACAGCCCACCACCCCCGGCACGCTGTACGCCGTCGCAGCCACCGTCCTCGCGGCCGGCGGCTGTGCACTCCTGCGCCGCGCACACCAGTCTGCCGGCGGGCAAGTGAGCCTGGCCGCCGTGGCCGTCCCGCTGTGTGCCGTCCCGCAGCTGCTGCTCCTCGCCGTCTCGCTCACCTGGCAGCCCCTCTACGTCGGCCGCTACGTCCTGTTCGCCCACATCGGCCTCGCCCTCCTCCTCGGGGCAGCGACCGCCACACTCGCCACGCGCCTGCCCACCCACCCCGGAGTTCCGCTCGCCGCCGTCACGGCACTCGCGTTCCTCGCCCTGCTCCCCGTGGAACAGCACATACGCAGTCCGCACAGCCGCGTCGACGACGTACTGGCTGCGGCCACGTGGGTGGACGCAGCGCGTGGACAGGGCGCCGCGGTCGTCTTCCTTCCCTCGGCCCGACGCGACACCGCCCTGGTCACCCCGGCCGCGTTCCACGGCCTGCGCGACATCGCGCTCGCCCGGCACCCCGTCGAGTCCGCCACCCTGCACGGCATCGAAACAGACCCCGGCACCACAGCCCGGGCAATGCTGCGCGAACGGCACATCATCCTCATCGGCGACGCAGAGCCCCGCCCCGCCCGCAACGCCCGCGACCGCGCCAAACAACGCATCCTGCACGACCACTTCACCAAACGCTCCACCACGATCCAACGCGGCCGCAGCATCACCCTCTACGAACGAATCGACCCCCCGCATCACAACCAGCCTGCTGCCAACAGGCCCTAGCGGAGCCGGAGTCGTGTGCACGGCGGAGGAACATGCGCACCTTCCGGCGGCCATGCAGCGGCCCTCGCGCGCCGCGAAAGCTAGGATCCGGGCCATGGCCCTGACCATGAACGACGTGGACCGGTTCGAGGCCTCCAGGCCCCGCCTGGAGGCCATCGCCTACCGCCTCCTCGGCTCCGCGAGCGAGGCCGAGGACGCCGTGCAGGAGACGTTCCTGCGCTGGCAGGCCGCCGACGTCGAGCATGTCGAGGTCCCCGAGGCCTGGTTGACGAAGGTTCTCACCAACCTGTGCCTCAACCAGCTCACCTCGGCCCGCGCGCGGCGCGAGACCTATGTGGGCCAGTGGCTGCCCGAGCCGCTGCTCGCCGGAGACCCGATGCTCGGCCCGGCCGACACCGCCGAACAGCGCGAATCGGTCTCGTACGCCGTTCTCGTCCTGCTGGAACGCCTCTCACCCAACGAGCGGGCGGTGTACGTGCTGCGGGAGGCCTTCGACTACCCGCACCGGGAGATCGCCGGGATGCTCGACATCACCGAGGCCGCCAGCCAGCAGATCTTCCACCGCGCCAAGAAGCACGTCGCGGACGGCAAGGCCCGCACCGAGATCGACGAGGCCGCCGCCCGGCGGGTCGTCGACGAGTTCCTCGCGGCCGCCACCAGCGGTGAGACCGAGCCGCTCGTGCGGCTGCTCACCCAGGACGCCATCTCGATCGGCGACGGCGGCGGGAAGGTCCCGGCCCGCACCAAGGCGTTCGAGGGCGCTCTCGCGGTCGCGAAGTTCATGCGGGGTCTGTTCAAGCCCGGCAAGGCCAAGCGCGCCCTGGTCGGCGGCTCGCCCGAGGTCCACGCCACGACCGCCAACGGCGACCCGGCCATCGTGGCGGTCCTCGACGGCCGGGTCGTCGGCGTCATGTGCCTGGAGGTCACCGCCGAGGGCATCGCCGCGGTCCGCAACCAGGCCAACCCCGACAAGCTCGAACGCGCGACCAGGCATTGGGCGGCCGCCGAGCACGGCGAACCCCTGTTCCGCGCCTTCTGACTCCGATGTGAGCTCCTTCACACCACGTTCCTGTCAGGAAACGGCGGGCCGCCCGGTTCAAGGGGCGACCCGCTGACGCAGGAGCAGACAGGAGCACGGACATGCAGCACCGCATCATCGTCCTCGGAGCCGGATACACCGGAGCCGTCGCCGCCGGGCGCCTCGCCAGGCGACTGCGCCGCGAAGACGTCGCCATCACCCTCGTCAACGCCGAGCCCGACTTCGTCGAGCGGGTCCGGATGCACCAGCTTGCGGTCGGCCAGTCCCTCAAGCCCCGGCCCTTCAGCGAGATGTTCGCGGGCACCGGTGTCGAACTGAAACTCGCGAAGGTCACCGGCGTCGACGCCGACCGCCGGACCGTCGCCGTCCGCGCCGCGAACGGCGACGGGGAAGCCGAAGAGCTGGAGTACGACACCCTTGTGTACGCCCTCGGCAGCGGCTGGAACGACCACGGCGTCCCCGGCGCCGCCGAGCACGCCCATGAGCTCGCCAGTCGCCCCGGAGCGCTCCGGCTGCGCGAGCGCCTGGCCCGCCTGGACGCCGGACAGCCCGTGGTCGTGGTCGGCGGCGGCCTCACCGGCCTGGAGGCCGCGACCGAGATCGCCGAGGCCCGCCCGGACCTCGACGTCAGCCTCGCCGCCCGCGACGCCCTCGGCGACTGGCTCTCGCCCAGGGGCAGCCGGCACCTGCGGAAGGTCTTCGCCAAGCTCGGCATCACCGTCCACGAGCACGCCGCGGTCACCGCAGTCGAGGCCGACCGCGTCACCACCGCCGACGGCAGGACGATCCCCGCCGCGGTCACCGTGTGGACCACCGGCTTCGCCGTCCACCCGATCGCGCAGGCCACCACCCTGGAGGTCACCGGCACCGGCCAGATCGTGGTCGACGGGACCATGCGCTCGGTCTCGCACCCGGACGTGTACGCCATCGGCGACGCGGCCATGGCGATGGGCCCCGGCGACAAGCCGCTGCGGATGTCGTGCGCCTCGGGCGGCTTCACCGCGTGGCAGGCGGCCGAGGCCGTCGCGGCACGCCTGACCGGCGGAAAGCTTCCGAACGTGCCGATCCGCTACTTCAACCAGTGCATCTCGCTGGGCCGCAAGGAAGGCCTGATCCAGTACGTCACCGCCGACGACCGCGCCGTCCGGGCGGCCCTGACCGGACGGCTCGCCGCCACCTACAAGGAACTGGTCTGCAAAGGCGCGGCCTGGAGCGTCGCCAACCCGACGTTCGGGCTGCCGATCCGGCGCCGCCGCGTACTGCGGGAGCCGGCCCGCGCGGGCTCGGCGGTCAGGACGCCGGCCTGACTCGCACATCAAAACGGGCGCCCTCGGTGCGAGGGCGCCCGCTTCGCTCTCGGGGCGGAGCGCCCGCAACCACTGCGCTTTCTCAGCTGATGGTGACGACACGCGCCCAGGACGGCGGGGCGTCCGGGACGTAGTCGGGGTCCTCCTCGTCCACGGCACGGGCGGGACGGGGGAAGAGACCGACGACGGTGCGGCAGGGCGGCTGCGCGGAGGGCCACGGCGTCTGACCGTCCGTCAGGGCGACGATCACGTCCGGGCGGGGCCGGGAGCGGAGCGCCCGGGCGAAGCCGGAGCGCAGATCCGTTCCCCCGCCGCCGACCAGTGCGATGTTCTCGGCGCGGCAGAGCGGGACGGCGACCCCGGCCGCCGCGTCGCAGGAGATCACCGAGACCAGATCGCGCCGCCCGCCCACCGCCCGCGAGATCGCCGCCACCTCCAGCAGCGCGCTGCCCAGCTCGGCGTCGCTCACCGACCCGGAGGTGTCGATCACGACGCAGACCCGGGGCGGCGTACGGCGCAGGCTCGGCAGCAGCACGCCGGGGACACCGGCCGAGCGCCGGGACGGACGCCGGTAGCTGTGGTCCTCGCCCACCCCCGGCGCACCCGCCGCCGAGCGGACCGCCGCCCCCAGCAACTGCCGCCACGGCTGCGGCGGATGGAACGCCTCGTCCGCCCACCGGCGCCATCCCTCCGGCGCGTCGCCCGGCCGGCCCTTGATCCCCTCGGCGACCCGGAAGCGGACCGCGTCCCGCTGCTGCCTGCTCAGCCCGTGTGCCCCGTCGGGCCCCAGCTCCCACGGCCGCTCCTGCCCGTCGGCACCACTGCCGCAGTCCAGCCAGGCCAGGTCCGCGGCGAGCCCGGACATCGACGCCGTCCGCAGGTACTCCTCCATCAGCAGCCCGTCGGGCAGCCGCAGCAGGGACGGCAGCACGGCCCCCGTGGGCAGGGGCAGACCGTCGCCGTAGATGTCGTCGTTGATCTCGAAGTCGGCGGCGATGTTCCGCCGCAGCCTCTCCCAGCCTTCGGCCGAGCGGACCCCCCTCTCGCTTCGCCCGCCCGGCCCGTGCTGCTCGTGCTCCCGCGCATACCGCTCGCCCCGCCCGTGGTGGTCCCGGAGCAGATGGGAGACCTCGTGCACCCAGACGCCCGCCAGTTCCTCCACCGGGGTGCGCGCCACGAAGCCGGGGGAGACGTAAGCGCGCCAGTGCGCGTCCACCGCCATCGTCGGTACCGACCGGTCCTCCACCACGTGCAGTGCGAAGAGCGCGGCGGCAAGGTAGGGGCGGACCTTCACCGCGTGCAGCCGGGCGGCCAGCAACTTCTCCATGTCCAGCGGGAGTCCGGGCCGGTCGTACGGCCCGCCGGAGCCGGTCGGCGGCCTCGGCACGGTGGCCCGCACCGGGCGCGGCGGCGGGGGCGGAGACATGGGGCGCGGTACCGGGCGCCGCACGGCCCCCGTCATCGGCGCGTCCCCGTCGCCCGCCCGGCGTCGGCCGTCGCCGCGGCCCGCTCCACCGACCGGTCCGCCCGCCGGGCGAGACCGACCACCCCGGCCAGCCGCTCCACCGCCTCCGGCACCTCCCAGTCGTCGCGCCGCAGCGCGGCCAGCGCCGTCGCCGGGGCGACCAGCAGGTCCGGGGCGCCGGTCTCCAGCGCCCGGACCAGCACCGCCCAGCCCGCCTCCCACCGCTCCCGCTCCGGCCGCGCCCCGACGGCGGCCACCACCGCCTCCAGCGCCGCCTGACGCAGATCGCCCCGCACCGGCAGCTCGGCGGAGGCCGGATCGGCCAGCAGCGACTCCGGATCCGGCAGGTCCATCCGGTCCACATGGGCGAGGAGTTCGAGCCCCGGCCCGTCCCCCACCGCGCCCCGCACCAGCAGCGCCAGCACCTCCCGGGAGACGGAGGCCGCCGTGCCGAAGGCCAGCAGGGTCAACGCGGCCTCCCAGCTCCGGGGCGAGGGCCAGGCACCGCCGCGCCGCGTCTCGGTGCTCGGCAGCCGGTGGATCAGCGTCGGCCGGGCCTGAAGGAAGCCGCAGACCGCGCGCCGGGCGAAAGCCACCGCCTCCGGCAGCCGCTCCGGCACCAGCCGGGGCAGCTCCGCCCGGGGCCAGACCCCGCCCAGCCCGCGCACCACCACCTCCCGGTCGTGCACCCAGTACAGATGCACGAACCGGTTGGCCAGCGGCGGGCTCAGCTCCCACCCGTCCGCCGCCGACGCGCGCGGATTGGCGGCGGCCACGATCCGTACGCCCGGCGGCAGTTGAAGCGCACCCACCTTCCGCTCCAGGACGACCCGGAGCAGTGCGGCCTGGACGGCCGGGGTGGCGGTGGAGAGTTCGTCCAGGAAGAGCAGCCCCCGACCGGCCCGCACGAGTTCCACCGCCCACTGCGGCGGCGCCATCGGCACCCCCTGCACCGCCGGGTCGTCGCCCACGATGGGCAGTCCGGAGAAGTCGGACGGTTCGTGGACGCTGGCGATCACGGTCGTCAGCGGTAGGTCGAGGGAGGTGGCGAGCTGCGTCAGGGCTGCGGTCTTGCCGATGCCCGGCTCGCCCCAGAGCAGCACGGGCAGGTCGGCCGCTACGGCCAGGGTGAGCGCTTCGAGCTGCTCGTCGGGGCGCGGCTCGGTGGTGGTCGTCCGCAGGAGGGTCAGGAGGTCTTCGGCGAGGGCGAGTTGGGTGCCGGTTCCGGGGGCGGAGGTGGGGGCGGGCAGGAGAGTACTGGAGGTCGTCATGGCATCACCTGGGGTGCGATAAGGGAACGGGACGGCCCGTCCTGGATGTCGTGGGGGCGTGCGGCGCGGAATGCGCAGCGCGGGAAAGGGACTTCGGCGGGGCAGCCGGTCAGCAGGTCAGCCCGGTGCGGGGCCGGGCCCGGCTGCTCCGCTTACGGCGCATTGCGGGAGGCGTACGACGGTCGAGCCGGGGACGGTGCCACGCCTCCGCGTGCCCGACGCCCGAGGCGTCCCCGCCTCCGACCGCACCGGCACCGGGGTGCACGGCGACCAGCCCGGAGCGGAAGAGCCCGTGGTCGATACGGCGGGCCGCAGCCGACTCCAGTGCCTCCCGGAGCGGCCCGTCGCGCAGGACCGCACCGGGACCGAGCAGTCCCTCGACCACGTCCAGCGCCCCGGCGACGTCACCGTGGGCAAGCCGCTCCCGGACCGCAGGAAGTGCCTCCGGGTTGCGGTGCACCGCGTCGATCGCCCGCAGGCACGGCAGCGCCGGCCCGCCGAGCGCCACCAGCAGTTCCTCCCGGTGCAGTTGGGCCAGGTCGTGGTCGATCGCCGTCAGCACCCCGTCCCGCAGCGCGATCCGGTGGACCTCGCCCCGGCACTCCACCCGGTGCGGATCGCCGGGCGCGGGGGCGGGGCCGGCCACCGGTGCCGAGCCGGACGCCGCCCCCGTGCCGGACGCCGCCAGTGCTGCGCCGACGAGCGGATGCAGCCGCTCGGCCGTGATCAGCCCGGCCTGCAGCAGCTCCAGATCCGGAAGGACCCGGGCCGCCGCCTCCGGCAGCACCGGAAGCGCCGCGACCTCCTGCGGCGGCAGCGCCTCCCGCAGCGGCCGGAACGCCGGGGCATGGCTGTCGTCGGGGGCGACGAGTGCGAACACGGCGCGGCTGCGCGCACCGAGCCGCACGGTGAAGGCCCCGCGGGGGCGCCCCTCGGCCCGCAACAGCAACTCCGCCTCGGCGGCCCAACGTGCCACCGCCCACGCGGAATCGTGGAGGGCAGGCCGATCGGGACGATCCGGCGGGACTGATCGACCGGGTAGGTGGATCCGGTCGGGCGGCACCACGGGCGGTACCCCGCCCGCACCGCACCGCCGCGCCAGTTCGCCGCTCCGCCCGGAGTCCCAGAGATGCCGGTGCAGGTCGAGCCGGAAACGCCGGTCGGGATGCGGGTGCGGATGCGGATGATGCCCGGAGGCACCGTTCCCGGACCCCTCCCACAGGGCCAGGGACATCCGCTGTCCGGCGTCCGCCCGGGCCGGCGGTGTCCGCACCACCAAGTGCAGCGGCGTGGCGCCGGAACGCCGGTAACGGGCCAGGGAGATGGTCAGGCCGGGCCGGAGCCGCCCGTCGGGGGCGATCCTGGGCATGTGCCAGCGGAGCAGATCCGGCGCCAGCAGACGCAGATCTGCACGGAGGCGGGTGACGAGATCGGTGCCATGGCGGTCGCGCACGGCGCGCAGATCGAGATCGACGTCGATCCGGGCGGCGGCGCAGGCCCCCGCCCAGTCGCCGACCGCACGCCGGGCGGTCGCAGTCTCGATCATGGACGGTGGCACGGCGTACTCACGCACGCGCTGCCACATCAACAAGCGGGACGGAACCACGTTCGCGAAGTGATGTGCCATCAGCACTCACCTTGCGCGAACGATTCCCCCAATCCGTACGAGGAGAGGTTCTTCATCTGCAGCATCGTAACCACCCCGGTAACGATCTGTCAGTCCTTTTGGGCCGCCCATCGGTCTTCCTCGCCACCCTGGACCGCGAAGTCCCCGATCTCCCCGAAAGGAAGGCCTTGTACCGCGTGGGGGCCTTGCCGTCAAGAAACGAATATTCGGGACGAGCTCCTCTTGCCGGTGCCAGGCACCCTGAGCTGAGGATTTCCGATTTCACGAGGTGAGAAAATCCCATGTCTGATTCGTCGGCGACAGCTCTCCTTTATGTCACACTCGCCCTTCTGGCCGCATTTTTCGTTCTCTGGGTGCTCATCGACCAGCAGAGGAAAATCGAGAGCGGGTGGACCGAGTGGTGCCGGACCGCGAAGGCCTTGCCCTGGCGGGACCGGTGGGAGCTGTATCGTGCCACCTTGCGCGGCCGTGCGGTCTCGGATCCACGGCTGGCGGCGCCGGCCGTGCAGCGCGCAGAGCGTTACCACGCATGGATGGACAGCTCGATCCGCCCCGGCAGCACCACGCGATGGTTCGGGCTCGGATTCGCCGTGCTTTCTCTGCTGGGGCTGTGTCTGGCTCTGATCGGCGGAGCAGCCGGCTGGTTCAACTACCGGTTGGGTGGCGCGCTGGTCGGGGGCGCGCTGGGAGGGTTGCTCGTTTGCCCCTGGTACGCCCTGCTCAGGAAGCAGGCCCAGCGTTGCATCGACGCCAACCGATACGCGGCAAGCCTCGGAGAGCCCGGCCGTGAGGCGGAGCTGTAGGTGTTCCCACACCCACGGCCGCGGCGTACGGCAGCCGGATGCCGGCTGCCGTACGCCCCCGTGCCTACCGGGTGAGGTGCTCCTCCAGGTCGGCGAGAACCTCGTCGGCGGCCATCACGCCGAGGCCGAGGTACCAGGTCTCGTCCGGGACGTCGTACGCGTGCCCGGCCTTGACGGCGTCGAGGTTCTTCCACAGCGGGTTGCCCTGCGCCTTGGACTTGTCCGTGGCCTTCGGGTCGCCGTAGACGCCGGTGAAGATGTAGTCGGCGTCGGCCTGGTCGATGTTCTCGGCGCTGATCTCGGCGGCGAGGTCCTCGATGTCCTGGTTCTTCGGGCGGGGGATCTCGAGGTCCTTGAGGATCGTGCCGATGAACGAGGCGTTCGCGTAGAGGCGGATCACGCCGTCGGGCAGGTAACGGACCATCGAGACGATCGGCTTGTCGGCGCCCAGCTTCGCCTTCAGCGCCGCCACCTTCTCGTCGTATTCGGCGAGCTGCGCCTTGGCCTCGGCGGTCTTGTCCAGGGCGGCCGCGTTGAGGAGGTAGTTCTCCTTCCACGTGAAGCCCGGCCGCAGGGAGAAGACGGTCGGCGCGATCTGCGACAGCTCGTCGTACTTGTCGGCGGCGCGCAGCTGGCTGCCGAGGATCAGGTCGGGCTTGAGCGCGGCGATGGCCTCGAGGTTGAGGTTGTTGATCGTGCCGACGTTCTCCGGGCTGCCCGCGTCCTTCTTCAGGTACGACGGCAGCTCGGGGGAGCCCTCGGTGGGGGCGAGGCCGACCGGCTTGATGCCGAGCGACACCACGTTGTCGAGCTCGCCGACGTCCAGGACGACGACGCGCTTGGGCTGGGCCTTGATCTCGGTCTCGCCCATGGCGTGCTCGACGGTCCGCGGCCACTCGCCCGCCTTGGCGTCGGTGCCCATCGCCGCGGTCTGCTCCGCCGCCTTCGAGAAGTCCTCGCCGCCCTGGGCGACCGCCTTCTTGTCGCCGGCTCCGGCGGAGGCGCCCGCGGACGTCTCCTCGCCGCTTCCGGAGGAACCGCCGCAGGCCGTCAGCGAGAGTGCGGCGGCGAGGGCGAGGGCTGCGGCGGCGGTACCGCGGCGGCTGGCAGACATGGGAACGCTCCCGTCGTACGAATGAAACTTAGGCGAGCCTTACTTTATGAGAAGTCTGTGCGTCCGGAGCATCCGGAGTGTGTGGCTCCGGTCACGTTCCCGGTACGGCCTGCTCGGGCACGGCCGTGTGCGTCGAACGCGGCGGTCCCGGCACCACCAGCGGATCGCCCGTCACCGGATCCGGTACGACGACCGACGCGAGTCCGAAGACCTCCTCGACCAGCTGGGCGGTGACGACGTCGGCCGGTGCGCCCTGTGCCACGATCCGGCCCGCCTTCATGGCGACGATGTGGTCGGCGTAGCGGGCCGCCTGGTTCAGGTCGTGCAGCACGGCGACCACGGTCCGGCCCCGCTCCTGGTTCAACTGCCGTACCAGGTCCAGGACTTCCACCTGGTGGGCGATGTCGAGATAGGTCGTCGGCTCGTCGAGCAGCAGGACGTCGGTGTCCTGGGCGAGGGCCATCGCGATCCACACGCGCTGCCGCTGACCGCCCGACAGCTCGTCGACCGGCCGTTCGGCGAGCTCGGCGGTCCCGGTGCGCTTCATCGCTTCGGCGACGGCCGTCTCGTCCGCCTCCGACCACTGCTGCCACCACTTCTGGTGCGGCTGCCGGCCGCGCGAGACCAGGTCGGCGACGGTGATGCCCTCCGGCGGCACGGGCGTCTGCGGCAGCAGGCCGACGGCCCGGGCGATCTGTCGGGTCGGGATGCGGGACAGCTCGGTACCGTCGAGCAGCACCGCGCCGCGCTGCGGCTTGAGCAGTCGGCCCAGGGCGCGCAGCAGGGTGGACTTTCCGCAGGCGTTGGGCCCGACGATGACGGTGACCTTCCCGTCCGGGACCTGAAGGTCCAGGCCGTCCACGACCGTACGGTCCTCGTAGGCGAGGGTGAGCCCTTGGGCGGTGAGACGGTTGCCGGTCACGCGGTTCCTCCGGAACGGCTGCTACGGGAGCTGACGATCAGCCACATCAGATACGGGGCGCCCACCAGGGCGGTGAACACGCCGACCGGCAGCTCGGTCGGGGAGAAGAGGCTGCGGGCCAGCAGGTCGGCGACGGTCACGATCAGCGCACCCATGAGCGCCGAGCACAGCAGCGGGATGTGCGGGGTGCGGGTGAGCCGGCGGGCGATCTGCGGGGCGAGCAGCGCCACGAAGTCCACCGGTCCGGCGGCGGCGGTGGCCACGGACGCCAGCACCACACCGAGCGCGCCGAGTCCGAGCCGGTCCCGGTCGAGCCGGGTGCCGAGGGCGGTGGCGGTGTCGTCGTCGAGGCCCGTGCCACGCTGGACCCGGGCCGCCCACAGCAGGAACGGTACGAGCAGCAGCAGTACGGTCGCCAGCGGTGCGGCCTGGTCGTAGCCACGGCCGTTGAGGGAGCCGGTGAGCCAGACCTTGGCCTGCTGGGCGACCAGGTAGTCGCCCTTGGTCACGAACAGCCGGGTCAGGGAGCCGAGGGCCACCGAGATGCCGATGCCGACGAGCACGAACCGGCCGGCATGCAGTCCGCGCCGCCAGGCGAGCAGATAGACGAGCAGTGCCGCCGTGAGACCGCCGGCGACGGAGACGTAGGGGAGCACGGCGTACGAGGTGACGCCGAACGTCATCGCCGCGACCGTCGCCGCGCCCGCCCCGTGCGTCACACCGATGACGTCGGGGCTGGCCAGCGGATTGCGGACGACGCTCTGGACCAGCGCGCCGGAGACCCCGAACGCGGCGCCCACCAGCAGCCCGGTCACCAGCCGCGGCAGCCTCAGCGTGCCGACGACCAGCTGGTCGGGGCTGGGCAGGCCCAGCAGCACGCGGACGACCTCGCCCGGCGCGACGAACGACTCTCCGACGCACAGGGACGCGACGACGGTGGCCGCGAGCAGCGCGGTGAGGACGGCGGCGACGAGGAGGCTCCTGCGGTGGAGCAGGAAGCTGCTCTTCCTGGCGCGCAGGACGGTGTGCCCCGCAGGTCGGAGAGTGTCCTGGGTCATGCCGTCACCAGCTTCCTCCGCCGTACCAGCACGACCAGGAACGGCACCCCGGCCAACGCGGTCATCACGGCCACCGGCACCTCCGAGGGCCGTACGACGACCCGCCCGAGGACGTCCGCGAGGAGCAGCATCACCGGCCCCAGCACGGCGGCCATGGGCAACAGCCAGCGGTGCCCGGGGCCGACGAGCGCCCGGGCGATGTGCGGCACGGCGAGGCCGGTGAAGGCGATCGGGCCCGCGGCGGCCACCGCTACGCCGGTGAGCACGGTCGCGCCGAGGGCGCCGGTCGCGCGCAGCAGCGCCACGTTGCGGCCCAGCCCCCGCGCGATGTCCTCGCCGAGCGCGAGCGCGTCCAGCCCGCGGGCCATGGCCAGCACCAGCAGCAGCCCCGCGACGAGGAAGGGCCAGGTCTGCCCGACGATCGAGGCGTCCCGGCCGGCGATCGAGCCGACGTCCCAGAACCGGAACTCGTCCAGGGCACGGGCGTCGGTGGTGAGGATGCCGGTGACGACGGAGGCGAGGAAGGCGTTCATCGCGGCGCCCGCGAGCGCGAGCTTGACCGGCGAGGCGCCCCCGCGTCCGCTGCTGGCGACGACGTAGATGCACACCGCGGCGACGGCCGCGCCCGCGAAGGCGTACCAGACGTATCCGTTCAGCGTGTGCACCCCGAAGAAGGTGATGGCACAGACGACGCCGAGCGAGGCGCCCTGGCTGATGCCGAGGATGCCGGGCTCGGCGATGGGATTGCGGGTGATGCCCTGCAGAACCGTTCCGGCAACGCCGAGGGCGATCCCGACCAGCACACCGACGACCGTCCGCGGCACCCGCAGTGCCCGTACGACCTGGGCGTCGTCGCTCGTGCCGCCGTACAGCAGCGCGTCCCAGACCGCCGTGGGGGCGATCGCGCGGCTGCCGACCGCGAGGCTCAGCACCACGGCCAGCAGCAGGAGAAGAAGGGCGACGGCCATCCAGCCGACACGTCGGCTCGCGACTCCTGACATGCGCCCTTCCCGGATCCACTACCACTCAGCTAAGGATTGCCTAAGCGTACGTGGTGAGGAGAGCGCGTCCGCGGCCGACTGCTGGTGGGCCCACGACACCGGGGCGCACCGCTCCTGCGGATGATGCGCGGCGACGGCGGCGATGCCTGCGCACGCGCCGAGCGGGTGAAGCGCCTCGCGCAGCGCGCCGGCATCACGCGGGAAGCGTGAAGGCGCCCGGTGACATCAAGTCACCGGGCGCCTTCGGAGGGTCGACTCACCGCCTACGAGAGGAACCTGTATCCGCTCCAGCCGCTCGCGATCTGCGCCCGCGGACCGAACGAGCCCTTACCGTCCCCGCTGTTGCGCCACACGTTGCCGCTGGTGTCGCGGGAGACGAGGTCCGCCTTGCCGTCGTCGGTGATGTCGCCGACGCCGACGACCACGTTGTACGAGCCGCCCCAGTCGGACAGCACCTTGACGCGGGCCGCGAACGTGCCGTCGCCCTTGCCGTTGTAGCGGTAGAGGTTGTTGGACGTGTCCTGGGCCAGCAGGTCCGCCTTGCCGTCGCCGGTGATGTCACCGACGCCCACGATCTTCTTGTAGCCCTTCCAGTTGTCGTAGAGCTTCACGCGGGCGGAGAGCTTGCCCGTGCTGGTGCCCTTGTAGAGGTAGACCGCTCCGGTGGACGAGTTCCTCGCGATCAGGTCCGGGCGGCCGTCGCCGCTCACGTCGCCGGGCGACGTCAGGGCGTCGTACTGCGTCCAGCCGCTGGTCGCGAGGGTCGTGTACGACGTCGACGGCTTGACCGCCGACCCGCAGCCCGGCTTGTACAGCCGCAGTGCGCCGGAGCTGTAGCGGACCAGCACGTCGTTGCAGCGGTCGCCGCTCAGGTCGCCGAAGGGGACGGCCTTGATCGTCGTCGCCCAGCCGCTGCCCGTGTACTTGTCGCCGAACTTGCCCGTGCCGGTGCCGCTGTGGAAGGTCAGGCCGCCGGAGGAGTTGAGGGTGAGGAGGTCGCCGCGGCCGTCGACGCCGTCGGGGCTGACGTGGTCGTGACGGACGGCGGAGCCACGGGTCAGGAAGCCGTCGCCGGACGTCACCGTGACCGGGGTGGTGGTGCCCAGGCCCGTGGCTTTGAGGGTCCACTTGAACGCGCCGTTGGGGAAGTAGGTCCCGCTCGCCGTCTTGCCGTTCCAGCTCACGCCCACCCGTTCCGGGGTGGCGCCGCCGGTGAAGGTGCGGGTGGCCTTGCCGGTCGCGCCGCTCTGGACGGAGGTGAAGGTGAGCGACCAGGAGGTGACCGGGCGGGACAGCACCCAGTTGCCCTGGAAGAGGGTCGCCGGGTCCGCATAGCTCGTGGCCGACGACTTGAAGGCCGTCACCGCGGACGGCGTGATGCCGGTGGTGGTGACCCGGGTGCGCTCGTAGTCGTCGAACCAGGCGACCAGACCGGTGTACTCGTCGACCGTCCAGCGGTAACGGCGGTCCGCGGTCAGGCCCTTGTCAGGCAGGCCGGAGGCGATCACCCGGGTGGTGCCGGCGGTCGCGTCGGTGAGCACCAGCGTGCCCGCGCCGTGGTCGTGGCGGACGGTGAAGCCGTCGCCGAGCAGCACATCACCGGGGGTGACCGCGGTCGACGTACCGGCCTTGGTGTCGTACACGCCCGCCGAGTCCGTCCCGCACGCCCAGTACACCCAGCGGCCCGCCGCCTGGAGCTCGCTCGGCACGCAGCCCAGGCCCGGGACGGTCACCGTGGCGAGCGTCTTCGCCAGCGGGATGCTGTACGAGGTGAGCGTGCCGGCGGTGGTGGTGGCGCTCCAGAGGGTGGAGCCGTTCAGGGCCGCGGCGCGCACGGACCGCTTCAGCTTCTGGCCCTGGCCGAACTCGCCGACGTACTGCGCCGGTGTCGTACCGCCCGAGTTGTAGACGGCGTAGTCGTCGCCGGCGTCGACGATCGTGCCGCCCTGGGTGCCGAACTCCAGCTCGTGGCCGCCGATGGCGACGATCCGGTCCCAGTACTGCTCGGTGCCGTCGTTGGACTTGGTGAGGTAGGCGTCCTGGCCGTCGAGGTTCCCCCACATCGTCGAGCAGGTGGTGCCCTCGTACGGGCAGACGGGGGAGTACACCGAGCCGCTGTCGGTGGCGTCGGACGCGCTCAGCTCGGTTGAACCGTTCGTGGTGAGGGTGCGCAGGGAGGTCGTGGTGGTGCCGGCTTCGGCGACGCGCAGGCGGCCACGGCTGAGCGCGAGGCCCGTCTTGGCGTTCTCCACCGCCGGGGACTGGTACACCTTCTCCAGCTTCAGCGTGCCGTCCTCGGCCTGGCTCACCCGCTGCACCCACCAGTCGGTGGCGCCGGTGCCGCCGGTGACCAGCGCGGTGCCGTCACCGGCCGCCAGGGTGTACTCGCCGGCGCTCGTCAGCAGGGTCTGCTGCACGGACGGGTCGTTGACGTCGACCGCGAGCAGCTTCGAGCCCAGAGAGCTGGAGGACAGCGGTAGCAGCAGCCAGTCGCCGATCAGGACCGGGGGGCCGTCGAGCGTGCCCGGGTGCGAGGGCAGGGTGACGACCTGCTCGGCGGCGGTGAGGTCGGTGCGGGACTTCAGGTGCAGCTCGGCGAGGCCGTCGTCGTACCAGCCGATGCGGTCCGCGCTCATCACGTACCTCGGGCTGTTGTCGGCACCCGTGAAGGCCTCGGTGCTCACGGCCGACGCGATGTCGATGTAGTGGAGCGAGCCGAAGGTGCTGTTCTCCACGAACACACCGGAGGAGTCCGCCGCGAGGACGTCGCCGGCGTGTGTGCTCGCCGTGTCCCCGGTCACCCTGCGGACGCGCCACGCGCCGTCGACCTTGTCGATCAGGGAATAGGTGGTGACGATCGTGTTCCCGACCAGTGCCGCGTAGTCGCCGTGGGTGCTGTTCCAGGTCACCTTCCTGGAGGTGGCCGTGGCCGGGTCCCACAGGGTGGCGAACTCGTCGGACGTGGAGGTCGGCAGAGCGACCAGGTCGCTGTCCGTGCCGTACCAGGCGGTGTAGCAGTCCCAGCCGATGTACTTGCAGTTCGAGACCGGGGTGTAGACACCGTCGGCGTTCTCGACCGTCACCGTCCTGCCGGTGGCGTGGTCGGTCCACAGCAGCCCGGTGCGGCCGGTCTGCCAGTGCAGGAAGCCGCTGTCGCCGTCGACGTACGGACGGTCGGTGCGCGGTGTGGTGGAGCTGGGGTCGACCAGCGTGATCGCGGTGGTGTCGGCTTCGGCCGCTTCCGCGGAGCCGCCGCCCTCCGACAGGACGACGACGGACGCGGCCGCGACGGCGACCGTGAGCGAAGAGACGGCGGCGGCCAGCCCGCCCCGTCTCAGGGCGTGTCTGCCCACGTGAGGTTCCCTCCCCTGCGAGGGCCCGTGCCCTCGCACAAGTGGCCGGATCTTATCAGCGGGGTGGTGGCGGCAAGGGGGTGCGGCGCTTGCGCGCCCACATGGCTATTGACCTGCGTAGATTCGCTGTGCTTCGCTCGCCGAGAGGCCTGGTGGCACCGCTGTTGACTGTGGTTGTCCGCCCTGAAGGGCACACCAGGGGCACGGGTGGCGTGCAGGGGCGGATCAAGGGGGCGTGAGGTGTCTCGAGGCGTGGGGAGACTCATCGGATTCGCGGGCGAAGCGACCGCATCGCACATGCGCACACCTCGACCGGTCCTGCCCCGGCAGTGGGCGCCACGAGGCCGATGCTCCTTATAGGACGGCCTTGTATTCCCCCCTATAGATAAGGCCTGCACTCCCTGCCTCTGCCGGCCCGTAGCGATCTTCGTACGTCTGCCGAACGAACCCCTGACGTCACCGCTGTTGCGAGGCGGGTTTTCACGGACGCAGCCCGCGACGATGCCCGCATGTCTGGTCGCGATGAACTGACGTGACGGCTGCCTCGGTGGCCCATGGGCGACCAACAGGGCGAAGAACAGCACCAGTCGGGCTGTCACCCGGCAGAGCGGGCTGTGCGGACACGCCGACGGAACCCGGACCGTGACCTTTCCGTCTAGCGATGACGAACGAACCAGCCCTGCCACAACCAACATCGAGCAAAGCAGTCAAAAATTGAGATACATACCACCGCAGGACTTTCCACGGACAAACCGAAGAACCGTGTTCTCCGTGTGGCGCCGACCACGGGCGAGACTCTGGGCCGTAGCGGGTGTCGTGGCCCTCGGATTCCTCATTGCGCTGGAATTCGCCGCGCGTCGCTACGGCCTGCCAGGGCCGATCACCAACCAGGTGCGCGAGGTGATATTCGCCCCCAAGTCGGGCGGTCTGTTGTACGCCGCTATGGCGTTGATGATGGTGGTACTCACCTGGCGGGAACGATTCATCGCGGTGGCTGCGGCGATCGGCGTCGATGTCGCGTTCCTGGCGGTCCGGTGGGCGATCGGCTCCAAGGTGACCGACGGCCACCCCTTCGGCAACGGCGCGTTGTGGGTGATGCTCGGCTGTGCGGTCATCGCTGTCACTCGCCGCACCGGACGGGAACGTGTCCTGCTGCTGAAGGGCGTCGGGCTGGGCCTGCTGCTGGTGGCCGGCCGCAAGACGGGCGACACCTGGCTGCTCATCACCTCGAAGACCCGCCCGGCGGTGCTCGACCAGTACGTGGCCACCGCCGATCACGCGCTGGGCAACCCGTCGTGGCTGGTGGGCCGGATCGTCACGGCCACCGGCCCCATCGGCTTCAATTTTCTCGACACCGTCTACGGCCAGCTCGCGGTGGCCGCGGTCATAGCCGCGCTCTACCAACTGCGTAACGTGGCGGTCGAGCGCCGCTTCCCGCGTCACCACCTGGTGCGCACCTTTCTGGTGATAGGCCTCCTCGGGCCGGCCTTCTACATGATCTACCCGGTGGTCGGACCGGTCTTCGCCTACGGCACCGGCACCGATCACTGGGCGTCGGTCAGCCTGTGGGCGGAGGACATTCCTTCCAGCGCGCGCTGGGCGGTGGCCAACCTGTGGCCGCAGACGCCGCCGCCGGTCAATGCGCCGCACCACATGCCGTTCGACGAGATCACCCCGAGGAACTGCATGCCCAGTCTGCACACGGCGTGGGCAACCGCGATCTTCATCCATTCCCGCAAGGGCCCACGGATTCTGCGCTACGCAGGCACGTTCTGGCTGATCGCCACGCTCACCGCAACGCTGGGATTCGGCTACCACTACGGCGCGGATCTCATAGCCGGCGTGGTCTTCACGCTCACGATCGAGGCAGCTCTGCGCTCACACGACCGCGGCTGGGATCGTTCCGGCATCCAACTGGTCGCTTACGGCGCAACGGTCTTCGCTGCGCTCCTGGTGTCCTACCGCCATCTGCCGTTGGAGATGGCCAAGCATCCCTGGGTGTCCGGACCGCTTCTCATCCTGGCGATGACCTCAGTGATCTACGGCTACGTACGGACCACCGCCCTGTGGGAGCAGAGCCCCGCCCCGGCCCGGCAACCGGAACCTCAACCCCAACCCGAACTGATCTGAATCGCTGCTGCACCAGGTTGTCGGCTGGCACTGCCCGAACGAGACCGGGGCGAAGGGGGGATGGACTGCTCTGCGTCGGCGAGAAGGGTGCGGCCCCCGGCGCGCATCTCCTCCGGCCGCCGACAGAGACAAAACCCCCGGGCCGATGACCCGGGGGTTTCACAGGGAGCGGGTGACGAGGACCGAACTCGCGCTCAGTCCCCCGTGCCTGCCGGGCGCTCAGCCGGGAATGTCGGGGGTGTACTCGTTCCGTCCCCACTCGGAGGAACCGAGCGGGTAGTTGTACGCGGGCCGTCCCACGTTCCCGCTCGTCCGGAAGGGCTTGCCGTTGTCGTCGACGCGTACGGTGCCCCGCTGGTCACCGCTGGACCAGTCCAGCTCCAGGTACCAGCTCACGTTGTGCGCCCGCGCGTCCGCGAAGAGGTAGAAGACCTCGGGATCGGACTCACTCACCTTGTACGGGAAGTCCCGCTGACCGGCCTTGGGGGAGAGGGCGGGCCGCCCGGCATCGAGGTCCACCCCGAATGACGTCGTCTCCACGCCGCCACCGCACCCGACGCCCATCTCGAAGTCGTTCCAGGCGAGCGGCGCGCTCTTCTCCACCACCCGCACATGCAGTTCCTCCAGGACGACGGTGGCCTTCCCGGTGCCCTGCACGGTCAGCGCGAGCATCTGCTGTCCGCCGGCGACCCCGCCGAGCGCGGTGACCCACCCGCGCGCGTCCGGCTCACTCGGCGGCGGAGGCACCTGCTCGGGCTGCCGGTCGACCAGGTAGTGCTGGCTGCACGGGTCCTCCCACTTGTACGGATTGACGGCGACATTGGGTGCGGTGGCCCCGTTCTCGGAACCGCCGTCCTGGGCTGCCCCGGCCCCACCGCTCCGGGAAGCGGAGGCCGACGGGGAAACCGCAGGACTGCTGCTGCGCGAGGCGGACGGCGAGGCCGAACTGCCCTTCGTGTCGGACGGCTTGGAGCCGCGGGGACGTTCGTCGACGGACGGGGAGGCGGCCCCGACGGGCCCCTTCCCACCCTGGTCGTCACGGCCTTCGCTCCCGCCGGGCACAAGATTCACCACGAGCGCGACCGACACGAGGGCGGCGGCCACGGCGGCCCCGGCGAGGACGACGGTACGCCGCCGCCGCGCCACGGGAGCCTCCGTCAGAGGCCGCCGCTCGACCTCGGGAACGGCCTCGGCCACCGTTTCGGACCCGGCCGTTTCGGACCCGGCGGCCCCGGCCCCGGCCTCCGCTTCGGACCCCGCCGCCTCCTCCGCCGTACGCGCCTGCCGTTTTTCCTCCGCGGCGGCTCCGCCGGACTTCTGCCTCCGCCGGGCATCCGCGAGCACCCACCGCCGATGCAGCTCCACCAGTTCCTCGGGCGTCGCCTTGCACACCCGCGCGAACCGTTCCACGGGCGCGTAGTCCGTCGGTACGGCATCCCCGTTGACGTACCGGTGAAGCGTGGACGCACTCGTGTGCAGCCGCTTCCCGAGCACCCCGTAACTGAGCCCGGACCGCTCCTTCAACCGGCCCAACAGCTCCGAGAACTCGTCCCCCGCCACCGTTCCTCCCTCTCCCCACGTCCCGGACCCCCATTCCAGGGGGAGGTCGTTCCGCCAGGTCAGAGCCATCGCAAGCGTTCCAGCGTCCCGGATACCCCGGCAGTTGTGGCGGCCGGGACGGAGCACCGCACAAGCTTGGGCCATCCAAGCACGCCGCTCCCGACACGCCGTTTCCGGCATCCGGTCGAGCGGCCATGCCAACACCCGTACCGCACAAGGGGGATCACATGTCCACACGCACCCACCGCACCCGCATGCTCGTCGCCGCCGCGCTCACGGCCGCCACACTGACGCTGACGGCATGCAACAGCGGAGAGGGCGTCCAGGACGAGGGGGCATCGGCAGGATCGACGCCCACGGCCTCCACCACGCCCTCGCCCAAGGCGAGCGGGGGAACCTCCACCGGGACGGGGCAGAGCGACTCGGCGGGCTTGACCTCCGAAGGCTCGACCGGCGGCGCGGCCGGTTCGAGCGGCACAACGGGTTCCACGGGCTCGTCGGGTTCCACGAACTCGTCTGGTTCCACGGGCTCGTCGGGCTCCACGGGCTCCAAGGACTCGGAGCCCACCAGGACCCCCTGCTCCCCCACCTCCACCCGGACGACCGCCACGGAGGTCTCCCGCCCCCTGAACCACCTCCTCCTCACCGTCACCAACACCGGCTCGAAGAACTGCAACCTCACCGGCTATCCGGCGGTCCGATTCGGCGAGGCCCAGTCCGTCCCGCCGGCCTTCGAGGACTCCAAGCCGCAGGCGGTGGTCACGCTGGCCCCTGGCGAGTCGGGCTATGCGAGCGTCCTTCTCTCGGCCGCCGACGGCAGTGGCTCGGGCGGCTACACGGCCAAGTCCCTCGCGGTCCACTTCGACAAGAGCGCGAGCGCCGCCGCCCACCCGTCACTCCCCGCGAAGGGCGTGCATGTCGACGACTCGATCCGAGTGTCGTACTGGCAGTCGACCATGGCCGACGCCCTGGCCTGGTGATACACCGGCTCACTGCTGCCACGGTTCGGAGGACCAGGGCCACAGCCGCTCTGTGCTGGGCCCGCGGAACTCCGGGCGTGAGGGGTCAGGAGGTCAGATGGAAGCGGACGAGCCGGGCCTTGCCCGCGGCGGTGTGCAGTTCCTCCTCGGTGGGTTGCCGGTCACCGGGGAACCCGAGCATCAGTCCTTTGGCGGCCTTGGGGCCGTTGCGCCGGGCGAACTCCCGCAGCGTGTCGGTGATGCCTTGCTCGTCCTCGATGACTGTGGGGACGGCCTGGTGGTCCCGACCCCGGATCCTCAGGGTGACGGTGGGGTCGCCGCGCATGCTGGGGATCCAGCTGAGCTGGGAGGACATGGCCAGTACCGTGCCGGGGTCCCAGTCGGAATAGCCGATGGGGACGGTGTATTCGCGACCGGTCCTGCGGCCGTTGTACGTCAGCAGCATCAGCCGTCCGCTGAGTGGTCTGTGGAAGCGGGAGGCGAGCAGCGGACGGACGACCTTGTTCGCCGCGCGGAAGAACTTCATGGAGGGCGGCCTGGTGCTGTCCGTGGCGGGTTTCCGGTCGGGGCGGCTCACCGCTCGCCTCCGGGGGCGCTGTGGACGATCTCCGGCCGGTCGCGCTTGGTGTGTGCGTCCCAGTAGTGCTCGGCGATGGTGGCGGGCTCGGTGCCCGGGCCGGTGCCGATGAAGACCCCGATCGCGATGTGCGCGGCGTGGATGTTCTGTCCGGCGAGATCGATGTTCAGGGCCATGGCGTAGTTGCGCAGGGCGGCTGCGGCCACGCCGATGCTGCCGAAGCTGCCGCCCACCGGGTGCACGGAGGAGGCACCGGTGGAGAACAGGAGAGTGCCGCTGCCGCGCTCCCGCATGCCGGGCAGCACCTGTTGGACGGCCGCCACGGCTCCGTGCAGGTAGTAGTCGATCTGCTTCTGGAGGTCCGCGGACTTCGCGTCGGTGACGGCTGCTCCGGTGAGCGCGATGTCGGCGGGGGAGTACTCCAGTACGTCGACGGAGCCGAAGTGCTCGGCAGCCGTGGCGAGGGCGTTCCGCAGCGTGTCCGGACGGGTCACATCGGCGGTGAAGCCCGCCGCCTCGATGCCTTCCTCGGCGAGTCGGGCGGCGAGTGCGTCGAGTTTCTCCTGGGTCCGGGAGATCAGCGCGACCGTGAAGCCTGCGGCGCCGAAGCGCCGGGCGATGGACAGGCCGAGGCCGGGACCGGCCCCGATGATGGCGATGACGGGCATGGGGATGGTGCTCCTGTTCGTACGAAGGGCGGTGACCTGTGCGGCGGTTGGGCCGTGAGAGGTCCGAATGCGTGGAAGCCGAAGCAGTGCCGGGCCCGGCAAGCGGTGACATGCGCTGGGTGCGACCGTGGCCGGTGCGCAGTTCCCGTGGCGGGGACCGCGAGGCACAGGGAAGTGGCCGGCAGGGGTGGGGGTCAGGCGTGGGCGGGGTGGTCGGCGGGGACCGCGCAGCCGTCCGGGCCGCAGATCGCCCCGTCGTCCTCCGCGATCCGGACGGACGGGCGGGTCTCGTCCCAGACCTCACGCAGCACACGCAGCAGGGTGTCGGTGTCCTGCGCTCCGAGGACGGCGTAGCGGCCGTCGATGACGATGAACGGCGCGCCGGTGGCCCCCAGACGCTGCGCCCGTTGTGCCTCGTCCTGCACCCGCTGCCGGTACCGGCCCTCGCTCAACGCGCGGCTGGTCTTCCCGCGTTCCAGGCCGAGCTCGTCGGCCAGGTCGAGCAGGTCGCCGAGGCCGAAGACGGGCCGGGCCTGACCGAAGTACGCCCGGAAGATCGCATCCCACGCGGCGCGGTTCCTGCCCTCGGCCGAGGCGTGGGCGAGGAACTCGTGGGCGAGCCGGGTGTCGCCGACCTGGTTGTCCAGCACGCGGTAGGGGCTCAGTCCTTCCCGCGCGGCCATCGCCTCGATCCTTCGGGTCGTCGCCTCGAAAGGGGCGCCGCTCAGGCCGTGCTTCTGCCGCGCGGCATCGCGCACGCTGACGGTGCCGCTGCTGGGGAAGCTGTCACTCAGCGGGAACGAGCGGTGGATCACCTCCACCTCCTCGCCGTGCCCGAACCGTTCCACGGCCCGGTCCAGCCGGTGACTGCCCAGGCCGCACCAGGGACAGGTGATCTCCGACCACATCTCTATCCTCATGCCGCACCTCCAATTCCTACAACTTGTGCGTAGCGCTATGGTGGGCCAGTACGGAGGCCCGCACAAAAGGCACATCGGCGTCTGTACCGGAGAGGAATGTGCGCTATGGAGGTCAGCACTCAGACAGGTGCCTCCGCAGGCCGGGGGCCGTGTGCCGGCATCCCCGCCGAACAGATGGCCTTCATCCGGCAGCTGTTGGACCGCATCGGGGACAAGTGGAGCATGCTGGTGATCGCGGTCCTGGAGGCCGGTCCGCTGCGCTACACCGACCTGCAGCGCGAAGTCCCCGGCATCTCCCAGCGCATGCTCACCCTCACCCTGCGCCAGCTGGTGGAGGACGGGCTGGTGTCGAGAACCGCCTATGCCGAGGTGCCGCCGCGCGTGGAGTACGCCCTCACCCCCCTCAGCCGCGGCGTCCACGAGATCGTCACGTCCCTGATCACCTGGGTCTCGGAACACCACGACGAGATTCGCCGGCACCGGGCCCGCACCACCACAGATGCCGCTACTGCACCCTGACCGCAGGGACGAGAGCCGGGGAGCAGGTCGTCTCCGACGCGATGCTCCTCGGCGGCGGCGTCGCTGGGCCAGGGCCTGTCCGGCGGATCTCGCCGGACAGGCACGTGTTCCCGAGGAGGGCTCAGCGCTTGAGCGTGAAGGTGAAGTCGCCGGAGAGCTTGCCGCTCAGCCGGACTGCCGAAACGAGTTTGCCCTCCGTGATCAGTCTCCCGACCTCGGCCCGTGAAAGACGGCAACCTTCAGCGATCAGTCGCACCGGCCGGACAGGGATCCGCGCCGCGAAGCGGACCGAGACGTCGATCACCTCGCGGTCCAGGTGATCCGATCCGCCGGTGTCGAGGCGCCAGGCGCCCGCCCAGTCGAGGGCGATGCGATTACGGTGCTGCACGACCGGATCCTGGAGCAGCTCAGCTGTCAGGCCAGGGTCGTTGTCATGCAGCCGGTCCAGCAGCTCGGGTCGTACGGAGCGCACATTCACCCGCTCCAGGACCGTGAGCTTTGCAGTTTCCCCGCACGCGGTACAGAGCGCGAGGAGCCAGGCGTCGATGAGCTTGTGGTTCGCGTTGACGCGAAATTTACCGCTTGCCCGGAAGCGCTCGGACGCGCACGCGTGGCAACAGCGGCGAACGAGCGGCAGACAGGTGGGCACGACCACCCAGTTTTTGAGCACAGAAGTACACCGGTTTCAGTGAGAAGTCCGCAGCAAAAAGGAGCGCGGCGCACATGCGCGACGCGCGACGATTCAGCGCTCGGGAGGTCTCACACGGTGTACAACGGCACGTCCTTGACCAGACGACTTGGTTCGGCAGCACGGTAATGGCGCACAGCGGCGCTGCTCCACCGGTTTTCGAGCGCCTCACCCATGGCCCGGAAGTTCTTGAGCCTGTTGATCGTCCGCTCGACCCCGCTCCTGCGCTTGTGGACCGTCTTGTCGAAGCCGGCGGGCCGACCTCCTGTACCTGGCTGATCAGGACGCCCACAGCGGAGAGAACAAACCCAAGAACGAGGGCCCGCGGCACCGCTGATGCGGACATTCAGGGCCGAATCTGGACTGGCGGACGCACGGAAGGTCCCGAATCAGGGAGATGTGCACCATGGGTGAGCGGCGCCCGGCGACACCGGCCTGCCCCCACAGTCAGTGGCACCTCTCGGCGAAGTCGAACGGAACGACGTCCTCATGGAGGTGTACTCCTAGAGGCGCACGCCGGTGTACGAGCTTTACATCCGCCCCATGTTCCGAGCGACGGACCGCGATCACATGGGTTTCTCCCTGGACCTGTGGACGTACGAGGACGTGGTCGCCCATGCGGACCACATCCTCGACCGTCTGGAAGGGGATATGCCGCCGGCTTCGCTCGGCGGCCCGTGGCCGCAGGAGTGGATCGATCTCTTCAGGCGGTGGAAGGACAGTGGCCTCAAGCGCCTTGAGCTCGGTACGGCGCAATTCACGGTCACCCGCTCGGCCGGTGCGGTTACGGTCAAGGCGACGGGCACCTTTCCCGCGGCGGGCTTCACGGGGTGGCTGCAACTGGAGAGTGAAACCGAAACGGCCAAAACCTACGTCCTGTACTTCGAACCACCGGATGCCCCGACGGCGGGTACTGCCGAAGAGTTCGAGTTCATGGAGCAGTACAGCCCTTCGGACAACCGAGCCGTTTTCATCCACGACAGCACTGGCACCACCCAGCCCTGATCGCACAGGCGGCTTCAGCCTGACGGGTCACAGGTGGGCGGAACGGTTTTGGGCTGGAGCTGCACCTCCACGCGGGCCGTCGCCGGCTTGTCGAGCCGCATGATCGGCCTGCCGGACCGTGGACGACAACGGCGAGGCCACCGGGACCTGTACGACCGTCGACACCACTTCGCCGTCTGCGACGGAGGCCGCCCGGAGGGCCGCCGGAGGGTGCGACTCGTCGCACGGCGGTGACAGCCCGCCGCACGGTGACCGAAGACAACCGCGCCGTGCGGGACGCCGGGAAGGGCGAGCAGGCGGCCGCCCGCATCCATGACATCGCCCCGGGCGCCGACATCACCGTCCAGGAGCTGGACCTGTCCTCCCTGGAGTCGGTCCGTGCTGCCTCGGCCACTTCGCCCTCACCGGGTTGCTGCTCGACCTGCTGCTGCCCGTGCCGGGCTCCCGGGTGGTGACCATCGCCAGCCTCATGGCCAGCAGGATCAACTTCGATGACCTGCAGTCGGAGCGTTCCTACGGCCGGAACGCGGCATACGGCCAGTCCAAGCTCGCCAACCTGCTGTTCGCCTACGAGCTGCAACGCCGCCTCGCGCCGCACGGCACCACCATCTCCGTCGCCGCCCACCCCGGCGTGGCCCGTACGGAGGGACCCACCAGCAACGCCTCCGCTGCCATGCGTCTGGCCTTCACTCTGATCGCGCCCGTGATGAGCCAGCCGCCGGCCATGGCCGCGCTCCCGACGCTACGGGCAGCCACCGACCCCGCCGTCCTCGGCGGCCAGTACTACGGCCCCGACGGGAGGGGCCACTACAAGGGACACCCCCAGGTGGTCACCTCCAACCCGGCTTCCTACGACGTGGCCGACCAACAGCGCCTGTGGGCGATCTCCGAGGAACTCACCGACGTGAAGTTCCCCGACCGAGTGCCCACGAACTGAGCTGCGGCTCGGGCAGGTGGAGGGATGCCGGGCCGGTGTGGAACAGGGCCGGGGTGTCGAGGGCGAAGCCCGGCGCCGCGCCGAGCAGTCCGCGCCGGGGAAGAAGTCACCGTCGCGGAGGGCGACCTCGCCCGGCGGCGCTTCATCGCCGCCTACCGTCGCGGCCGGCACCTCAACGGACTGGTCCCGGTGCGCGATCGACTCCGTCAGTGTGCGGGCCCTCAAAGGGAGCGGCTGACGGGACCGAATCCGACCGACCGCAGCAAGAAGGGACCGAAAATCCACCTCATCGTCGACCGCCACGGCCTGCCCTGGTCCATCGGTATCTCCGCCGCGACCCTCATATGCCACCGCCGGCTCACCAACTGAAATGACGGCTTACAGTTGCTCCCCCATGCCGGCTGGTTCCGGAGGATGCGGCCCGCCACCGTCCTTGATGTCCTGCTCGCAGGTTCGTCTGTCGTAGGACTGGTCATTGGGGATCAATAGCACTCCGGCAACCTGCTCAGGGTGCTCGACGGCGAGCCAGGCGTCGCCCGTGAGGTCACCGTCCGGCCCGAACGCCTCGGACGAATAGACCGTCTGACACCCCAACGCCACGCGCTCCTTATCGACCGCGCAGGCGTCCACTGCAGGGCCGGATATCTCGTCGGCGCCGTCGAAGCGGTAGTGGAAGTGGACCCGGTCACCTTCGGAGGGCACCTGCGGGTGGGGCTCAAGGCGCCAGTCAACGACCTCGGCGGTGACGCCGAGAGGCCGCCCAGACGTGTCCTCGACCTGCACCCTGACACCGGCCTCACCGCGCTCCGCCGTCGTGTCGGTGCAGCCCCAGGGGGAAGAGCAGCCGGACAGGGCGAGAATCACCAGAGCCAACGGAGCACCGGCAAGTACCCGTGCGGGGAACACTCAGGTGACCTCCAGTCAGGGTGGAGCGGAGCAGTGTATCCCGGGGCATGGCAGCTGCGGGTGATAGCGACGAGCGCCTGCGGCAGTGAACCCACGCCTTCATCGCCATCGCCACCAGCCTCATCAACCACCGCCGAATCACCGAGTGAAACAACGTCTCAGCCAGGAATCCCTACTGCCAGGACCAATACGTGACGTTGCGGCCCCGCCTCCCGTCTGCCTCCACAACTCAAGAAAGAACAAGCGGTGGCCAGTGAGACAGTCACCCCCCATAGTCTCGCCGGAACCGCCCGGCGACAGCGTTGGGTGTCTGACTGTTGAAAGGACTCATCCGAACCCCGTGTCCCCTTCACGCTCTCTCGTCCTGGCGCCCGCAGCCGCGCTGATAGCCGGCGTGGCGCTCGGGGTTCTCGCCCCGCTCCTTGGAACGACCGGCTCACCGTCTTCGGGTATGACCTCGCCGTCGGCGATCGCGTAGAGGTACTCGATACGGGCCTTCTTTATGGCGTAGTCGGGGTCACGCGAGGCCTTCCAGGTCTTCACGCGTTGAAAGGAGACGCCCTCCTCGCGGAGCAGGATGCGCAGACCCTCGTGGCTGATGTCGTCGACCACCCCCACAGCGACCAGGAAGTCGGCCAGCTTGGCCAGGCTCCAGGTCGAGAACGGCAGGCCGTGCTCGGCCGGCTTGGACTTGGCGATCTTCTTGACCTCGCGCCGCTCGGGCAGCGTAAAAGTCCTCGGGCGACCGCCCTTGTACTTGGGGTAGAGCGCCTCGAAGCCGTCGGTGTTGAAGTCGTGAATCACATCGCGGACCCGGTCCGCGCTGGTGAACGTCACCTCGGTGATCTCCGCCACCGCCATGCCCTGTGCTGACAGCAGGACCATCTGGGCCCGCCGCCACGTCACGACCGAGCCGGTGCCTCTGCGGATGATCCGCAGCAACCTCCGGCCCTTCATCGTCATCGATCTCACGAACCCGTACACGTTCTGCCACCCGAACAAACTCATGGTGACGCACCGCCTGCGCCAGCACCCGAGCGGCGCGTCACATCACAACAGAGCAGACGCTGCTTGATACGGCGCTGGATGCCCGCCGATGACATGGCGCGATGCGGTCTCGATGCCACTGGCTCCCGGATTGTGGCGGCCGCCGACGGGAGGCAGGGTGGTGTCGAGACCGTTTGGGCGAGGCAGAAGGCACACGGCCTGTCACGGATGCGGGCTGTGGCTTGTCCTCATCGCGAAGCGAGTTGTGTGAGCCGGGAACCGGCGAACTTGGTCACCGCCGAACAAGTGGGTCGGTACACCGGTCCGGAATGCGGTGGCCGACGCAAGATCGTCCATTCCGGGCAGGCTTACGGAGGTGTGGTACATGTCAGCGAAGAACCCAGAGCACGGGAGCGCCCACGAGGTCTCCTTGCCGCCCGAAGTCAAGTTGCTGCAGGAAGTCACTCCGCCCTTCTTTCCCGAAGGTGGTTCGGGAATGACCATCCTCGTCGAGTGGCCTCCCGGTCACCCCGGGCTCCCTCCGCATCGCCACTCGGGCCCGTCGTTCGGCTACGTGATGGAGGGCGCGCTCCGGTTCGAGCTCGAGGGTGAGCCGGAGCGTGTGGTCGAGGCCGGTGGGACGTTCTGGGAGCCAGGCGGTGACGTGATCCACTACCAGGACGGCAACGCCCTGTCGGACGCACCGACCAAGTTCGTGGTGACCATGGTGTGCGCGCCGGGTCAGCCGATGCTCACGCTGGTCGACGAGGAGGAGCTGAAGGAACGGGCGCACCTGCGCGCCCCGCGTCCCTCCGAAGGCTGATCCGCGAGATCGACAAGAGTGCGGAGTCCGGAACACCGATCCAGGTGCCGGGCTTTGCAGCAACCTCCGGCCTTCATCGTCATCGATCTCACGAACCCGCACACGTTCTGCCACCCGGACCGACTCATGGTGACGCACCGCTGCGCCAGCACCCGAGCGGCGCGTCACATCACAACAGGGCAAACGTTGCCTGATACGGCACTAGTGTGATGCGCCAGAAATTGTGAGGGTTAATTGATACCTTCTTTTCATGGCGCATCGAGGCCCGGCGGCTGTGGAGATCGTCCTCTCCGAGGACGAGCGTGTCGAGCTTGTGCGCCGGGCGGGGCTGCCGGACCGGCGCACGGCTGAGCGGGCCCGGATCGTCCTGGCGTGCGCCGACGGGATGTCGAATGCGGGTGTGGCGCAGGCTGTCGGGGCCGGCGTGAAGACGGTCCGCAAGTGGCGCGGGAAGTTCGCCGCCGAGCGGCTGGCGGGGCTTGAGGACGAGGGCCCGGTCGGCCGGCCGAAATCCGAGCTGGTCCTGGCCGAGGACGAGCGGGCCCAGCTGGTGCGCTGGTCGAGGAGGGCGAAGACCGCCCAGTACCTCGCGCTGCGGGCGAAGATCGTGCTGCGGTGCGCGGAGGGCGTGACGAACAAGCAGGTCGCAGCCGATCTGGGGGTGGACCAGTCGACCGTGGACCGCTGGCGGGCCCGTTTCGTGGCCGGCCGCCTGGACGGCCTGCAGGACGAACCGCGAACCGGCAGGCCGCCCTCGATCCTGCTCGACCAGGTCGAGGACGTCGTCGTCGCGACCCTGGAATC
>NZ_JBHWJT010000024.1:0-174134 GCF_042731325.1 Streptomyces sp. NPDC059866 | reverse complement strand
CAGCCGTGCTCAGCGGGTCCAAGGGCCAGCTCCTTCTCCAGCTCGGCGAACTGGCCGTCGGACAGCTTGGGACGTTTCGGCGGCCCCGTGGAGGCAAGGGCCTCCATCCCGCCCTCCCGCCAGGCACGGCGCCAGCGTTCCACCGACCGCTCACTGACCCGTAAGTCCTTCGCGATCAACGCGGTTCTCTCGCCGCGAGCGAACCGCTCGCCCGCCTCGTACCGGATCCGCTCGCGAAACCGCCGCCGCTCTGCGGTCAGTCCGCCACCCTGCGCGTACCGCATACCACCGGGATACCGCAGGGATCAGCACACGTCACCCGACAACAACCCGAAGAGATCAGTAGGTCGCCGGGTGGTCCTGCCGCGGCTCGACGCCGGCGGCGGCGAAGGCTCGAAAGGAGCGCGCGTTGAAGGTGAGTTGCGGAATCGACTGGGCGGAGGACCACCACGATGTGGCCGTGACCGGCTCCGATGGCCGACTGCTCGGCAAGCTGAGGATCAGCGACGACGCAGCGGGCTTCCAGGACCTGCTGCGGCTGCTGGCCGAGCACGGCGACACTCCGGACGATCCGATCCCCATCGCGATCGAGACCTCCCGTGGACTGTTGGTGGCTTGCCTGCGGGCCTCCGGCCGCCGGGTCTACGCGATCAACCCGATGGCCGTCGCCCGCTACCGCGACCGGCACGTCGTCTCCCGCAAGAAGTCCGACCACCACGACGCCGTCGTCCTGGCGAACATCCTGCGCACCGACGCCGAGCTGCACCGGCCGCTGCCGAACGACTCCGACCTGGTCAAGGCGATCGCCGTCCTCGCCAGAGCCCAGCAAGATGCGGTCTGGGACCGCACCCGAGCCCACAACCGGCTCCGATCGCACCTGCGCGAGTACTACCCGGCCATCCTCGAGGCGTTCTCCAGCAAGCGAGAAGGCCTGCTGGCGCGTGAAGCCCGCGCCGTCTTGGCGATCGCACCCACTCCGGCGGAGGCCGCACGGCTCACGCGCAGCCGACTGCGGGCCGCCGTCACCAGGGCCGGCCGCCAGCGGCGGGTCCAGGCCGAGGCCGATCGGCTCCTGGAGGCGTTCCGCCAGACCCGGCTCCGCCAACCGGCCCTGGTGGAGAAGGCGATGGGGCACCAGACGCTTGCACTGCTGGCCCAGCTCGACGCAGCCTGCCGGGCATGCGACGACCTGGCCCGCGACACCGAGGAGCTCTTCCTGCAGCATCCCGACGCGGAGATCATCACAAGCTTCCCCGGGCTTGCCGTGCTTACTGGTGCCCGGATCCTCGCCGAGATCGGAGACGACCGCACCCGGTTCGCCACCGCCCGCGGTCTGAAGGCCTACGCCGGAAGCGCCCCGGTGACCCGCGAATCCGGCAAGAGCCGCCGCGTCAGCCATCGCCGGATCAAGAACAGCCGCCTGGCCGCAACCGGCCGGCACTGGGCGTTCGCTGCACTCACCGCCTCACCCGGAGCCTACGCTCACTACAACCGTCGAAGGGACCACGGCGACCGCTACTACGCGGCCCTCCGCCACCTGTTCAACCGCATGCTCGGCCAGCTCTACCACTGCCTGGCCACCCGTCAGAGATTCGACGAAACGATCGCCTTCGCCCCGCCAGTACTGTCCCCACGGGCAGCAGCTGCTTGACCAATAGCTGCATGGGGTGTCTTGTCGCCGGCCACTGCGTCCGGCCTGGTCCTGGGACGGCCGACCCGGCCGCGGACCTTGATCTTCTTGAGGACGGGGATGAAGCGCGGGCTGTCCGCGGCCTGACCGGGGGTGAGGATGATGGACAGCGGACGGCAGCGCCGCTCAACGGCGAGGTGGACCTTGCTGGTCAGCCCGCCCCGGGAGCGGCCCAGTTCGGCGGCCCGCAGCCGGGCCCTGCGGCGTCGGCGCACGGCCCGGCGCTGGTCCCGCTCGGGATCCTCCATGTCCGCGGACCCCTCTCCTACGGGGTCGTTTTGCCCCTTTGCTGCAGCCCCTTTTCCTCCGCCACGGCCTTCTCCAGATCCTCAAGGAGTTCCGGGTCGACCACCATGCCCGCCGCATGGTGATGCGCGCGGACAACCGTCGAGTCCACACTGGCCAGGCTGAGATCGACATCGTCGCGGGCCGCTGCCTCGGCGATCATCGCGTCCATGAGGGTCTGGAAGACCGCGTCACGCGCCCACATCCGGAACCGGTCGTAGATCGTCGACCAGGAGCCGTAGCTGTCCGGCACATCCCGCCAGGAGCTGCCGGTACGGAACCGCCACATCACCGCGTTGAAATAGCTACGCAGGTCAGGGATCGGTCCGAACGCCCCCAGCGGCAGGTGCGGCTCGATCAACTCCCACTCGGCATCGGTCAGATCACCACGAGTCACGCGACCGGTCTACCGCAGCCAGCACCCTCCTGGAGCGGGAATGTGCGGGGAACTGCGCGAGCGGCCACGACGCGGCCGCACTCGTACGAACAAGGCGAACCCCAGGCAGCTGGGCGGGAGGCCGGGCCTACTGGAGCATGCCCCAGATGAGTTCGGTGTCGGCGTCGGTCACACCGGTGGTGGTGACGCCGGACGACGTGCCGGGGAAGCGCAGCGAGCCGTTGATGGCGCCGACGTAGAGGTCGGCCTTGCCGTCGCGGTTGGTGTCGCGGAGGCGGACCGGCTCGCCGAAGCAGTCGTTCCATGCGACGTCGCCGGGGACGCCGGCGGTGTTGCGGGCGAGCCACTGGGAGTTGGTGCCGGTGATCCCGCTCGCGCTGCCGCGCAGGACGTGGACGCCGCCCTCGGTCGTCTCCTGGCTGATCTTCTCTCCGAAGACGCCGATCGCGAGGTCCTTGTAGCCGTCGCCGTTGATGTCGGCGGCCGAGACGGAGGAGCCGAACAGGTCGCCGGACTCCGGGGTGCCGGCGACGTTGGTGGTGGCCTGCGTGATACGGACGGCGGTGGCGGGGCCGGTGGAGGAGCCGTACCAGATGGACACCCGGCCCTGGTTGTTGTTGTACATCTGGCTGCCCGCCGCGAGGTCCCCGTAGCCGTCCTTGTTGAAGTCGGCGATCACCGCCTCGCTGGGGTCGCCGTAGTTCGTGACGAGGCGCAGGGTCTTGCCCGCGCTGAGCGGGGAGCCGCCCTTGATGAACCACGCGTCCGTGCCGAAGTTGTCGTCGGTGATTCCGATGATCACCAGATCGGTCTTGGAGTCCCCGTTCATGTTGCCCGAGACCAGGGACGTGGGCGCGAATCTCGTCGTCTTGTCGTGGCTGGTGACCGAGCCTGCCACACCGGTGCGCGTGATGCTGCGGTAGACGTAGGCCTTGCTCCCGCTGATCGCGGCCAGGTCCTTCTTGCCGTCCCCGTTGAAATCCCCGGCGGCGAGGTCGCGGCCGAAGCGGGCGTTCGACACCTTGGCGCCGGCGTTGGGGATCGCGGTGCCACCCGAGAGGCCGGTCGCGCTTCCCCACAGGATGACGACGCCGCCCTCGTCCGTGCGTCCGTCGACGTCCTCGCGCGACACCGACACGGCGAGGTCCCCGTATCCGTCGGCGTTGAAGTCGGCGGGCACCCGGACGTCGCCGAACTGGTCCTCCGTCTCGTCGGCGCCGGGGACACCGGGGCTGTCCTGGGTGATCAACTGGGTCTGGGTGCCGGGTCCGGAGGCGGTACCGAAGGTGATCCGGACGCCGCCGCCCTTGCTGTACTGCTCGTAGGTGTAGCTGGCGTAGTCGCGGTAGCCGTCGCCGTTGAAGTCGTCCGCGTACCTGGCCGCCGCCGCGCTGGCGGGAGGTGCCGTGAGGACGGGGGCGAGGGACGCCACGAGGAGTGCCGCGCAGGCTGCGGGGCGAATGCGCATGAAGTGTCTCCTGATGATTCTGTGCGACCGCTCCTGTGCCGATTGATTTCTCAGGGACCACAGAGACAGGAGCGGTTGATGATCAGGAGACAGTCGGACGGGGGAAAAGGTTGCAGGCGGATAGCTACGCAGGTCAGGGATCGGTCCGAACGCCCCCAGCGGCAGGTGCGGCTCGATCAACTCCCACTCCGCATCGGTCAGATCACCACGAGTCACGCGACCGGTCTACCGCAGCCAGCACCCTCCTGGAGCGGGAATGACCGATCCCGTGATCTCAACTCAGAACACTCCCTAGGGCCGACCCGGACAGACTGCACGGAGGTCCGCAAGACGCGGATCGAGCTGCGGCTGACGACCTCGCAGCGGCCGACAACGGCCTGGCACTCCCGCCCAATACTCTGCCCTCATGATTCGCGCAGTGGTCTTCGACGTCGGTGAGTGCCTCGTGGACGAGACTCGTGAATACGGGACCTGGGCCGACTGGCTTGGCGTGCCCCGGCACACCTTCCATGCCATGTTCGGAGCCGTGATCGCCCAGGGCCGCGACTACCGGGAGACCTTCCAGGAGTTCCGACCGGGTTTCGATCTCCACGAGGAGCGGGAGAAGCGTGCTGCTGTCGGCCAGGCAGAGTCGTTCGGAGAGGACGATCTGTACGGCGATGTTCGACCGGCTCTCGCGCAGCTCCGAGCCGACGGGCTCTGGCTGGGGATCGCGGGCAACCAGACGTGCGGGCCGGGTCGATCCTGCGATCGCTCTTCTCCGAGGACGTCGACTTGATCGGCACGTCGGACGACTGGGGGGCCAGTAAGCCGGACCCCGAGTTCTTCAAGAGGGTCGCCGACGCCGTACCCTTTGGCGCTGACGAGATCCTCTACGTCGGGGACAGGTGCGACAACGACATCCGGCCGGCGGGGCAGGCCGGGATGCGCACTGCGCTCGTACGACGGGGGCCTTGGGCCACCATCCAGTGGAACAGCTCCGAGGCCAGAGGGCTGCCGACCTTCCGTATCGAGAGCCTTACGGAACTGGCGGATCATATCCGGGAGTTCAACGGGTCAGGGCACTGACCGTCGTCGACCAGTTGTACAGCCTGTCGTCGAGCTCGCGTACGCGGCGCTCGTGCTGGTGCGGGGCGAGCGCGCTGCTTGCCCTCCGCGGGCGAGAGCGCCTCCAGTGCGGCCAGCAGGGCTTCCCGGGCCTGTAGAAGATGGCCAGCGATCAGCTGGGTTTTGCCCTTGTCTGTTGCAGTTCGAGCCGCTTGCGATGTTTCGTTCTCCTGCCACGCGTTTCCCAGGAACCTGCGCGAACCTGCGCAGGCGACCAGGGAGACACTCCCGATGGCCGCGACGATCGCACCGAGGGGCGCGCTCACTGCCACCGTCCAAGATCCTTACCCGACAACGCGAATATTGGCGTTGCCACATGGACGCCATTGAGCAACCACCATACGGTCATGTCCGAGTGCCCCAACTGGGGCGTGGCATCAGGGGATTTCAGCATGGCGCGTGAGGAACTGACCCGGCTCACCAATAACGGCAACGGGGAGTGCAATCAGAATGACTTCCCGAACGTCTACCGGACCGCGAGCGGATTCATCATCGTCCAGGGTGACGTCTCCCATGCTCGCCCACGCCTTCCTGGCCGTCATCCGCGCCGGCGAGCACTACGAACACCCCGCCCCCACCAGACTCATCGCCCTCACCTGCAACGAAATACAGCGACTATTCGCCCTGCCCGCCGCATCCCCGAACGACCAACGCGACCATCGTCTGCGCTGGTCCCTATGGCGTCGTCGACACCAGGCCCGCGCCCGCGACTGCCATTACCGCCGACGCGAGGCCACAACATGAAGATCCACAACTGCGAATGGAGTGTTAATTGACTGAGCTCAGAAGCAACCGACCGAAGTCAGTGCGGCCCGAGAGGCCCCTCATCAGGCCGCCGTTAGCGCCGCCAGGGCGCGGTCCATCGCGGCGTTGAATTCTTCCGGCGTCAGCGGCAGCCGGGACTTGACGTCCCGACTCCACTGGTCGGCGAGGACCTCGGCGGAGCCCGCCTCGACACCGTCGAGCGCCGCGTCGGCCAGGTCCGACGGCGCGATCTTGGCCACGGGCCAGCCCGCGGCCATGTCGGTGTCGGCCAGGCCGAGGTGCACCGCTGTCACGAGCGTGCCCTGCTCGGCGAGTTCCAGGCGGACGCCGTTGGTCATGGCCCAGGCGGCGGCCTTGGTCAGGTGGTAGGCATTGGCGCCCTTGCCCCCGAACCATGACATGGCGGAGAGGACGTTGACGATCGCGCCCCCGCCGTTCCTGGCGAGCGCCGACGCGAACTCCCGGATCATTCCCAGGTGGCCGAACATGTTGGTCTCCAGCTCGTGCCGTACCGCGTCCAGCGAACCGTTCACCAGGTCGGTCCCCGTCTGGATCCCCGCGTTGTTGATGAGCAGCGAGACGTCCGGGGCGGCCTCGGCTGCGGCCCTCACGGATGCGGGATCGGCGATGTCGAGGGGCAGCACGTCGACCCCGGGCAGGTCCACGGTCTCGGGCCGGCGAGCCGTCGCGTAGACCTTGCGGGCGCCCCGTTCGAGCAGGCGCTGGGCGAAGGCGCGGCCCAGGCCGCGGTTGGCTCCGGTGACAAGGGCAACTGAGTTGTTGATGTCCATGCCCGGTACGCTAAAACCTGACGTTGACGTCAGAGGCAAGTGCTGGTCATCAGGGCCGGGGTGAGGGGAATCACCATGACCGTCACAGAGGCCGCGGCCGAGCGGCTGATCCGCATCGGCGAGGTGGCGCGGGGTGCCGGCGTCTCGGTACGCGCCGTGCGCTACTACGAGCAGCAGGGGCTGCTCATCGCGGAGCGCAGCCCATCCGGCCAGCGCCTCTACCGGCAGGATGCCATCCCCCTGGTCCGTTTCTTCCAGCAGATGTTCGCCGCTGGCCTGACCAGCCGAAGGATCACGGAACTCCTTCCGTGCTGGGACTCCGGGCACACCGACGCCGAGCAACGAGCCATGCTGCGAGCCGAGCGGGACCGCATCCAGGCCAAGGTCGACGACTTGCAGGCTGCCCTGGACCGCCTCGACGAGGTCATCGCGATCACGGACACGCACCCGTAGGCGCGGTCGGTCGGGCGTCGCACCAGCGATCTACGGCTGGAGTATTAGAGGTCGCGCGGATAGGCGCGATGGAGCATCCCAGGAGTAGAACAGGCACAGGGTTTGGTGATCATGGAGTTGCGGCGCTCTGTGCCCACCAGGCGACCATGACCCCACGCCGTCCGCGCGAGCTCTTAGCCCGGTTGCTTGATGCTCTCGATGATTCGGGCGAAGCCTTCCTCTCCGTGGCCTGCATCGATCTGGCGCCGGACGAGCCGCTGGACCATGGCGACTACCTCGGTGCTGATGCCCTGGTCGGAACTGGCGGCCAGGAGGTCACTGAGGTCGGAGAACTCGAGGCTCTGTTGCCCCTCGACGGTGTAGTCCCCGCCGTCGATGACTGCGGCGAACCCTTGGAAGGCTCCGGTCATGGCGGTCAGCCAAGGTGTGGCCATGGCAGCGAACTCGCCCGCCGTCACGCCGGCCGGCGCGACCATGGCGGCGCCGTGCATGAATCCGGCGAACATGACGTACATGCCCGCGAGGAGGGCGAGGTCGTACAGGGACGCCAGCCCGGCATCCTCACCGAAGTAGGTAGTGGTTCCCCACGCGTCGAGCAGCGGCTTGTACTGATTGAAGACCTCGGCCGATCCGCTGTAGAGGATCGATGACTCAGGCTGGCCGATCATGTGCGGTACGGCCATGATGCCGCCGTCCAGATACGCGACCCCGGCATGGGCAGCCCAGGCGGCCAACTCCCGCGACTGAGCCGGAGACGTCGTGGTTACGTTGATCAAGGTTCGTCCGGCCAGCTCATCCGAGAGCGGATCAAGCACCTCGTGGACCGACGCGTGGTCCAGCAGGCATGCGATCACCAGTCGGCTGGCCCGGACCGCGTCGCCGGCCGTGGCGGCGGGCTCCGCGCCCTGCGCAACGAGGTCGTCCGCCTTCCCCGGTGAGCGGTTCCAGACTGTTGTCGCGTATCCGGCCTTCACCAGGGCGCCTGCGAGAGCGCTACCCATCGCGCCCAGCCCGAGAACGCTCACCTGGACTCTGCTGTTGGTTGTCATTTTCGGGGTTCCCCCTCGTGTTCGTCGTTCGGCTAGATCCTCTCTGCTGCCGGTAGGGTTGACCAGTACGGACTAATTAGTCAGGTACTCACCCGTGGGTAAGTAGGTCTTGGAGGGGACGGATGGCAACGTCAGCACGACGTGGTCCCTACTTCTGCGGCATCGACGCGGCGATGGACGTAGTCGCCGGCAAGTGGAAGTCGCTGATCCTGTGGGAGCTGCACAACTACGGGACCCGCCGGTTCGCCGAGCTCCGACGCGGTCTGCCGGGCGTCAGTGAGAAAATGCTGATTCAGCATCTGCGGGAGATGGAAGAAGACGGGCTCGTGCATCGTGAGGTGTACCGCGAGGTGCCACCGAAGGTCGAGTACTCCCTGACAGAGCACGGCGTCTCGCTCAACGCTGCCCTGGCCCCCTTGGGGAATTGGGGCACCGAACGCATGCAGCGGATCGGGGCCGAAAGGGTTTCGGTCGACGATGCCGCGACAGTTCGGCAATAGAAGCGGATGGGCCGGATCGTAGACCGGGCGCTGTGGCAGCAGCGCCGCGCATTGTTCCCACAGGAGATCGGTCAGCCATGATGACAGTGCAGGCACAGATCTCCCGGTGATCACAGAGCGTCGCAACTCCATGATCACCAGGCCCTGTGCCTGTTCTACTCCTGGGATGCTCCGTCCCGCCTATCCGCGCGAGCTCTTAGTCGACAACCTTGTGCTTGGTGAGTTGATGTAGGCGGCCGACGAGGTGGGCGGTCGCGTCGGGGCCCTGGGTTCCGTGCCGAAGTGAAGGCCGGCGACGAGGGGGGCGTTCAACCACAACCCCGACGTGAGCTTGTTCCGCTTTGACGGACACCACCGGACTTCGCCGAGCCCGTCACCTCGTCAGCACCCGAAGTTGGCCGCTGCAGTCAGGGCAGGCGAGGCTCACTGGGCCTAAACGCCCGCCCGAGGCGCAGGTGCCGCAGAGCACCGTGCGGCATTTCGCGCATTCCATTCCGGCCTTGATGTCCACGAAGACAATGTCGGCGTCGGTGCCGCCGCTGCGAAACTGCGCCGGCCGCGTGCACTTGCGGCAATAGTCGATGCCGATCTGCGGCAGCAACTCCCGCACCTGCCGGTCGCCAAGTGATGCGGCCTTCGCCATGTGCTCCTCGGCCTCGTCGAACTCGTCCAACCGACCGAGGTCCCGCGGTGACGAGCAGGGACAGCGGCTTCTGCCCCTGCTCGACCGCGAGGTGCAGCTTGGTGGTCAGCCCGCCACGCGCGCGTCCGAGGCCGTGGTCGTCGGGCTCGGTGTCGACTTCGCCGGGAGGCTCCTTCTGCAGGCCCCCTTTTGCGCGCCCCGGCGGCATGCTGGTGGGCGCGGGCGATCGTGGAGTCCACGCTGACGTCCCAGGTAGTCAGACCCTTCGCGTCGGCCCCGGCCTGCAGTTGCTCTAGAACACGTTGGCGAAGCGCTTGAACGCGGCCCTGGTCTCCGGCCCGGCGATTCCGTCGATGTCGCCGGTGTAGTCGTAGTGCCTCAGCAAACGCTGTAACGCCTTGACCGTGTTCGTTCCGGGGATTCCGTCGATCGCATCGGTGTAGCCGTGGTGCTCTTTGAGGAGGCGCTGCATCGCCTTCCAACTGTTGGTGCCGAGCTTCCCGTCGATCTCGCCCTCGTAGCCCCAGACGCGCTTGAGCCAACCCTGGAGCCCCTTGGCCTCATCTTCGCTCAGGCCGAAGTTCTGCGTCGCGAGTGGGGCGTAGGCCTTGGCGCTCACCACCTGCTTGGTGGGCGTTTCGGATGCCGCTGCGCTGGTAGCCGCAAGTGCCAGGCTCCCGGCGGCTATGCCGACGGCGGTGGTGGCACTGACGAGGATCCTTGTCAAGGCTCGCATTCGTTTCCCTCCGTGGGGGGTGAGCCGACCACACCGGCCGGCTCGCGCTCACGAGCCCAGTCTCAGGAGATTCCATCTCGCCGTGCACCTATAAGGTTTGAGGTTTCGTCGACCGCAGACCATCGCCCGGCCTGTCTTCGGCGGCTACTCCGCGTAGGGCTGGTCCTCTCCCCGGGCGCTGTAGCCGAGGCTCCAGATGTAGCCGTCCGGGTCCGCGAAGGAACCGCCGTATCCGCCCCACGGCAGGGTGCCGGCGGGCTTGAGGATCGTAGCGCCGGCCTTCTCGGCCTCCGCGATGACCTCGTCGACCCGCGCCTCGCTGCGGACCACGTAGGTGAGGACCAGCCCGCTGAAGCCGCTGCCCTCCGGGCTCGTGCCCACCTGGTCGGCCAGGCCTTCGCGGCCGTAGAAGCCGACGGGCGAGCCGCCGTCCGGTTCGAAGAACACCGAGACGCCGTAGTCCTGCCGGACCTTCCAGCCGAGACCCTCCGTATAGAACCGCTTGGACAGCTCCATGTCCCGGACGCCGAGGAGGATCGAGCTCACGTGCGCTTTCATGCCTTGTCCCCTTTGTGCGTTGGTGATGGTGCACATGAGCGTCACGCTACGGCGGCTCCGTGACCGTCGCTTCTTCATTCCTGATCGGTTTGATCAGCTGCTTCGCGGCGCAAGGTGGCAACCCCGTCGCCGGGAGGGCATCGAGCGGTGCGGGAAGCACCTGGAGAAGGCCATGGCGGACCAGGGATTCAAGGACGAGGTCATCATCCACGGTGCACTGCTGGACATCACCGTCGAGGTTGTCCGCCGCAATCCGTACGACCAGGGCAAGGGCTTCGTCCCACAGCCGAAGCGGTGGGTGGTCGAGCAGGTCAACGGCACGTTGATGCTGCACCGGCGTCTGGCCCGTGAATACGGCCACCGGCCCGACAACGCCGCCTCGCGCGTCTACTGGGCCTCCACCGCGAAATGACCCGCCGCCTCACCACGCCCGCACCGGCCTGGCGCGACACTCCCAGGTAGTCGCGTGAACATCACCGAACTCCTCAAAGACCTCCAGGCCCGGCAGGACGGGGCCAACGCCCGGCCGGCGAACTACGCGGCCGGATCGAGCACCTCACCGCCGCCCTCCCCGAGACCGAAGCGCGCCTCGCCGACCTGGCCACCACCCGGAAGGCCATCGCCGAACTCGCGCCTACCGGAGACGAACCCGATCCGCCCGAGACGACCACCGCCTACCAGGCCATCCCGAACGCCTTCAACCAGCATCCCGACCAGGCATTCCGGGTCCGCGAACTACACGAACTCCTCGGCATGCCGACCGACGACCCGGCCCTGATCGTCACTCGAAGCCGCCTCGGACGCCTCACCCGCCAAGGCTTCCTCCTCCAACCCGGACGCGGCATCCACCAGAAACGGACTTGACGCCCTCTCAGGACCCGGCGGCTTCTCCGCAAGGTCGATTTTCAGCCGCAGCGGCATGGGGGCCGTATCCGTGTCGGCACCGTTTCGTCTCGCTGCGGTGCGCCCCGCAACCCGTCGCCCTGAGCTCCCGCCGTGATCCATCTGACGTTTGGGCATGCACATCCACCTGCCACCAAGAGCACCTGCCGCCAGAGAAGTTGAACGGAATCGGCGCGTCCTGAAATCAGCTCCATGGGTGTTGATCTTCCTGCCTAGAGTTCTGCCGCCCGTGCGGTTTTCGCACAGACGTTTGAGTTTGACCTAGCGGGAAGGACACGGCACTTCGTGTATCCATCCACCCAACCCACCGCGCCAAGACGCAGAAGACGCAACCGTCTTGCGGCGGCAGCCGCACTGCTGCTGATCGCCGAGGTCGGCATCGCCGCCACCGGCCAGGCCGCGGCGGCTCCCGCCCCGGAGCGCACCGCGGAGGCGACCAGCGAGCCGGCCAAGGCCTCCCAGCCGTCCAAATCGGAGATCCACAAGGCCGACACGCAAGGGGCGCCCCGGCACGCCAAGGGCTCGAAGGCGTGGGCGATCCTTGAGGCGAAGAAGACCGGCAAGAAGGTCGTCGCCCACGACGAGACGACGGCCACCTCGTACACCGTGGCCAACCCCGACGGCACCCTCACCACCGAGCTGACTTCCGGGCCCGAGCGGGTCTGGCGGGCCGGCAAGTGGCGCAAGGTCGACGCCACCCTGACCAGGGCCGGCGACGGAACCGTGAAGGCGAAGGAGCACCCCCACGGGCTGCGCCTGGCCGGCAAGGGCGGCACCGCCCCGCGCTCGCTGGCCGCCGCCAAGGACGCCGCCCCGCGCGATCTCGTCACCCTCGGCACCGGCGACCAGTCGGTGACGCTGCAGTGGAAGGGCGGTCTTCCCGCGCCGGAGCTGAACGGCACCACCGCCCGCTACCGGGAGGCCGTGCCCGGCGCCGACGTCATCGTCGAGGCCACGCGGACCGGCTTCGAGCAGTACGTGGAGATCGACAAGAAGCCCTCCGGCACCTACTCCTACACACTGCCGGTCAAGGCCAAGGGGCTGAAGGCCAAGGCGAACAAGGACGGGTCGGTGACGTTCACCGACGCCGAGACCGGTGAACGGCGCGCGACGATGCCCGCCCCGGTCATGTGGGACGCCTCGGTGGACAAGCGGTCCGGCGAGCACACCCACCGGGCCCGCGTCGCCATGAAGGTCGTGAACAAGGGCACCGGCCGCATCGACCTGGTCGTCACGCCCAGCGCGGACTTCCTCGCCGACCCCAAGACCCAGTACCCGGTCACGGTCGACCCCTCGACCTCCGCCCTGGCCTCCACCTTCGACACCTACGTGCAGCGCGGCGAAACGGTCGACTGGTCCGCCGACACCGAACTCGACTTCGGCAACCCCGGCACCACCAACCCGGACGGCACCACCCGCGTGGCCCGGTCCTTCATCCACTGGAACACCACGCCCATCCAGGACGCGTTGATCATCGACACGAACCTGGCGCTGTGGAACTTCCACTCCGGCAACACCGACTGCACCGCCCAGTCGTGGACCGTCTGGGACACCACCGCGGCATCCACCTCGTCGCGATGGACCAACCAGCCCACCTGGAACCAGCAGTACCACTCCTCGACCCAGACCCGCGGCAACCCGGACTGCACCGGCACCCAGCCCGACGGGTGGATCAACGCCGACGTCGACACCCTCGTGCAGACCTGGGCCTCGGCGAAAGCGACCCGCGGCTACATGGGCCTGCGCGCGGCCACCGACGACACCCGCGCCTGGAAACGCGTCAACTCCGGCAACGCCACCACGAACCAGCCGAAGCTGACCGTGACCTACAACTACCGGCCCTCCGACGGAACGGCGCAGCAGGCTGGTCCGCCCTTCCAGACATACAACGATGTGTGGGGTGTCAACACCCTCACGCCGACGCTCAGGGACAAGTTCACGGACGCGGACGGCGACACGGTCAGCGGTAGCTTCCAGGTCTACGACGCGGAAACCAACACGCCGATCACCACGCCAGCCGGAGACGGCGTGCTCGTCTCCGACTTCGTCACGCCCGGCGAGTGGGCGACCGTGCAGGTCCCGGACGGGCAGCTCGTCGACGGCAAGATGTACAAGTTCCGCACCAACGCCTACGACGGTACCCACTACAACCTGGGCTGGTCCCCGTGGCGGACGTTCGTCGTGGAGACCGCCGCCGCCGGCGTTCCCACCAATCTTCAGCCCGGCGACACCTACACGATCAACGATCCCGCGCTGATCGCCGACCCCGCCCAGGTTGAGCAAGTCCTGAACAGGGACGGCAATCTGGAAGCGCTCGGCATCACACCGCGCACCGGCCCGTCCGCTGAGCAGCCTGCCGCGGCAAAGGCGGCGCCTGGCACGACAGAGGCGCCGACTGTCGGGACAATGGCTGCCTGGGAGCGCACGTACACCGTTCCCAGCCAGAGATTCAACCGCGGCCGCAAGCCCGAGAACAACGGCCAGGATCCGTACGAATACATCGCCGACGTCAACGAATGCCACAACGCTGACGACTCGGACAACACAGCCGGATGGATCAAGAACCGGTTCTCGTACTGCCAGGAGACCTTGACGGTCATGCCGGCGATCAGGTGCGGCCTGTGGCCCCCCGGCTGCTATCTGCAAGGCACCTTCATCTCGACCAACACCCTTATCGGCCGAGGCCAGATAGGCGGCTTGAACGGCAGCACGCTGACCCGGTTCGCCGAATTCGACTTCAATGTGGATGTCTTCATATCCAGCGGCGATTTCAACAAGGCCGGCGCCAAGTTGGAAGCGAAGCTGGAGTGCGAGGGAGACTGGGACATCGGAGTTCCGGACAACCCCACGGCAGAGGACGCCTGCCAGCCTGGCGTCCATACCGGCCGCAGTGATTCACCCAGCCAGTGGAAGTACAACGGCGACACAAAGTTCGACCTGTGGTCACTGGCGCCCAAGCTGCCCGATGTCGCCCATGGCGATCAGATCGCCACGGGCCTGTTCACCCCGGTCCTCAAGTTCACGATCCCTGGCTACTCCCAGGTCATACCCTCCGAGGGTGAGCAGGGGGAAATTCGCTTCGACAGCGCCGCCTACAACGTACGAGCAAAGGCGGGTTCTGTTTTCCCCGATGCCACGCCCGCCCTGCGTTACGACAGGGGCGACACGTCCGACCCCACTGCTCCCGTGGAGCCGTACATCGGAGTAGCCGCGGTCGCGGACCACATCGGCGACGCTCTTGACGACCCGGGCAGCACCTACCCGACGAAGAGCGACAAGAAGCTGCCCGGTGGGAGTGCCTTGAACCCGATGCACCGCCTCGTACCGGGCTTCGGGCCGAGCGAGCAGGCACGCTACGACGCCAACCGCTCCGTCGTCTCCTCCACGTGCAACAACGCCGCCGTCCCGGGTCGACCCACGGCGGGAGAGCAGCGCGACTGCGACGAATTCCCCTTCGCTTCCAGTTACCAGGGGGCCGCGCGCTACCAGTACGAGGGTGATCCGTACCGCGACGACTTCTCCGTCCGCTACATCGACTCGGACGAGAATCAAGAAGCGGGGCGGCGTCTCGGTGCCTGGTACGACAATGATCGGATCCTGAGCCATGACCCGTTCATAGTCGTCATCGGCGACTGACCGGGATATCTGGTCTGAGATGGTCATCATGCGGGGCCGGTCCACCGGACCGGCCCCGCATTTCTTTCACTCAGTCTCTTCACTGGCGGCTGTGCGCCAGATCTGGACCAGGCAGTATTGATCTGCGCCATTCAGTTTCTCTTCGTGCCCCGGCGGCATGGGCAAGGGTTCCCGGCGTCCCGCCAACGGAGAGGTGAAAGGCCCGCCTGCACGATTGAATATCCACTGCCATCGCATCCGGTACAAGCCGGACGAGGGCAGAATCAAGGGAACTTCTTTCTGCCCCCCGTCGATGGTTTCCAGCGCGAGGTCGCCTCCGGGAAGCTCCACCTCCACGTCCTCCGCACCGGACCACTGAGCATCGCTTTCCGGAGGGACGGTTGACCAACTCTCCAACCGCACAGACGCCCGGATTACTTGGGGCGGCACCTGCAGATAGACCATGCCAGGGGCGGAAAGGAGCCAATTCGTGCGATCCGCATGCGGTGCATACGTATCGACACTCGTGTCAACCAGCCCAAAGATGCGATAACTTGGCGAAACCACGGTCTCGAAAACATCCAGCAGCCTGCTCAAGGGCACCTCGCACGTCATCAGTTGAGTCGCGAGCAGCATAATGCCCTCGGATTAGTCGACGGCCTTGTGCTTGGTGAGTCGATGTAGGCGGCCGACGAGGTGGGCGGTCGCGTCGGGGCCCCGATGATGCTGTGCATCGCGTAGCCGAAGGCGATGCCGTGGTCCGGATCGGCGACACCCTCGCAGGACGAGCTGGTCATCAGCGGTTCCCCGGCGGATGGCGAGTTCGTCGCGTTCTCGCCGCGGGAAGGCCGGGTCCAGGCCAGGAAGGCGGTGAACACCTGGGACCGGATGGGCGAGCTGAGCGCCCTCATCCGCTCGGGCGACCAGATCTCCGGCGCGGGCCTGGGCGGTTCGCCGCGTAGGGATGTCACAAGCGGGGAGGCCGTCTTGTCCTTCCTGTGGACAGCCCCTGTTGGAGGAAGACATGAGCGCTGAGCACGCACACCTGCCCCCAGGCGTTGAGGTGATCACGACCCTGCCGGAGGCGGCGGCCCGGATCCCCGATGGCGCCGAGGCCAGGACCATCCGGGTCACCCTGCCGCCCGGTGACCCCGGCGCGCCGCCGCACCGACACCCCGGGCCGCTCTTCGGCTACGTGACCCAGGGCGAGATCCTCTTCGAGCTGGAGGGGCAGCCGCCCCGGGTGCTCAAGGCCGGTGACGCCCTGTTCGAGCCCGGGGGCGACGTGATCCACTACCAGGGCGCCAACAACCTTCCGGACGCGCAGTCGCAGCTGGTGGTGACCATGTTCGCGCCGACGGGTACCCCGGTTCTGACCGTGGTCAGCGCGGAGGAGCTGGCCGAACGACGGCACCTCCGGGTTACCCAGCCATGATGACCACCAGTCTTGCGGATCTCTCTTTCCGCCCTGGCCGAACAGCAGCCGGCCGCCGCAAAGGAGGCTAGCAGCGGCCGCAGCACGGTCATCGTGCACGGCGGGGAGGAGCACCGCCTGCGGCATGCGAATGCGTGGGTCCTCGGACATACGCGCGCGGAGTTCGGCGGCGAGATGGGGGTGGAGGGGGTTCATCGGATGCTCCTTCTCGCAAGGCTGACCGTTACCCAGTGCCTCTGTCCATCCCGCGGTTGCTGTCTGTCGAACCTGAATCGCAAGCGGAGAAGCGGGAGTTGTTGGCGGAAGCCCTTACCTCGCGTAGCGAAACGCCTGCCCTCAGCGGTCATGCTGGGGGCAGGCGTCCTCCGTGTGCCCGGCTCAGATGGCATCGATCTGCCACGCGATCACGCCGCTGGCCCCCTTGGTGCCTTCGACGTTGATGCGGACCAGCTTGTCTGCGGTGATCCGCTGCTGCACCACCGACTGGTCGCACGGCACTGTGGCCGCCCGGCCGGCACCCGCAGGAACGAACTCCAGTTGCGCACTGCCGCTTCCGGCGCACACCACGTTGAGCCGATAGGTCTTGCCCTTGCTCAGACCTGGCTCGGTGTGGATGCCGTCGGTCACACGCTCCACCCCGGCCTCGACCAGCGTTCCGCTGTGGACGGCGGCGAGAGCTGTCTGCGCCTGCTCGGTGAGCTTCTTCTCCGACGGCGCGGATGTCGTCGGCGTGGCGGTCGGCGACGGCGGTGAGGAAACCGCAGCCCTGTCCTCGTCGTTGCCGGACGTTGTGCACGAGGTGAGCAGGACGGCCGACACCGCCACGGCACATCCGGCGAGCCGGCTCCACGTGCCCTCATACGTCATGACTTGGTTTCCCAGTACTTCCAGCCGGTGGCCTTTGTGGGCAGGGTCGCCGTACCGTGGCCGATTTCCACGCCATCGCAGCCGTTGCCGCTGGCCTTGTACTTCTTCCACGTCACCTTGTAACCCCACGAACCGTACTGCAGGTTGCCGTACTTGTTCCTGCTGATCTCGCGGGTGTAGGTGTGGCCGGTGGTGACACCCACGGTGCCGGTGATTTTCGTGCTGACCTGCGCCTTGGCCTTGGCGATGATCGCGTTGGAGGACCACTCGATTGATCCGCCGATTTCAAAGGCGATGGTGCCGCTCTTGGTCACGGCCACCGTCATCGTGCCGCCGGGGCCGTCCTTGTACCTGGTGCCGTTCCACGACGAGGGGATGTGGTAGGCCTTCTTCGACGTGATGCTGTACCACGTCGACGGTCCATCGCAGCGACGCAGCCCAGGTTCCGGGATCGACTCCTCGGGGGCGTCGTCCTCCCAGCCCGGTCTCTCGTTGATGTCCGTCGCCTCGTCAGCAGATGCCGCCGTGTCGTCGGCGGGAACTTCCTCAGCCGCAGCAGTACCTGCCGTGGCGAAGCAGAGAAGCAGTGCGGCGGTGGCAGCGCCGGTCGAAGCGCGCCGTGAACCGATGCCCATGTGACACCTTTCCGGTGGACCGCCCCCGTGGCGATCGAGCACCTGGACAGTATGTGAAGGGCATGCACGCGACAATCAAATGATCAAAGCCCTGAGGAGAACTTGAGGAAAGCCGAACTTGCCGATGAGCAGCTGCATTTAGGTTGAGCCGATGTACCTTCAGGGCTGCCCAACGTCCTGTTACAGCCTGTTGCCGATCAAGCACCCGCGATAGCCTGACCTGTGCCTTGTACGGCACAACCGGCGACACGCGAGGGGGATCGTGGAGGGGCGCGACGTGCGAGGGCACTACGAGGAGTTGGCCGCCGAGTACGACGAGCACTGGGTCTACGGTCCGGACTACATTCCCTGGATGTCCGGCCGGATCGCCGAGGCACTGCGGCTCGCCCCCACGGACCGGATCGCCGACATCGGTTCCGGGACGGGTCTGTTTGCCAGGGAAGTGGCCAAGCAGCTCCAACCCCGCCAACCCATTCTGTGCGTCGATCCGTCCGAGGCGATGCTCAGCCAGCTCGGTACGCCGCCTCCGGGCGATCTGACGCCGATCGTTGCCTCCGCTGAGGACATCGCCGAAGGGCGTACTCGTCTGCCGTACGAGCAGCTCGACGCGATGTGGCTGAAAGAGTCCGTGCACCACGTAGCCGATCCGGCACACACGCTTCGCGGCCTGGCCGATCGGCTGGCGCCCGGGGGCCGGCTGCTGGTGGTGATGCTTCCGGCCAGCATCCAGTACCCCCTGTTCGAGGCGGCCCTTGAGCGCTTCGAGGAGCTGCAGCCGGACCCTGCCGTTGTTGAGGGACATCTGGGCGCGGCCGGGCTGGAAGCCGGTCTCAGCTACGTCGAGCATGAGCTGCGCATCGACCGGGACAAGTACTTCGGCATGGTCCGCGCCCGCTACATGTCCCTGCTCTCCACCTTCAGCGACAGCGAGATCGAGAAGGGCATCGATGAGATGCGCGTCGCTCATCCGGAGCCCGTGCTGGTGTTTCCCGACCGGTTCGCGTTCGTCCTCGGTCGGCGACGTGGGGAGTCCGCATGAGCACCATGGTCGACGAGCGGCTGCGGCGCCTGCGGAGTGAACTCGACGACCACTCGCGGATCGCTGATCGACTGGGGCTTGATCTGGAGCGGCCGTTACGGTCCCTCAATGACGGCTATCCCGAGAACGCAGTGGCGTTGGTCGGGAAACTGACCGAGAAGCTCCTCAAGGAGTTATGGCGCCACCACGGCGTCGAGGGCGACCCGTCGACGAAAGCCCTGAACGACCTGGTCAAGCGCTGCCGTCCGTACATTCGCAGCAGCACGGTTCTGGATGCGCTCGACGACATTCGTCGCCTCCGCAACCGCTCCACGCACGACGGGTACGACATCAGTGACGAGGACGGGCTGTTGGCGGTCCGCAGGCTCGTCGACGTGCTGGTCTGGTTCACCGACACCGGGAGTGCGGCACTTCTGGGCGGCGAGCCCGACATGGCGCCCGAGGTGGCGCGCCGCTGTGAGTTCCTTGCCGGGCTGTACGTGACCCTTGGATACCGGCAGGCCAAGCGGTTCGTCCTCAGCCCGGACACCGTGTACCAGCTGTTCTGCCGTGAGTCGGGGATGCGGCTGGAGTACGTGGAGCTGATGCTCTCCCGCGATGCCGACGATCTGAGTACCGTCCTTGCCTCGAGCGATGGAGAGCTACTACGCACCCGGCTGCCCAAGCTCACCCGCTTCGTCGTCCTGGACGACGACGGCGGTGCGGCCCCCGGCGCCCTCCATCAGATGCTGGGTCTGGACCTCCGGATCGTGCGGTACGACGGCTTCGTCGACACCATCGTCAATCTCGACACCCACCTCGCCGAGCTCGCCTCCGCCGACAACCCGCCGGAGCCGCGGGCCGCTCTCGCCGCGGCGGCGCTGACCACCGATCCCCGCACCGGCGAGTCGAAGATGGAGCAGTCCGGCGACGCGGCGGAGCTCCTGACCCGCCTGGCGCGCGGCAGTGCGAACGTCCTGGTCACCGGCCGTCCGGGGAGCGGCAAGAGCACGCTCCTGCGCTCGCTGGCCGTCAACCCGGAGATCCGCCGCTTCCGCTTCTACTTCGATCTCGGTCTCAAACCGAAGGACGAACCGTTCTCCGAGTACGCGGCCCGCCTCCTCGCGCCGGCCATGACGTCGGACCGCTCGCGCGCCTACGAACTCTTCCTCTACCTGATCCGTTCGGGGACGGCGCTGTGCGTGCTCGATGCCGTCGACGAGGGCGTCGAGGAACCAAGCGCTGCCGGTTTCCTGCGGCTCTTCACCGACCTCGCGGCCGTCCTGTCCGCCGAATCGGCGGTGGTCATGAGTTCACGGGTGTCCTTCCTCGCGGACTCGCCCCAGGTACGTCAGCTGCTGGACAGCGGCGCGGGCCGCTCCGAGCAACTGGTCGAGCAGATGTACGCGAACGGCGTCGACCCGTCCCGCGTGCCGCACTTCCATGTCGTACGCCTGGCCGAACCGGAGGCAACCCCGCTGGAGACGCGCCTCACCACTGCGCTGGACCTTCCTGCGGGGAAGCCACTCGCGGACATCCTCGGCGCTCACCTCGCGCGGACGCTGGCCGAGGTTGGGCAGCCCGATCTGGAGCCACGGCTGCCCGCCGTGTTCGGGCATGCATTTCTCACCGACCGCACGGTGTTCTCCCTCCTCGACATACATCGGCAGTTGGGTGCCGACGCCTTCAAGGGCGGACGCCTGGATCTCGACGCCTGTGTCCTCGCTCCCCTGCTGCGGCCCGCGGGGCCCGATCACGTCGCCTTCGTACACACCGCGTACCAGGAACTCCTGGCTGCCAGGTTTCTGGCCGAGCGGGCGAACCGGGACCAGGCAGCGGACCTTCCCGGCGGCGCCTTTCTCACCGAGCAGGTGCGGGCCTTCCTCGCCGGAATGCCCGGCAGTCCGGAGACTGACGACTGCGTGCTGCCCGCCGGGGCATACCTGGTCGGGCCGGCCGAGCGGCTGCTGATCCGCCGCGTCGAGCGTTCCGTACGCTTCGACCGCCACGCCGTGACCGTCGCACGCTACCGCCGCTTCCTCGACGCCCTCGACGCGGACGGCACCTCGCAGTGGGACCACCCCGCCCAGCCGGCCGGCGTCACACACCGCCCCTGGACCGACCGTCTGAAGCGGCCCGACTACTACGAGAATCCGCGCTACGACGCCCACCCCGCCATCTGCGTCAACTGGTGGAGCGCATACGCCTTCGCCGCGTTCGAGGGCAAACGTCTGCCGACCTCCCTCGAATGGGAGGCCGCCGCGCGTGGCTCCGACGGGCGCCTGTTTCCCTGGGGCGACTCCCCCGACAGCACCCGTGTCAACTGCGCCGACACATGGGTCGGCCGGCCTGTCGTGACGTATCAGGCGTGGTACCGGGATTTCGCAGGCGACGCCGTTCGGCGAGCCGGGGCGACACCCTTCGACGAACGCCCGGGAAACCGCTCCCCGTTCGGTGTCCTCGACATGGTGGGCAACTGCTGGGAATGGACCTCCACCAGCCTGGACGACCCCGGCGAGGCCGTCATCTGCGGTGGCAGCTACGACAACCCGATGCGTGCGGTGCAGACCAGCAGCAAGGGCATCTACCGCAAGCGCGGCGGAAGCAACGCGGTCGGCTTCCGTTGCGTGCAGGACATCGATACGTCCGGGACAGAGGAGGCGACGGCATGAGCGGCGGCGGTCCGCGCCACGGAACCATCGTCGACAGGCGCCCGAGTGGCGGAGGGCCGAGCGGTGCGCTCGGCTCCTACATCGTCCGGGACGACGAGGACGAGCGGTACTACAGCTTCGACTACCGGCAGATCGTGACCGAGGGATTCCGGACCATCCGCACGGGTGAACGCGTCCGCTTTCATGTCAGCGCGGCAAGCCCCGACCGGGCGGAGTTCGTCATTCGCCTCGACCAGCCCGACCCAGCCGAGTACTACCGGTGACCACCTACGGGGCTCCGCCCCTCGAAAACGTCACAGGGGCACGCCAGGAACTGACCGTCGTCCTGCCCGTGCGGCTGCTACGCCCCCCCAACTGGCCCGAAGGTCCCTTCCCCTTCGAGCTGGGCAACCGCCGCACCGACGCGCAGACCCGCTCCACCTACTTCGCCCCCGCCTCCGCACGCGCGCTGTACGGGGCCCCCGGACGTCCGCGTCGCTGGCACCTGCCGACGGACATCAAGCATGACGGGCTTCACCTGCTCGGCATGGAACTTCTCCGCGCGGCCACCGCTCGCAACCCCGAACACGCCCTCGCTGTCCTGCACTTCAGTGTGCAAAGACCGCTGCTGCCAGTACTGCGGGCCCTGGCTGGACGGCGGCTGTATCCCGCCGGTGAGCCGCTCACCGGGCCCTTCGACCCGGCTGGGCTTCTCGCCGGCATCGCCGACGTTCGTGCCCCCGACGCACCGTTCGCCATAGACCGTCCTTACAGCATCGCCTTCATGACCCCTACGGCGCAGCAGTCCCCCACCCTCCGCTCCGGCCCAGAAGGCGCACTTCCCGCCACCGCGGACCGCTGGCTGTGGCAACTGGCCTCACGCTCCACACCGGAGGACTTCCCCCTGCCTCCGGAGACCGCCGACGAACAGCTCAAGGACACCGTAAGGATCTCGGCGGACTGGAGCGCCCTGGTGCTCCGTCAAGGGGCTGCCTTCCTCGGTCACCGGGCCGACACCGGTGAGGGCGACTTCTTCGAATTCGGCGCGCTGCACTCCCGTACCGTCTATCTCGACGCCCTGCTCCTCGGTTCGCTCCAGCGCGACCACATCGACGAGCTCACCGACGAGATCTCCGAGGTATTCAACTCCTCACGGCTGGCACACCGGGTCGCCACACTGGAGAGGAACATCGCTGTCTTTCGCAGCACCTACTGGCGACAGCACCTCACAGCACACGGCGCGGCGAACGATCTGCTGCTCGCCTTCCAGAACCAGCACCGGCTACCAGCACGATTCGACGGAATCCTTGCTGAAGCGGCCGACTACAGCAGGCTTGTACAGACCCAGGAAAGCCAGCAGATCAGCGGAGCCCTGGGCGTCCTCACCATTCTCGGCCTGCCACTCGGTACGGCCCTCAGCATCCTGCAGGTGCTCGACGACCACTCTGTGGCACACCTGCTCATCGCGCTCACCCTGTCGGTCGCCGCCACAGCCGCGGCCCTCACCACACGGTATGGGCGCCTGGTCCTGTCGTCCCTGCGGGGAGAGGATGGCAAGGCGTAGAACACCGGCTTGCCGTCTTCACGCGCGTCGACCACTGCCGGTCACACCCGGGTCACGCACTCGACCTGGTCAAGCCTCGCGGCTGAGAACGCTCATCTCCTGGGGCACCGTGGCCCGCAGTTCCCTCACCAAGGCGCGTACGACGGCGGATCCGGCCAGTTCGGAGGTGGTGACGTAGCCGATCTGGCGTGTGGGGCGCTGAGGGCCGAGATCGGTGATGCCGATCGAGTTCGGTGCTCCGGCCAAGGAGAGCGCGGGCATGATCGCCATTCCGTGGCCTCCGCTCACCAAGGAGAGCACCGCTCCGTCGTCCTCGGCCTCGACGGTCGCTTTCGGGATCCAGTCCTGTGCAGCCCACCAGTCGCGGGTGTACGAGCCACAGTTTTCGGCCCAGTCGACCAGCGGCAGCGAACGCGGGGCGGCGTGACCCGCCGCGTGCACCAGGGCGTACGGCTCCTCGAAGAGTCCGCTCGCGACCAGCCCTGATGGAAGCGGCACGGAGCCGCCCAGCGTGGCGATGGCTATGTCGGCTTTCCCGTCGGCCACTTCGCCCGCGGTGCCGCGCCCCACCTCGCGTACGATCCGCACCCGCGGCTCGATCGCGGGATGCCGGGCGCGCAGCCGCTGCAGGACGGGCGGCAGCAGATGGAGAGCCGCGCTGCGGAAAGCCGCGATCCGCAGCGGCCCCTCCGCAGTGTCGGACCGGGCCGCACCGCGCGCCTCAGCGGTCAGGACGTCCAGCAGGCGCAGGATGCGGCGGGCGTGCGCCACGGCCTTCTCTCCGGCCGGGGTGGGACGGGCGCCGGTGCGGCCGCGTTCGAAGAGCACGGCACCGATCTTGCGCTCGCTGCCGCGAACCGAGTGGGAGACCGCGGACTGAGTCAGACCGAGCCTCTCGGCCGCGGCCGAGAAGCCGCCGGTGTCCGCGACCGCCACCAGGACGCGCAGTTCGTGGGGGCGAGATCGGAGTCGATCGTGCGGGCCACGGGGCGCTCACCTCAACGTATGAGAACTGCTCATGGAACGGGGTGTCGCATGAGCCCAACCGGCTGCCCACCAGGCGCATTCCCGCCCTACGGTCCGGTCATGAACGAGACCGCGCTCACCGTGCACCAGACCGCCCGCCCGCACGGCTTTTCCACCGCCGGGCATTTCGCCTTCGTCGAGTCCACGGTTCCCGAGCCCGTGGTCGGCAGTGCTCTTGTGGAGAACCTCTACTGGTCCGTCGACCCCTATCACCGCGAGATGATGGACGACGTGCCCGGCGGCTTCGCGCTCGACGCACCGCTGGAGGGCCGCACCATCGGGCGGGTTATCGCCTCGCGCACGCCTCGGCTGGCCGAGGGTGAGATCGTGTTCCACCGGCAGGGCTGGCGCACGCACGCGGTTGTCACGCCCGAGGAGGTCCGGCAGCTGCCCCGCTTCGACGGGGTGCCCCTGACCGCGTACCTGGGCATCCTCGGCGGCACCGGCCTGACCGCCTATGTCGGTCTGACCCGCATCGCCCGGCTCCAGGAGGGCGAGGACCTGTTCGTGTCGGCCGCAGCGGGCGGGGTCGGCACGGCGACCGGGCGGTTCGCCCGGCTGCTCGGCGCCGGACGGCTCGTGGGCAGCGCCGGCTCGGCAGCGAAGGCCGGCCATCTCACGCGGGAGGTCGGCTACGACGCCGTCTTCGACTACCACGACGGGCCCGCCGCCGACCTGCTCGGCAAGGTCGCACCGGACGGCATCGACGTGTTCGTCGACAACGTCGGCGGCGAGCAACTGGCCGCGGCGGTGGGTGCGTTGCGTGAGTTCGGGCGCATCGTCCGCATCGGCACGATCAGCCAGTACAACACCCCTGACGCACCGCCGCCGCGCTTCGACTACGCGGACATCGTGGAGAAGAGCATCCGCATGGAGGGGTTCCTGGTCAGCAACTACCGTGATGTGCAGGAGGAGTTGTACGAGTTCGCCGTACCGCATCTGCAGAGTGGCCGGCTCGCTCTGGACGAGACGGTGGTTGACGGGTTCGAGCGGATCGTGGATGCGTTCCTGGGAATGCTGCGCGGCCAGAACACCGGCAAGATCATCGTGCGCGACAGCACGCAAGCCTCACGATGACCTCAGACACCTTGATCATCAGGGGTCGCGTCATGCGTCCCGGGACCTGCGTCACCTCACCGAACCGGGATGGTCAAGGCCAACCATCCATCTCGCCAGGCGAGAACGCTTCCGCCCTGACGACCAACCCACGATGCTTATTAGGCATACATTCCTGGAGATCACAGCCAGGCCATTGAGGTTTACTGCCATGACCGCGAGGAGGGTGGCGGTGGCGCCGACGCCCCTGTCGGGTCAGCTCGTCACACGGAAGGTGGCGTCGCTGCGCCCCGTCGCGGTGGTGATCGGGTCGAGCCGCAGTTGGAAGGCGTAGTGCCGGATGTACCGGTCCGGGTGGTTGTACGACTGGAACGACGACCATGCCGAGTCGGCGAGCCCGGCGACCTGGCAGAAGGTGGCGTCCTGGGCGAACTGGGTGGTGCCGTCGTTGTAGGCGAGCTGGAAGTCGAAGTTGGAGTGCCGCAGGAAGTACCCGGGGAAGTTCACTGACTCGAAGGAGACGGTGCCGGAGCCTGCCAGGCCGGGCCTCAGCCGGAACTGGGCGTCGGCGGCGGGGCTGACGTTCGGGTCGATGCGTACGTCGAGGTTGGCGTGCCGTACGTAGCGGTCCTGGTAGTTGAACGACTGGAGCCGGTTGATCGCCGTGTTGGGCCAGCGTGCGAGGACGCGGCTCTCCTCAGCGGCCGTGAGGTTGAGGATCGAGCCGTGGCGCTTCTTGGTGCCGCCCATGTTGTAGCTGCCCGACGCCGGGAGCCGGTAGGTGCCGGAGGTGGACGGGTTGGTCGTCAGGACCGGCATGTAACCGCGTCCGGAAGCGTACTGGTCGAGGTACAGGGCCCACTCGTTGCGGTCCCTGAACTTCATCCACATCGGGCCCTCGACCTGAGAGCCGGTCAGGCCGATGCCGGAGAGGTTGCCGAGGTCGGTCCACGTTCCGAGGATCGAGTTGCTGCCTTCGAGCGTGATCTGGCCGTCGCCGGAGGCACGCACATAGCGGTAGTCGCCGACACCTGACGGCACCGGAACGATCTGGGTGTCGATGATGCCCTGGGTGCCGGCGCGATCGATGTAGACCTGCGGGGTGGTGATGGTGCGGAAGTCCGTGGTGCGGGCGTAGTAGATGCGGTGCTTGAGTACGCCGTTCCGCGTCGCGTTCGTCGCCCAGTACAGGACGTAGTCGTTGGTCTCCGGGTTCCAGATCGCCTCGGGCGCCCACGCGTTGCGCCCGTCGGGGATCGCGCCGGCGACGTTGAGGAGCCTCGGTGCCGACCAGGTGACCAGGTCCGTGGACTCCCACACCACGAGGTTACGGCTGCCGTTGTTCACGGCGTCGTCCCACGACTGTCCGCAGCCGATGCACAGGTCGGTCGCGATGATCCAGTACTTGTCACCGCCCGGGGCGCGGACCAGGGCGGGGTCGCGCACCCCCTTCGTACCCACCGTGGAGCGCAGGGTCATCCCTCCACCGTTGAGGTCGGTCCAGTTCAGGCCGTCCGTGCTGTGCGAGAAGTAGATCTGCTGACCGGTCGCCCCCTCCCCGATGAAGTGCGTCATCAGGTAGCCCGGGTCGGCGGCGGCAGCCCGCTGAGGTGCGGTCACGACTTGGGATGTGAAGAGTAGGCAGGCGCTGACCAATATCGTCGCGAGCCGGGAGAGAACCGTGGGCATTGCATCTCCTGTCTCTCTACAAGTGTGACGACTGGATGAGAGTGGGGTCGCGGGTGAAGCTCGGTCTCTGCGCCGGCGGCACGGACCGGCTACCGCGGGATGCGGAGCATCGTGTCCTGCCGGTCAACGGCCGAGGAGCCGGAGTTCCTTCGGGCGTAGCGGCGACCGGAGACGGGCTGTCGCGAGTCAGGCATCCCTTTCACCCCGGAATTGCGAACCGCGAACCATGAAGCGGGGATGGACTGGCTCGCTGCCCAGCGGATGACCACGGGCGGGTGCGGGCACGGCAGTTCCCTTCAGAAGCAAGTTGTTCGATATTGCGAACAATGTTCGTGAATTCGGTCAGAAGGTAGGGGTGAGGACGGAGAGGCGTCAATGGATCGGGCGAGTTCGATCTCGAACAAGTTCGCACGTCGGCTCTCGACAAGGACTGCGGCGAGGCGCTCGATCGTGTCCAGGGGTGGGACTTCGTCCTGGCCATAGCCGAGGGCGAGGGTGATGTCTCCTTCGAAGCCGATTGCGCGACACGTCCGCCGGCCCTGCGGATCCGACGTGCGCCGGGGCGTGATCCCCGTCGGCCGTCGACCCGTCGTGACCGACAGGTACTTCGGCGAACACGGGCCGCCCAGGTGCGTTTGCCCGGCCAATGGGACTGCGCGACCCGATCGAGTCAAGGGTCGAGTCCAAGATCGACACAGGGAACCCACAGGTGATCCACAGCCCGCAACCATCTCCCCCGTAAATGATCTTTAGGTTCTGTGATCAACTCCGCCCCGCGTTCCGCGGCGGAGGCTCCACTACCTCTGAGAGGCATAGTGCACAGTCACAGAATCGCCCGAATATCCCGCCGTGCGGCGGCCATTGCACTCGGTCTGACACTGCTCAGCCCGCAGTTCGCCGCCGCCGCCGAGCAGGACGGGACGGGCAGCGCGTCCGCGCTGCCGACCTACTCGAACTACTCGCTGAAGCCCGTAGAACTCGAAGTAGGCATCTCCACCGCGCAGTTGAAGAAGCTGCGCGAGCGCGGCAAGGCCGCCGAGCGGTCCGGCAAGCCCCTGCCTAAGCCGGCGACCCCGTTCCAGACGGAGCGGCGCCCCGCCGCGAAGCCGTCCAAGGGCGACGCGACCATGACGTTCGCCGAGGCGACCGAATTCATGGAGCGAGACGTACGGCGCAGGACGGCGCCGATGAAGAGCACGGTGGATGCGTATCAGCGGCAGCAGCAGGGTGCGCGGACGTCGGCCACGACCACCGCGGCGACTGCGGACGGCAGCTTCACGACCATGGCCACGGGCACGACGATCGGTGAAACGCCGTCGCAGGCCCTGTACGACGCGTGCATGACCGACGCGGCCTCCTCCGACGGTGGGCGCATCTACGACCGGTTCACGTTCTGCCAGCGCGTGCCGATCACGGCCGACTACTGGGAGAAGGACGCGGCGGGCAACCCCGTGGACCACCTCGGTACGACGACGGCCACGCTGGAGATCGTCGCCCAGGGTCTTGAGGACCAGCGCAGCATGCGTCTGTTCTCGCAGATCAAGCAGGGCTCCGTGTCGTACGACTGGGGCTGGTGGGACAACATCTGGACCGCGCCCGGCGTCCCCCTGTCGCTGTTCGGCACCTGCACCCCGGACCAGCTCGACTGTGGCGCCTCCCGCAGCCCAGCGACCCTGACCTGGGACAACTGGAACAACAACCCCAGCTGGGCCTACTGGGACATCAGCAACTCCGCGACCGCCGGATACGGCCGGGACAAGGTCCTGCCGAGCTTCTGGCAGGTCGAGTACTTCACCGAGTCGGACGAGTTCAGCACAGACGAGCCCGGCAACTCCCCGGTGCAGGTGATCCGCTGCGACTCGGCCACGTACATCACCGGCCCGTTCGGTGCCGACCGCTCCCACGGGTGTGTGTTCCCGGGCGCGACGCCGATCCTGACGTACAGCCTGAGCGGCACCGAGGCCGCGGTGGCCCAGCACATCCTGGGCGCCCAGACGCGCCCGGAGTACACCTACCCGCGCCTGCCGGCCGCGGAGGACGCGGAGCGTGACAAGGACATCCCCGGCCAGGCCATCGGGGGACAGCCGGTGCACTACGGCCTGCACCGCATCCACTCGACCCTGAACGCCGAGGACTACCAGAAGAACCGCGACCACAAGGACGGCGCCTGCTACGGCACCGGCCCCTATGCCTCGCAGTACACGGGTCTCGGCCTCGACCCTCGGCCGGACACCTCGACGCAGCAGTGCGACGAGTACCCCTTCGCCTCCACGCTGGAAGGCGCCGGCAGCGCGGAGTGGGACTTCTCCGTACAGGCGGTACCCATCACCGACAACGCCTCCGCGGGCGGCAAGCTGATCGCCTACTACAACGCGGACCGTATTCTGGCCTGGGACGCGAGCCTTCCGTATCCGGAGGGCAGCAACGACCGGTTCTGGGTCGAGATCGTCGAATAGCCGAACGCCGGGGGCCGTCCTGCCAGACTCCGCGGAGCTCCGCGGGGCGGCCCCCGTGCCAGGGAGACCAACGTATGCACGCACAACCGCTCGACCTGACCAGCGTGTGGGGCGAAGGCTGGGCCCTGACGCTCGCACCCCGCTCGCCCTCCTTCTGCCTCACCGCCATGGGCGTCACGGACGCCGCGCCGCTGCCGGAGGGTCTGGCGGCGTTCGCCCAGCGGTCTCCGTTCGCGGGACCGCCGGTGCTGCTCGCGGCCGCCGCCCTGGACGACGAGTGGTCGATCGTCGTCGAGAGCGAGGCACAGACCGGGTGGGTCGGCACGCATCCGGACGTCCTCGAAGCGCTGGCCACTCCTCTGGCTCCGGCCTGCACGATCACGTCCGATCCGAACAAGGTGCAGGTGCTGTTCCGGGAACACGGCCGGCGGGTGGGCGGCATGGAGGCCCTCACCAACCGCCGTTGGGGCCACTTCGGCGAGGAGACCCGCCGGGCGCTGCGGGGCGCCGGCTTCCCGGATGGCTACGCGACGCCAGAGAACCCGGTACCGGCCGCGCCGAGCGAGGGGGCGCTGGGGCTGCTGGCGGCCCAGGCGATCACCGGGGCCGAACTCCGTTCCGAGCATCTCCGGGGGCCCTGGCTGGGCGGCTTGACAGGCAAGCCGTATCCCAGCGCTTCCTGACGGTTTCCCATACGTCGACGCTGTTGGCGCCATCGCGGCTCACGCATCCCACACCGATCGGATGGCGGTACGGGTCAGTGGAAGCCGAGCATGCCGGGGGAGTCGATGCCGACGGTGACCACGCCGGGCGGATAGTCCTGTTCCCGGTCCGTGAGCAGGATCGACATCCCAGTGAACTCGGGGCGCGGCAGTGCGCAGTAGAGGGCGTGGCAGGTATCGGGGCCGCCGTAGCCGTCCCGGATCATGGTGCCGACGGTGACCGATGCGACCGTGTTCAAGTCGTCGACGACGACTGAGGAGAACGCAAGCACCCGCCGCGCGGCCTCAGCGTCCTCCGACTCCGCCCGCATGAGGCAGAGGGCGGGAATCCGGAGGAGGTCGCCCGGGGTACGCGCCATGTTTCCCGCGAGCAGATTCAATGTTTTGTGCCCGTCCGCGAGGGCACGGGTGGCGCTGGTGTCCAGAATGATCATGCAGCTGCGTCCCGCGCCCTGCGAATCTTCTCGGCAGCGACCTTGTAGATGTTGCCAAGCACGTCGGGCGCCCGGTCGAACTCCTCGTCGCTGATGTCGACGCCGATCACGTCACGGACAACCTGCCGGTCAGCCGCCACCCGCTCGTCGATCTGCTCCGCCGTGGGCTGCTCCGAAGCCAGTTGCTCGACGAGCTGCCCGAGGGTCATCCCCCGCTCCTTGGCGACCTGGGCGAGATGGTCGCGGACCTGCCGGGACACCTGGATGGTTGTGGTCTCTGCCATAACGCCACCATAGCCGCGCTATAACTTGCTGCGCCCCGGTTTCCCACGGGCTTCACCCTCAGGTGTTCAAGCCGACCTCGGCCTTGACCCGCTCAACGAAGGTCGACCAGGAGACCACCGAGAAGATCAGCGGGCGGGCAGTGGGGGCCCTGCTGTCGCGGACGGGGATTACGCCGGGGTAGCCGTCGGCGACCTCGACGCAGCCGTTGGCTCCCACTTCGTATGGTGGTGCGCCCCCGCCCAAGGCGGTGGTGAGCACCTCGATCTGGCTCACGCACCGACGGGGCAGACCGAATCTTGCGGCCTGCCCCGTCGCCTACATCATGGGTGTCAGTTGCCCGGCTGCCCTACCGACGGTGGTGGCCGCCACCGTCGTGGTGACGGTCGCGGTGGTCGCCGTCGTGGTAGTGACGGTCACGGTGGTCGCCGCCGTGGTGACGGTCGCGGTCGTCGCCCCACGCGCGGTCGTCCACGAAGCGGCCGCGGTCATCGCGCAGGGTCGCGGTGTCGGAGCGGTTGTCCCAGACCTCGCGGCGGCGGTCCTGGAAGAGGTCCGTCTCGGTGTCGCGGCCGACGCCGGTGTGGATACGCACCGTCGAGCGGCCCTCGAGGCGGTAGCCGTCGAAGACGTAGGTGTTGCCGTCCTCGTCCTGAAGGGTCCAGCCGTCCAGGTCGACCTCGCGACGGCTGTTGTTGGTGATCTCCACCCACTCCCTGTTCAGTGAGCGGTTGGACCAGTCGTCACGGCCCGGGGAGTCGTACTGCACGGCCGAGATCCCCACCTTCGCACGGTCCCAGCGAGGGTGGTCGGCGGCCGACGCCGGCAGCGCCCCGGCGCCGAGGACCGTGGCGGCCGCGAGGACGGCGGCGGACAGATGACGGGTGGTCACAAGGGAAGAAGACACGAAGGCCTCCTGCAAGTGCGGGCACCGTTCCGCTGTTCAGCCCGCCAGTGGGGCTGGAAGCGGAAGTGATGGTGCGGTGTACGGATGGCGGCCGGCCGGCCGCGCACCCACACCTTGGCCGCAACTGCAGAACGCGAGCGAGATACGCGCACCGTGTTACGAATTACTCACATTACCGTTACTCTCGCCTTCAATGTCCATTTATGTAGCAAATGACCCGAGTTGATGGCCCGCCGACCTGCAACCCGCTGCAGGCACTGGCCAACCCCGCCACCACCGTCCCGGCACGCCGACCGGCAACCGTCCGCCCCAGCACCCGAAAGTGCGTAACGGCGGCGCAGCATCGCGGGATGGTCCATCCCGAACATCCAGGCCGGGTCCGTGCCCCTGGTTCAGGCGGGAGGCCACCAGCGGGGCGCCGCCCAGGCCAGGGCGTAGCCGAAGCCGTTGATCGACCAGTGCAGGGCCGCGGGTGCGAGCAGGCTGCCGGAGCGGCGGCGCAGCTCGCACAGGACCGCGCCGGCGGCGACCATGGCGACGACGGCCGCCGCCACGGTCGGTGCCACGCTTGCCGAGCCGGTTCCGAAGGCTGTTCCCACGGCGGAGTTGGAGCGGTTGAGGCCGCGGGAGGGCAGCAGGTGCCACAGGCCGAAGAGCAGGGACGAGGCTGCGGTGGCCCATGCCGTGCCGCGTCGGCGCCGGATCATGGCCCACAGCACACCGCGGAAGGCGGTCTCCTCCAGCAGTACGGTGCCGATCGGTACGCGTACCAGCACGCGCGACAGCAGCTGCCCGACGGACAGGTCGGCGGCCCTGGAGTCCCGGAACGCCTCTCGGCCGGCCGGAACGGCGAGGAGGAGGAGAAGGACGACGAGGACGGCAGCGGCCAGGACGGGCGCCCACCACAGTCCCCGGCGCAGCCCCGCCGCGTCGATCCCGAGATCGGCCGGGGTGAGACCGTCCCAGCGGGCGATCAGCAGGAGGACGGCCGTCGCGGCCACACAGGTGAGGACGTACGCAACGGGGCCGCGGGCGAGCCAGTTGTTGATCAGGTTCGCGGCGGCCAGAACGAGCACGACACAGACGATCCGCATCCTGATTCCAGAATCCCGCAGGTGGCGGCGGGAAGCTTGTTCAGGGGAACGGGAGCCGACCACTCGCAGTACTGAGCAGGCGCGACCGCGCCCCGTCCGTGCGGATCCCGATGGTCTGGCCGCCCCCGCCGAGTCAGGGCGGGGGCGAGGGGTTCTTTCCTGTTCGTCAGCCCTTCGGGCCCAGGTCCGCCCGGCCGAACAACAGGGCGTAGCCCGGAGGGAGTTGCTTCAGGATGCGGTCGGTCAGTGGGTCGCCGGTCAGGGGTGGCAGGACGCTGAGGACCGAGCTCACGTCCCAGCGGGCCGTGGCCGGGGTGGCGCCCTCGATGCGGGCTGCCACCGAGTCGACGAACTCCGCCGCCGTCAGAGGTCGGGTCGCCGGGATCTGGGAGGTGATGACGCCGGCCGCCTCTTCCGGGAGGGCTCGGGCCAGGGCCACTCGTTCCTCGCCCGTGACGTGGCCGCCCAGGGCGGAGAGGACGATGCGGGTGATGCGTTCGGCTTCCGCGCTCGTCGTGTACTGGCCCGCCTCCCGTACCGCCTCGACCAGGGCCGTCCAGCCGTCGCTCGCCGGGTGGCGCCGCAGTGCCGGTGCGGGGTGGGGGGTGGTGACGGATGCGGGCGTCGTCGGGGTCGGCACCGTCGTCGTGGTCATCGTGCGGCTCCTCCTCGGGTCCGATGGGCACAGGGGATGCGTCCCGCGGACGGCGTACGGGGTCCGCGGGACGCTCTGCGTCGGCTGCTGCGGTCAGCCGCTGATCTGCTTGCGGCTGTCACCGCCGGTGATCTGGATACGGCGCGGCTTCGCCTGCTCCGCCACGGGGATCCGCAGGGTCAGGACGCCGGCTTCGTACGAGGCGTCGATGCGGTCCGTGTCGAGCGTGTCACCGAGGAAGAGCTGACGGGTGAAGCTGCCCGTGGGGCGCTCGGCGACGATCATTTCCGCGCCCTCGGGGGCGGGGGAACGGCGCTCGGCGCGGACGTTCAGGACGTTGCGTTCGACGTCCAGCTCGATCGTCTCGGGGTCGATGCCGGGCAGGTCGAAGTGGACGAGGAAGTCGTCCCCGGCCCGGTAGGCGTCCATCGGCATCACGGCCGGGCGGGTGGGGCCGAAGACCTGCTGCGCGAGGCGGTCGAATTCGCGGAACGGGTCTGTACGCATGAGCATCACGGGTCACTCCTTTCCTGAAGGGGCTGGGGTGCGATGCCCTACGGCTTCTTATATAACTCCGGGGATAAAACTTGACAAGCTCCGACTCAGGTTCGGTGCTGCGGCGCAGGTGAGCGGTAGCCTCGGTGCAGCAGACCCTCGTACGCAGGAGGCACGGATGGCCAGGGTTCCCAGCGCACTCGTCGCCGCGAGCGGGCTCGTCGGCGGGTACGGCGTCGCCCGCTGGACGAAGAAGCGGCAGCTCGGCGGGGCCGTACTGGCCGTCGCGGGGGCCGCGGCCGCGCAGCAGTGGCGGGAGCAGGCCGGTGGGAAGGCCGCGGGGGCACTGACCGCCGCGTACGTCACCGCCTTCGGCGCGTCCCATCCGCTGGCCAAGAAGGTGGGCGCCTGGCCCGCCGTGTTCGGGGTGGCCGAGGCGGTCGCCCTCGCGTCGTGGGCGGTCGCCGACCGGCGGGCGTGAGCCCTGGATCCCTGCGGCCACCGCGCCGACCGGCGGGCGCCTCAGTTTTTGTTATCGCCCGCCGTCCCCGCACGTCTCCTCACCGTCCCCGCGCAAGCACGCCACCGACGACGTTGAGGTACGACGACGTGACACGACAGATCAGCCGACGGACCATGCTCAAGGCAACCGGTGCCGCAGCCGGAGCCGTCGGCATGAGTACGGTCCTCGCACCGGCCCCCGCAACCGCCGCCCCCACCGCCTTCGCCCACCCGGGCCTCCTGCACACCCGCGCCGACCTGGACCGTATGGCCGCGAAGGTCAAGGCGGGCGCCGCGCCCTACACCGCCGGGTTCGCCAAACTGACCGCCAACCGGCATGCGCAGAGCGGCTGGACGGCCAACCCGCAGGCCACCGTCTACCGAGGAGCGGGCAGCCCGCAGAACTACGCGATCCTCTACAACGACATCCACGCCGCCTACCAGAACGCCCTGCGCGCACACGTCTCCGGCGACACCGCGCACGCCGACACCGCGGTCGCCATCCTCAACGCCTGGTCGGCGAAACTGACGTCGGTGGAAGGCTCCGCCGACCGGTTCCTCGCCGCCGGCATCTACGGCTACCAGTTCGCCAACGCCGCCGAACTCGTCCGCGACCACGACGGCTTCGAGCTGGCGCGGTTCCAGAAGATGATGCGGGAGGTGTTCCTCCCGCTCAGTGACGACTTCCTCGTCAACCACAACGGCGCCTACGTCACCAACTACTGGACCAACTGGGATCTCACCGCGATGGCCTGCGTCCTGGCCACCGGGATCTTCTGCGACGACCGGGGTGCGGTCGACCGGGCCGTCGAGTACTTCAAGAACGGCGCCGGCCTGGGCTCCATCAAGAACGCCATCCCCGTGGTGCACGACGACGGGCTCGCCGAGTGGCTCGAGGCCGGACGGGACCAGGGGCATGCGCTGCTCGGGATCGGGCTGATGGGGACGTTCTGCGAGATGGCGTGGAACCAGGGGATCGACCTGTACGGGTACGACGACAACCGGTTCCTCAAGGGTGCGCAGTATGTGGCCAAGTGGAGTCTCGGCGGGGATGTGCCGTATACCGCGAACACGCGTAAGAAGGGTGCGATCAACGGGTGGTCCGGGTCCGAGACGGCGAGTGAGGCTGCGGGCGTTGATCCGGCGATGATGCGTCCGATCTGGGCGATGATCGCCAACCACTACACCAAGCGGCGGGGGCTGGATGCGTCGTACGTCACGCAGATTGCCGCCAAGGCTGCGCCTGAGGGGGGTGGTGGGGACTACGGGCCCAACAGTGGGGGGTACGACCAGTTGGGGTTCGGGACGTTGGCGTTCACTCGGGATCGGGGGGAGGTTGGGGCGTCGTCCTCGCCTACGCCTACGCCGACACCGACGCCGGGCGGTGCAGCGTCCGAGGCGGCGTCCTCGGCTCCTTCCGGGCAGCCTTCGCCGGCCGGCGGGGCCGCGTCCGCGTCGGCCGCTGCGAGCGGTGACCTTGCCGCTACCGGTTCTGGGGACGTTGTGGGTTGGGTTGCCGCCACTGGTGTCACCGCTCTGGCGGGTGGGCTGTTGCTGCTGCGCCGCCGGGGGCGTGCGGGTGGCGGGGCTCGGTAGGTGCCCGGTGTCGGTGCGGGTGGGTGGGGTTCGCTGCCCCGCGCTGGCGGGGTGCCGCTGCGCCCACCCGTGCCGCCCTGGGGGCACCTCCCAGGCCCTTAAGGCACTGGGGGAGGCACGACTGCCCGCAGCTACGACGGCACGACTGCCCGTAGCTGCGTCGGCACGGCTGCCCGCAGCTAGCTCTTACGCCCCCAGCGCGTGCGTCACCGTGTAGATCAACAAGCCTGCCAGTGAGCCCACCACCGTGCCGTTGATGCGGATGAACTGCAGGTCGCGGCCGATGTTGGCCTCGATCTTCTTTGTGGTGTGCTCGGCGTCCCAGCTGGCCACGGTGTCCGTGATCAGGGAGGTGATCTCCTTGCGGTACGTCGTCACGACGTGTACCGCGGCGCCCTCGAGCCAGCTGTCGACCTTGCCCTGGACCTTGGGTTCGGTGGCCATCCGGGCGCCCAGCGACAGCAGGGAGGCCCGCACCCGCAGCCGTAGCTCGCTGCGCTCGTCCTCGGCCGCAGCCACGATCATGGAGCGTACGGCCGTCCAGGCGGAGGCGATCAGGTCCTGCACCTCGCCGCGGCCCAGCACCTCGCCCTTGAGCCGCTCCACGCGCGCGCGGGTGTCGGTGTCGGACTGCAGGTCGGAGGCGAAGTCGGTGAGGAAGCGGTCGAGGGTGCCGCGCGCCGGGTGGGAGGGCATGTCGCGCATCTCGGTGACGAAGCGCAGCAGCTCCTTGTAGACCCGCTCGCCGACCTTCTTGTCGACGAACCGCGGGGTCCAGCCGGGCGCGCCGCCCTGCACGGCGTCCATGACCTGCTCGTCGTGCAGCACCAGCCAGTCGTGCGCACGGGAGACGACGAGGTCGACGACGCGTTTGTGGCCGCCGTCGAGGACGATCTTCTCCAGCATCTTGCCTATGCCGGGCGCGATCTCCTGGATGTTGGCCCGCCGGGTGATCGCCTCGCCGACCACGGCCTGGACGTCGGAGTCGCGCAGCACGGTCAGGGCGCCTCTGAGGGCCGTCGCCAGCTCGGCGGTGACCCGGTCGGCGTTCTGCGGCTCGGCGAGCCAGGCGCCGAGGCGGCTGCCGATGCCGACGGCGCGCAGCCGCTGGCGTACGACGGCCTCGGAGAGGAAGTTCTCGCCGACGAAGTCGCCCAGCGTGACGCCCAGCTGGTCCTTCTTGGTGGGGATGATCGCGGTGTGCGGGATCGGGATGCCGAGCGGGTGGCGGAAGAGGGCGGTGACCGCGAACCAGTCGGCGAGCGCGCCGACCATGCCGGCCTCGGCCGCCGCCGCGACATAGCCCGCCCAGGGGCCTGCGCCCGCGTTCGACGCCCACTTGGCGAGGACGTACACCACGGCCACGAACAGCAGCAGGCCGGTCGCGGTGAGTTTCATCCGCCGCACCCCGCGCTGCTTCTCCTCGTCGGCGGCGCTGAAGGTCGTCATGGCGCGGACCGCCGAGGCGGGAACACTGCCGCGAGCGCCGGCGCGGTTACCGGCGGTGTCTGGCCGGGCATGCTGCTCTACGGCAGCTGCTCCGGTTTCACCTTGTTCTTCCGGTTTCGTACGGTCCATCCGCTCCACCCGTTCACGATCCCTCACAGCAACATTGTCCCTTCCTGACCGACTCCTGGAACGAAAGAAGAGTTCCCGGCGTCCTTCCGGGCGGGGAAGTTCGCAGGTGAACTCTCGTGGCCCGAAGGGGGGACCCGGTCAACTTCCCGCAGCTCCATGCCGCATCATGGGATGATCAACATCGGAGCCCCGGGCTCCATTTCGCCCGAGGAGAAACGCACCGCATGACCAGGCGTCATCACGGTTATGCCTTACTCAGCGCGATCATCGCTCTGATCGTGGGACTGTCGGTCGCCATCTACGTCGGAGTGGCCTCCGACAACGGCACCGCCCAGCGCACGGTCGCAGGCCCCCGCCCCCACAACTCCGCCGCCCCGGCCTCCACCGGCATCTGGGTCGGCTCCTGGTCGACGTCCCCCGCCGCCGCGGAACCCGGCACCGAGACGGCCGGACTGACCGACCGCTCGGTGCGCAACGTCGTACACACGAGTGTCGGCGGTACGAGTGCCCGGATCACGCTGTCCAACCTGTACGGCCGGCAGCCGCTGACCATCACCCACGCGACGATCGCCCTCGCCGCCGCCGACGACAGCGCGGCCGCCGCGCCCGACACGATGCGGCGGCTGACGTTCAACGGCACCACCACGGTCGTCGTCCCGGCCGGACGGCAGATGGTGAGCGACGCCGCGCGCCTGACCATCCCGCCCGACAGCGACGTCCTGGTCACCACCTACTCCCCCGCCGAGCCCGGGCCGGTCACCGTCCACGCGCATGCGCGCCAGATCTCCTACGCCGCACAGGGCGACTACGCCGAGGACGTCACCGGCGCCCCGTACACCGAGCAGGTCGAGTCCTGGCGGTACCTGACCGCGCTGGACGTGCTCAGCAGGGAGTCCGACGGCACCCTGGTCGCCTTCGGCGACTCCCTCACCGAGGGCCACTCCTCGACCGTGGGCGCCAACCGGCGCTGGACCGACGTCCTCGCCCAGCGGCTGCGCGAGGCGGCCGACGCCGGGCAGGACGTGCCCCGCTACGGCATCGTCAACCAGGGCATCGGCGGCAACCGCGTCCTGACCGGCGGCAACGGCCGCCCCGCCGACAACCCCAGCGGGCTCAACCGTTTCTCCCGGGACGTCCTGGGCCGTACGAACGTCAAGGTCGTCGTCATCGACCTCGGCGTCAACGACATCCTGCGCAATCCTCCGGTGACCGACCCCGACCAGATCCTCGACGGCCTGCGCACCCTGGTCGGCCAGGCGCACGCGGGCGGCATCAAGGTCGTCGGCGCGACCCTGATGCCGTTCCAGGGGCACCGCGGCTACAGCGACGCCCGCGAAGCCATACGGCAGGAGATCAACGCCGAGATCCGCTCGGGGCGGGTGTTCGACGCGGTCGTCGACTTCGACGAGGCGCTGCGGGATCCGTACAACCCGCGCAGGTTCCGCTCCGACTACGACTCGGGCGATCATCTGCACCCCAACGACAAGGGGTATGCGCGGATGGCGGAGGAGTTCGACCTCGAGGACCTGAAGGGGTCGGTGCCGGCGCAGCTGTAACGCCCCCGTCAGCCCGCGGGCAGTCGTGCCGCCGCCACTGGTGCTGGTGGGGGGTGGGTCGCGCAGCCCGGCGTTGGCGGGGCGCCGCCCGCGCCCACCCGTGCCGCCCTGGGGGTCCCCCCTCTGGGGGAGGCACGAATGCCCGCGGACTGACGAGGTGGCGCGGCTACGCCGCTCAGTCCTCGCGCCGCTCGCGCCGCTCGCGCCGCTCCTCGTGCAGCCCGCGCACGAAATCCCGATGACCCTCGACCATCTTGCGATGCGCCTGCGCGACATCCTCGTGGAACGACGCGTGCAGATCCCGCATCGCCGCCTTGCGCTCCAGCTTCCCCTTCCGGCGTTCCTCCTTCAGCCGCTTCCGCTCGGCCCGGGTCAGCTTCCGTTCCACGCCGACCCCACCCCAGAAGGCGAACCCGGAGACGATCACCCGCGGGGCGCCGGGGTCGCCCGGCACGCCCTCCTCGCGGTGATCGAAGCCGCCCATGATCCCGATGCCGCGCACCACGACCTCGACGCCGGGCGGCACGACGACGTTCATCCCGCCCATGATCGCGATGCAGTTGATCTCGACCTCACGGTCGGCGAAGTTCGCCTCACGCAGATCGATCTCGCCGCCGCCCCAGAAGGTGAAGCAGGTGAACCGCTTCGGCACGGTCCAGCGCCCCTTGCGCTGGAATCCCGACATCACGGCGACACCCCACGTCGAGGTGCCCTCGCCGCCGACGATCCGCTCCGCCCAACTCCCGCTCCCGGCCGGTTCCTTGACCAGCGAGACCGAGGGGGCCGGGGCGCCGCCGGCAACCGGCAGGTCGCGGGTGATCGGCGCCAGCTCGCCGTACGTCCGTGCCTGGTACGTCGCGTCCAGCCGCTCCTCGAACTCCGTCATGTCCAGCCGGCCCTCCGCGAGGGCGTCCCGCAGGACCTCGGCAACCCGTTCACGATCGGCGTCGGAGGCACGCAGCTCCGGGGCATCGTCGGTCATGCACAGCAGCGTACGTTTTCCCCGGCCCGGAGACTATGCGCTCAGCGCATCCCCGCCGCCTGCACGCTGCCCTACGCCGTCGCCCGGTCCGCGTACATGCGCGCGATCACCGCCTCGATGTCCGGCTCCCGCACCGACAGGTCCACCAGCGGATACTCCGCGGCGATCCGCGCCACCAGCGGCGCCGCGGACTGCGCCGCCGGGAAGGCCAGCCACTGCCGCGGCCCCTCCACCCGTACCACCCGGGCCGGTGCCGGCGCGTCGATCGGCGGCAGCTCGCGCTCCAGGTCCACGACCAGGGTCCGCTCGCTCTCCCCCGCCTCGTGCAGACCGGCCAGCGGACCGTCGTACATCAGACGGCCGTGGTCGATGACCATCACCCGGGAGCAGAGCTGCTCGATGTCCTGCAGGTCGTGCGTGGTCAGCAGCACCGTCGTCCCGCGCTCGCTGTTCAGCTCACGCAGGAACTCCCGCACCCGGGCCTTGGAGATGACGTCCAGGCCGATGGTCGGCTCGTCCAGGTAGAGCACCTCGGGGTCGTGCAGCAGGGCGGCCGCGATGTCGCCGCGCATCCGCTGACCGAGGGAGAGCTGCCGTACCGGAACATCCAACAGGGCGTCCAGCTGCAGCAGTTCCACGCACTGTTCGAGGTTCGCCCGGTAACGGGCGTCCGGGATCCGGTACATACGGTGCATCAGCTTGTACGAGTCGATCAGCGGCAGGTCCCACCACAGCGTCGTCCGCTGCCCGAACACCACCCCTATGCGGTGCGCGAGCCGCGTCCGCTCACGGGAAGGGTCGATGCCGGCCACCCGCAGCCGCCCGCCGCTCGGGGTCAGGATGCCGGTCAGCATTTTGATCGTGGTCGACTTGCCGGCGCCGTTCGGCCCGATGTAGCCGACCATCTCACCGCGCGCCACCGAGAACGACAGCGAGTCGACGGCCCGCACCTGACGCCGCTCCCACCTGAGGAAACCGGACTTCTTCCGCACGTCGAAGACCTTCTCGACCCGGTCGAGTTCGATGAAGCCACCACCAGTCAACGGTCTAACTCCCTGTGCTTCGATACGACTTCAGCCCCGCCCGCCACGCCACTCCCGCGAGCGCACAGCACCCCACCGCCACCAGCGGCGGCGAGAACGCCACCCAGGCCGGCAGGTCCAGCGGATACGGCCGCCCCAGCACATAACTCGCGGGCAGCCAGTTGACGAAGGCCAGCGGCAGCACGAACGTCACCCCGCGCACCAGCTCCTTGCCGAACACGGTCGGCGGATACTGGAGCAGCGTCGTACCGCCGTAGGTGAACGCGTTCTGCACCTCGGAGGCGTCCTGCGCCACGAACTGGAAGGCCGCGCCCCCGACGAACACCGCACAGAAGATCACCGCCCCGCTGAGCAGCATCACCGGCATCAGCAGCACCTTCAGCGGCGTCCAGTCGATGTCCACCGTCGCCAGCGCGTAGCCGAGCACCAGCGCCCCCTGGGTGACCCGGCCCAGGCGGCGCAGCCCGAAGCGGTCCGCGGCGACCTGCGCGAGCACCGGCGCTGGCCGCACCAGCAACGTGTCCAGCGTGCCGTCACGCACCCGGCGCCCCAGCCGGTCCATCGACCCGATCGCCAGATCGGCAAGACCGAAAGCGACACTGGACAGGCCGTACAGGAAAGCGATCTCGGGCAGCGCATAACCGCCGAGCGCCTCCACGCGGGAGAACATCAGCAGGATCGCGACGAAGTCCAGCGACGTCGCCGCGAAGTTGCCGACCGTGGTCATGACGAAGGAGGCCCGGTACGCCATCGTCGAACGGATCCACATCGCGACGATCAGGCCGTACGCCCGCAGCCCCTCCGCCACCCGACCGCGCTCACCCACCCTGCACCACCACCCGCCGCGTCGCCGCCGACTGCACCAGCCGCCCCGCCGCCAGCAGCGCAACCGCCCACACCCCCTGGAACGCGAACGTGCCCAGCGGATCGGCCCGCCCCAGCAGCACATCCGCCGGCGCCTGCAACAGCGACGACCACGGCAGCACCCGTACGATCTCGCCCAGCAGGCCCGGGAAGACGTTCAGCGGCAGCAGCATCCCCGAACAGAAGAACCCCAGCAGCCACGCCATCTGCACCACCCCGGTGCCGTCCATCAGCCAGAACGCGCTCAGCGCCACCAGGTACCGGATCCCGAAACCGACCACCATCCCGAGCAGCACCGCCAGCAGAAAACCCGCCCACGTCACCGGATCCGACGGCAGCGCGACATCGAAGACCAGCGCCCCGAACGCGAACGGCACCACCCCACGCCCCAGCAACTGGAACATCGCCCGCCCCAAGTCACCCGCCAGCCACCACAGTTGGAGGTCGGCCGGCCGGTAGAGGTCGATCGCCACATCACCCGTACGGATACGCTCGATCAACTCGTCCTCGAAGCCGCCACCCCCGATCGCGAGCGTCGACAACAGCGCCTGCCCCAGCCACACATAGGTGACGGCCTGCGCCTGGTCGTACCCGCCGAGCTGCGGTCTCTCCTCCCACAGCGCCAGGTACGTGTAGACGAGGATCAGCCCGAACACGGTGTTGGTGAACACCCCGGCGACCGTGGCCACCCGGTACGTCGCGTATCGTCGGAAACCTCCCACCGCGACGGCCACGTACAACCGTCCCGCGCCCACACCCACCACCCTCCCGACCGCGCCCGGCACCGAAGCGCAGGAGCCTAGTACGCGGCCGATCCGAGCGGCCACGCATTTTCCGGGCACAACGCGTGCCGGGAACCGGGAACGGAACGCTTGGTGCGAGAGTCTTCAACAGGGGGCGCAGAAGACGTACGAGGGCGTACTGGATCGTACGGGATCGTACGAGGAGAAATTCGTACCGGAACGTACGAGGAAAACAGGAGTCCGTGCACGACATGAGCCACGAGCCGCAGCCGCAGCAGCCGACCCAGGGCGCGACGGGGGACGGCAAGCCCAAGCGGCCCAAGCGCACCGGCTGGCGCCGGATCATCCCCACCTGGCGCATGGTGCTCAGCACCTTCGTCCTCGGCGCCCTGCTGGTGATCGGCCTGTTCTTCCTCGGCTACTCACTGGTCAAGATCCCACCGGCGAACGCCCTCGCCACCAAGCAGAGCAACGTCTACCTCTACGCAGACGGCTCCCAACTCGCCCGGGACGGCGAGGTCAACCGGGAGAACGTCACCCTCGCCCAGATCTCCAAGGACGCCCAGCACGCCGTACTGGCCGCCGAGGACCGCGACTTCTACAGCGAGTCCGCCATCGACCCCCAGGCCATGCTCCGCGCCGCCTGGAACACCGCCACCGGCAAGGGCAAGCAGTCCGGCTCCACGATCACCCAGCAGTACGTCAAGAACTACTACCTCGCCCAGGAACAGACCCTCACCCGCAAGGTGAAGGAGTTCTTCATCTCGATCAAGCTCGACCAGGAAAAGACCAAGGACGACATCCTGGAGGGCTACCTCAACACCAGCTACTTCGGCCGCAACGCCTACGGCATCCAGGCCGCCGCCCACGCCTACTACGGCATGGACGCCACCGACCTCGACCCCGCCCGCGGCGCCTACCTCGCCGCACTGCTCAACGCGCCCAGCGAGTACGACGTCGTCGCCCACCCCGAGAACAAGCCCGCCGCCGAGGCCCGTTGGAACTACGTCCTCAACGGCATGGTCAAGGAAGGCTGGCTCAGCCGCTCCGAGCGGGCCGGCCTGAAGTTCCCGATGCCGAAGGAAGCCACCGTCTCCACCGGCATGTCCGGGCAGCGCGGCTACGTCGTCGACGCGATCAAGCAGTACCTCACCGAGAACAAGATCGTCGACCCGGACGAGCTCGAAAGGGGCGGCTACCGCATCACCACCACCCTCGAAAAACCCCGGCAGGACGCCTTCGTCGACGCCGTGAACGACCAGCTGATGTCCAAACTCGACCCGAAGAACCGCAAGGTCGACACCTACGTCCGCGCAGGCGGCGCCGCCGTCGACCCCAAGACCGGCAAGGTCGTCGCCCTGTACGGCGGCATCGACTACGTCAAGCAGTACACCAACGGCGCCACCCGCCGGGACTTCCAGGTCGGCTCCACCTTCAAACCGTTCGTGTTCACCTCCGCCGTCGAGAACGACTCCACCACCCAGGGCGGCACACCGATCACCCCCAACACCTACTACGACGGCACCAACAAACGCCCCGTCCAGGGCTGGAACAGCGCCTACAACCCCGAGAACGAGGACCAGAAGTCGTACGGCGACATCACCGTCCGCGAGGCCACCGACAAGTCCGTCAACGCCGTGTACGCACAGATGGCCGTCGACGTCGGCCCCGACAAGGTCGAACAGACCGCGATCGACCTCGGCCTGCCCACCGCCACACCGGAGATGGGCCCCTACCCGTCGATCGCACTCGGCGTGGCCCGGGCCAGCGTCCTCGACATGGCCCAGGCCTACGCCACCCTCGCCAACCACGGCGAACACGGCACGTACACCATGATCGAGAAGATCACCAAGGACGGCACCGAGGTCATCGAACTGCCCGCCCGCCAGACCCACCAGGCCGTCAGCCGCGAAGCCGCCGACACCACGACATCGGTCCTGCAGAGCGTCGTCGAGAACGGCACCGCCACCGCCGCCCAGGCCGCCGGCCGCCCCGCCGCGGGCAAGACCGGCACCGCCGAGGAGGACACCGCCGCCTGGTTCGCCGGCTACACCCCCGACCTCGCCACCGTCGTCGCCGTCATGGGCCAGGACCCCGTCACCGCCGACCACATGCCCCTCTACGGCGCCATGGGCCTGAACCGCGTCAACGGCGGCGGCGCGCCCGCCGACATCTGGGCCCAGTTCACCAAGGACGCCCTCGAAGGCACCCCACCCACCGACTTCAACCTCCAGCTCCAGGACGGCGCCGAGGAATGGGACCTGCCCGAGATCCCGCCCTCCCAGGACCCCAGCACCGACGCCCCCACCGACGGCGCCACACCGAGCGACGACGCCGACCAGGAGAGCCCGGACGAGACCCCGGACGGCGGGACGACCGGGGGCACGCCCACGGACGGGACGACCGGAGGCACCCCCACGGACGGAACGACCGGCGACACCACGACAGGCGGCACACCCACGGACGGGGGCACGACCACCGACGGCGGGACCACCACCGGCGGCGGGACCACAACCGGCGGTGACCCCACCACAAGCGGCGGCACCACCACAGGCGGCACCACCGGCGGCACCACCGGCGACGGAACGACCACGGGCACATCGAACTCGGCTCCGCGGTACACGATCAGACTGTGAACCGCGCGGCTCAGTGCCCCGACGTCGCCTTCAGCCCCACCACGGCCACCAGCAACAGACACACGAAGAAGATCCGGGCGGCGGTCGCCGGCTCCCCCAGCACCACCATGCCGACCACCGCCGACCCGGCGGCCCCGATCCCCACCCAGACCCCATAGGCCGTACCGATGGGCAGGGACCTCGCCGCATACGACAGCAACAGCATGCTGGCGACAATGCCGGCACCGGTGAACAGGCTCGGAACCAGCCGCGTGAAACCGTCGGTGTACTTCATCCCGACCGACCAGCCGACTTCGAGCACACCGGCGACGATCAGCAGAACCCAGGCCATGACAGGCACCTCCGAGAGACAGACAGAACGAACGGGGGTGCGTCGTCTTTGCCTTCGTCCCGGTACGGCGCGTCTCGTCGGGCTCCTTCGAATGTAGCAAGGAGGACGACAAAAGGGGCCGGTGACGATGGTCACCAGCCCCTTCTCAGCCCTTGTCTACAGGTACAGCCCGGTCGAATCCTCCGACCCCTCGAACCGGTCCGCGGCCACGGCATGCAGGTCGCGCTCGCGCATCAGCACATACGCGATACCCCGCACCTCCACCTCGGCACGGTCCTCCGGGTCGTACAGCACCCGGTCGCCCGGCTCGACGGTCCGTACGTTCTGCCCCACCGCGACAACCTCCGCCCACGCCAGCCGACGGCCCACGGCCGCCGTGGCGGGAATCAGGATGCCGCCACCGGAACGCCGCTCGCCCTCACTGGTGTCCTGCCGCACGAGCACACGGTCGTGCAACATCCGGATGGGCAGCTTGTCGGGATGGGTGCTGTGGTCGTTTCTGTTGGAGCTCACGCCTTTGAACCTACCTGCCATCGAAGCGTTCGTCCGCGGGAGGGTCAGCGGTTCCGCCGCCGAGTACCCAGCACGAGCAGCCCCACAACCCCGACGGCCACGAGCGCGACGGGCAGCACACGCTCCATCCGAGGCGCGCCCTCCTCATCGACGAACTGCCCCTTCACATCACTCACCATCCGATTGACCTGCACGTACGCCCGCCCAAGGGTCTGATCGACATTCGACACGACCCTGGCCTTGGCGTCCCCGACGATCGTCTTCGGATGCACCCGCACCCCGATCTCGTCGAGCGTCTCGGCCAGCACTTCGCGGCGGCGCCTGATGTCCGCCTCGATCTGCGCCGGGGTTCTGGTGTCCGACGTGTCCGCCACCGTACGGCCTCCGAAGTCTGCTGATGCTTGTTCCGGACAGTCTGTCAGTTCTTCGGGCGACCGCACCGTCAGGACCCCCGGTTACGCTAGCCCGATGAGTGAGCGACTCCAGCCCGGGGACGTGGCCCCCGCCTTCACCCTCCCCGACGCCGACGGCAACGAGGTCTCCCTGTCGGACCACAAGGGCCGCAAGGTCATCGTCTACTTCTACCCGGCCGCCCTGACCCCCGGCTGCACGAAGCAGGCCTGCGACTTCACCGACAACCTCGACGTCCTGGCCGCCGCCGGCTACGACGTCATCGGCATCTCGCCGGACAAGCCCGAGAAGCTGGCGAAGTTCCGCGAGAAGGAATCCCTGAAGGTCACCCTGGCCGGCGACCCCGACAAGACCGTCATCGAGGCCTACGGCGCCTACGGCGAGAAGAAGAACTACGGCAAGACGTACATGGGCGTCATCCGCTCCACGATCGTCGTCGACGAGCAGGGCAAGGTCGAGCGCGCGCTGTACAACGTGCGGGCGACGGGGCACGTGGCCAAGATCATCAAGGACCTGGACATCTGAGCACAGGCTCCGCCCGACGCGAGCGGCCCGTACCGGGGCGACCCGGCACGGGCCGCTTTGCATTTCGGGCGTGACTGTCCGATAAACGGTTCGTTACTCCGTGTGGACCACGAACGTGTGGCCGGAACGGAGGGGGCTCGATGGGGGCCAGTGCGTACACCAAGGAGCGGCTGGAGGAGGCGGCTCGGGGGGCGCGGACGTTGTCGGAGGCGTTGGGGAGGTTGGGGGTGGATCCGGGGAGTTCGAGGCGGAACTACATCCGGGAGCGGATGAAGAAGCTGGGGGTGGATACGTCGCACTTCGAGCGGGAGGGGGTGAAGTGGACGAGGGAGATCCTCGAGCCGGTGGTTGCTGCGTCCTCGAGTGTGAACGAGGTGGTGCGGCGGCTTGGGCTCGACTCCGTGGGTGGTCACCAGGCCAACATCGCGCGGCGCATCAAGGCCTGTGGAATCGACACCTCGCACTTCACACCGGTGGTCCGCACCGAGCGCATGAGGTACAACCAGCGTCGCCGGACAGCCGAAGAGATCCTCGTCGAGGACACGTCGGTACACGCCGTACGCATCCCGAGCAGTCGGCTCAAGAGGGCAATGCAGGAACTGGGCGTGGAGGAACGCTGCGCCCTGTGCGGCATCGAGGCGTTGTGGCTCGGAGAGCCGTTGCCACTTGAGGTCGACCACATCGACGGCAACTGGCGAAACAACCGGATCAAAAATCTCCGGCTCCTTTGCCCCAACTGTCACTCCACAACTGATAGTTACCGCGGTCGCGGCAAGCGGCGTGCCAGGGTGTCCGCCTCATGGGCACTTCCGTGCAGTACACCCGCGAGCGGCTGGCAGAAGCCGCCGAGAAGTGCTCCGGCATCGACGAGGTCATCGCCTTCTTCGGCACACGGCCCTACGGATACCTACCTCGGTATCTCATGAAGCGTTTCGCTCACTTCGGCATCGACGTCTCGCATTTCCGTCCCCATGGAAGACCTGTCCGGCCCAGCCCCGAGGAGTTGCGGGCGGCGGTCGCCGAGTCGGTCTCGATCAGGGAGGTGCTGCGCCGCCTGGGGCGACCGAACAATGGCTCGCAACGCGCGAAGCTGCGCGAGTGGATCGCCGAGGACGACCTTGCGACCTCCCACTTCCTGGGCCAGGCGCACCAGCGGGGAAAGCCGGGAAGAAACGCCAAACGCCCAGAAGATGTTCTGGTACGGCACGACCGCGGGCACCGGACGCAGACCTCGCGCCTACGCCGCGCGCTATGCGAAGTCGGCGTACCCGAGCAGTGCTCCAGGTGCGGAGTCGGCCCCGAGTGGCTCGGCAAGCCCATGACGCTGGAGGTCGATCACATCAACGGGGACTGGAGCGACGACCGGCGGGAGAACCTGCGGTTGCTGTGCCCCAACTGCCATTCGGTCACCAGCACCTGGTGCAGGGGAGGGAGAAGGCGTCGGACAGCTCCCGGTACGATGGCAGGCGGCTAGCGGCGGTGGCGCAACGGCGACGCAGCAGACTTAGGATCTGTGGCCCCTGATCGGGCTTGAGGGTTCGAATCCCTTCCGCCGCACATAAACGGCCTGCGAATCAAAGGATTGATGCGCAGGCCGTTGCCGTGTCTGCCTCAGCCCAACAACTCCCGCACCACCGGCACCAACGCCCGAAACGCCTTCCCCCGATGGCTGATCGCGTTCTTCTCCTCGGGGCTCAGCTCCGCGCACGTCCGCGTCTCACCCTCCGGCTGGAGGATCGGGTCGTAGCCGAAGCCGCCGGTGCCCACCGGCGCATGCCGCAGTACGCCCCTCAGCTGGCCCTCGACCACCCGTTCCGTACCGTCGGGCAACGCCAGCGCCGCCGCGCACGCGAAGTGGGCCCCCCGGTGCTCGTCGGCGATGTCGGCCAGCTGGGCCAGCAGTAGGTCCAGGTTGGCCTTGTCGTCGCCGTGGCGGCCGGACCAGCGGGCGGAGAAGATGCCGGGTGCGCCGTTGAGGACGTCGACGCAGAGGCCGGAGTCGTCGGCCACGGCGGGCAGGCCGGTGGCCTGGGCCAGGGCGTGGGCCTTGAGCAGTGCGTTCTCGGCGAAGGTGACGCCTGTTTCCTTGACGTCGGGGATGTCGGGGTAGGCGTCCGCGCCGACGAGGTCGTGTGGGAGGCCTGCGTCGGCGAGGATGGCCTTGAGTTCGGTGATCTTTCCGGCGTTGCGGGTGGCGAGGATCAAGCGGGTCATGCCGTCCAGTATCCCGGCTGCCCCGCCGGGCCCGTTACGGCGTGCAGACCTTGGTCAGTTCGCCGGCGGCGTCGGTGACGGGGCTGATGTCGGGGGTCTCGTCGCCGTTCTCGATGGCGGTGCGGACGTTGGTGACGGCCTTCTCGAGGTCGTCGACCGCCTTGTTGACGTCGGTGTTGTCGGTCTTGTCGCCGATTTCGCCGAGGTTCTGCTCGATGGAGTCGAGGGATTCGTCGAGCTGGGTCGGGTCGTTGGCCGCGTTGTCGACGGCCTGCTGGAGGTCGGTGACGCTGTCGGCGATGGCGTCGGCGGTCTGGACGCAGTCGAGTGCCTTGTCGACGGCGTCGCAGCCGGTGGTCAGTCCGGCGGTCAGCGCTATCGCCGCCAGGGTGGTGGCGACGGCGGCGGTACGGCGTCGGCGGCGGCTCGCGGCCATGGAACGGTCCCTCCCTTGGTTGGGCCCGGCGGGCCCGGTCAGCTGGCCGGGCGCACAGGGATGAGCCGTGCGCCCGTATTTCTTCAGACGCGGTGGTGGTGGGCGTGGTTGCCCGCTCCGACCCCGTGTCTTGGTGTGCCTTTTACTTTTCGGCGGGGGTTTCGAGCGCGGTGCGCTGCAGTGCTGCCAGTTCGGTGCAGCCGGCGACGGCGAGGTCGAGGAGGGCGTTGAGTTCGTCACGGGCGAAGGGTTCGGCTTCGGCGGTGCCCTGGACTTCGACGAAGCGTCCGTCGCCGGTGCAGACGACGTTCATGTCGGTTTCGGCGCGGACGTCTTCCTCGTAGCAGAGGTCGAGCAGGGGGATGCCGCCGACGATGCCGACGGAGACGGCGGAGACGGTGCCGGTGAGGGGGTTACGGCCGGGCTTGACGAGCTTTTTCTTCTGGGCCCAGGAGACGGCGTCGGCGAGGGCGACGTAGGCGCCGGTGATGGCGGCGGTGCGGGTGCCGCCGTCGGCCTGGAGTACGTCGCAGTCGAGGACGATGGTGTTCTCGCCGAGGGCCTTGTAGTCGATGACGGCGCGCAGGGAGCGGCCGATGAGGCGGGAGATCTCGTGTGTACGGCCGCCGATCTTGCCCTTGACGGATTCGCGGTCGCCGCGGGTGTTGGTGGAGCGGGGCAGCATGGCGTATTCGGCGGTGACCCAGCCTTCGCCGCTGCCTTTGCGCCAGCGTGGGACGCCTTCGGTGACGGATGCGGTGCAGAAGACCTTGGTGTCGCCGAAGGAGACGAGGACGGAGCCTTCGGCGTGCTTGCTCCAGCCGCGTTCGATGGTGATCGGGCGGAGTTGTTCGGGGGTGCGGCCGTCGATTCGAGACATGAGGTGAGCCTAGCTCGCTGGGGCCGAGGGGCCCCTTCCGGTGTGGGAAGGGGCCCCTGAGGGTGAGGGGGTGCTCACATCATGTCTTCGATGTCCGCGGCGACGGGGTCGGCGTCGGTGCCGATGACGACCTGGATGGCGGTGCCCATCTTGACGACGCCGTGGGCGCCGGCGCCCTTGAGTGCGGCGTCGTCGACCAGCGAGGCGTCGGCCACCTCGACGCGCAGCCGTGTGATGCAGCCTTCGACTTCTTCGATGTTGTCGATGCCGCCGAGCCCGGCAACGATTTTCTCAGCCTTGCTGGCCATGTCTTTCTCCCTGATCCGGCCTGATCCGTAGCGCTATGTCGCAGTTATCCACAGTTGGCCCAGCTTCGCGCGCGGTCATGGTGTGCGTACCGAATGATGGCGTCACGACAGCGGAACCTTCCGCCAACTGGTCTACACCAGCTGGGGGGTGGTCGCCAAACCCGGTCCTTCCGGGAGGAGCCCGATGAGTGCCGACAGCGCTGCCAGTCCTTCCCGGGTGCGCTGGAACCGCCTGTTCCAGGGCTTGCAGAAGATGGGGCGCAGTCTTCAGCTCCCGATCGCGGTGCTGCCGGCCGCGGGCATTCTGAACCGGCTGGGGCAGCCGGATGTGTTCGGCGAGGAGGGGCTGGGCTGGACCGATGTCTCGAGGGTGATGGCGGGCGCGGGCGGCGCGCTCCTGGACGCTTCGTTGGGGTTGCCGCTGCTGTTCTGTGTGGGTGTGGCCATCGGCATGGCGAAGAAGGCGGACGGGTCGACGGCGCTCGCGGCGGTTGCCGGGTTCCTCGTCTACTTCAATGTGCTGCGCCAGTTCCCGGAGGACTGTCCGGAGGGTTCGCGGGCGGTGGACACGGGCTGCCAGGTGGTGGACGGGACGGTGACCGAGTTCACCTACCCGAATCCGGGGGTGTTCGGCGGCATTGTCCTGGGGTTGCTGGCGGCTTTCTTCTGGGCTCGTTTCCACCGTACGAAGCTGGTGGACTGGCTCGGCTTCTTCAACGGGCGTCGGCTGGTGCCGATCATCATGGCGTTCGTGGCGATCGCGTTCGCGGTGCTGTGCCTGTGGGTCTGGCCGCCGGTCGGTGCCGCGCTGGAGAGTTTCAGCGACTGGCTGAGCGACCTGGGCGCGTGGGGCGCGGGTGTCTTCGGCGTCGCCAACCGGGCGCTTCTGGTGATCGGCCTGCACCAGTTCCTGAACGTGCCCGTCTGGTTCCAGTTCGGCACGTACACCAAGCCCGACGGCACGGTGGTGCACGGCGACATCAACATGTTCCTGGCGGGCGATCCGGACGCGGGTCAGTTCACGTCAGGGTTCTTCCCGATCATGATGTTCGCGCTGCCGGCCGCCGCGCTGGCGATGACGCACTGCGCGCGGCCGGGCCGCCGCAAGGAGGTCGGCGGGCTGATGCTGTCCACCGCCCTGACGTCGTTCGTCACAGGCATCACCGAGCCGCTCGAGTACTCGTTCCTCTTCATCGCGCCGGCACTGTATGCGGTCCACGCACTGTTGACGGGTGTGTCGATGGCGGTGACGTGGGGGCTCGGGGTGCACGACGGGTTCAGCTTCTCGGCCGGCCTGATCGACTACCTCATCAACTGGAATCTGGCAACGAGACCCTGGGCGATCATTCCGATCGGGCTGTGCTTCGCTGCCGTCTATTACGTCGTGTTCCGCTTCGCGATCACCAGGTTCGATCTGAAGACGCCGGGGCGGGAGGCGGAGGAGGAGGTGGAGGACGTCACGAAGGGGTAAGCAGCCGAACGGGCGCGGGAATCGCGGGTTCCTTATCCCGCCTTCATCGTGCTACAACAGGTCTACACCACTGAGTGGTGTAGACCCTTGCGGTGCTGCCGCGGGGCATCGCCGGACGCCGCCGTCCCCTTCTCATTGTCCCTGGGCGGCGCCATGCCCACTGGAGGAAGTTGTGACCACGGCCAGCGCCGCTCCCGCGGCCGACAAGAAGAAGGGCTCCGGCACGATGGCTGTCCTGCAGCGCATCGGCCGCAGCCTGATGCTGCCGGTGGCGGTTCTGCCCGCGGCCGCACTGCTGGTCCGGCTCGGCAACGACGACATGCTGGGCCGTCCGGAGTTCCCCGCGTTCCTCACGAAGATCGCGGGCTTCATGGCGGCCGGCGGCAACGCGATCCTCGACAACATGGCGCTGCTGTTCGCCGTGGGCATCGCGATCGGCTTCGCGAAGAAGTCGGACGGTTCGACGGCGCTCGCTGCGGTCGTCGGCTACCTCGTCTTCCAGAAGGTCCTCGCCACCTTCACCGACCCCAACCTCCCCAAGGAGGCCACGGTCGTCGACGACAAGATCGTCATGGTGGAGAAGGCGGTCAACGCCGGTGTCCTCGGCGGCGTGGTCATGGGCATCGTCGTCGCCCTTCTCTACCAGCGCTTCTACCGCACCAAGCTGCCGGACTGGGCGGGCTTCTTCGGCGGCCGCCGTCTGATCCCGATCCTGTCGGCCTTCGCGGGTCTGCTCATCGGCATCGTCTTCGGCTACATCTGGCCGGTCCTCGGCGCGGGTCTGCACAACCTCGGTGAGTGGCTGGTCGGTTCGGGGGCGGCCGGCGCGGGCATCTTCGGTGTCGCCAACCGTGCGCTGATCCCGATCGGCATGCACCACCTGCTGAACTCCTTCCCGTGGCTCCAGGCCGGCGAGTACGAGGGCAAGAGCGGCGACATCGCCCGCTTCCTGGCCGGTGACCCGACCGCGGGCCAGTTCATGACCGGCTTCTTCCCGATCATGATGTTCGCCCTCCCCGCCGCGTGCCTGGCGATCGTCCACTGCGCCCGCCCCGAGCGCCGCAAGGTTGTCGGCGGCATGATGTTCTCCCTCGCGCTGACCTCGTTCCTCACCGGTGTCACCGAGCCGATCGAGTTCACGTTCATGTTCATCGCGCCGGTGCTGTACGCGATCCACGCGGTCCTCACGGGCGTCTCGATGGCGCTGACCTGGGCGCTCGGCATGAAGGACGGCTTCGGCTTCTCGGCCGGAGCGATCGACTTCTTCCTGAACCTGGGTATCGCGACCAACCCGTGGGGCCTGGCGCTGGTGGGCCTGTGCTTCGCGGCGGTCTACTACGTGGTCTTCCGCTTCGCGATCACCAAGTTCAACCTGCCGACGCCGGGCCGCGAGTCCGACGAGGAACTGGCGGAACTGCAGAAGGCCGAGGCGAAGTAGGCCCGGTCCGACCCGACCGTACGAAGGCCCCCGGAATTCCGGGGGCCTTCGTCATGCCGTGATGCCGTGGGCGTCAGATCTCGTACGACTTCCTGGGCACCGCCAGCTCCGCCGGCCCGTCGTAGACCGCGCGGGCGTCGGCCAGGTTGACCTGCGGGTCGGTCCACGGGGGGATGTGGGTGAGCAGCAGCCGGCGGGCGCCTGCCCGGGCGGCCGTCTCGCCCGCCTCGCGGCCGTTGAGGTGCAGGTCGGGGATCTTTTCCTTGCCGTGGGTGAAGGCGGCCTCGCACAGGAACAGGTCGACGTCCCGGGCGAGTTCGTCCAGTGCCGTGCTGACGCCCGTGTCGCCGGAGTAGGTCAGGGTCCGTCCGCCGTGCTCGATGCGGATGCCGTAGGCCTCGACGGGGTGGGCCACCCGCTCGGTGTGGACGGTGAAGGGGCCGATCTCGAAGGTGGACGGCTTGACCGTGTGGAAGTCGAAGACCTCGCTCATCGAGGAGGCCGAGGGGGTGTCGGCGTACGCGGTGGTCAGGCGGTGTTCGGTGCCCTCGGGGCCGTAGACCGGGAGGGGGGCGCAGCGGCCGCCCTCGTGCCGGTAGTAGCGCGCCACGAAGTAGGCGCACATGTCGATGCAGTGGTCGGCGTGCAGATGGCTGAGGAAGATCGCGTCGAGGTCGTAGAGACCGCAGTGGCGCTGCAGCTCGCCCAGGGCGCCGTTGCCCATGTCGAGAAGCAGCCGGAAGCCGTCGGCCTCGACGAGGTAGCTCGAGCAGGCCGATTCCGCGGACGGGAACGACCCCGAGCAGCCGACGACGGTGAGCTTCATGAAGCAGAAACCTCCGCTGGCGGATGTGGAGAAAACGGGGGTCGTGCGGTCCGTCGAGCGTAAGGCGCAAAACCGTTGGTCGCTCCTCCACCAAGGGCCGTTGTGGGCGAACTCACCTGTGCTGTCACCGATTCGGCTGGATGTGGGGCGCATGGGGTGTGGGACAGGGCGCGCGACCTGATGCGTGCGCCGGTAACGTCATCGTATGGACACGTCCTGGTGGTTGGCACTCGCGGCGGTGATACTGCTCGCGCTCGTTGCCGCACTCGTCGACGGCTGGGGGCGGCGGCGTCCCGAGGGCCGTCGCACGCGGCCGCCGGGGCGGGCGGAGCGGTCGCGGGCGGCGCAGCGGCCGCGGGCCGCGGAGATCTGGTGGGCGAACGTGCCCTACGAGGACGGTCCCGGCGCGAAGGACCGGCCGTGTCTGGTGCTGGCGGTGCACGGGCGGCGGGCGACGGTCGCGAAGATCACCAGCAGGTTCCACGACGAGCGGGCCGGGGTGATACCCCTGCCGCCGGGCTCGGTCGGGGACACCCAGGGCCGGGCGAGTTTCCTGGAGACGGACGAGCTGCGGGAGGTCGCGGTGTGGGACTTCCGGCGGCGGGTGGGGGTGGTGGACCCGGTCCTGTGGGACCAGGTCCGTCACCTCGCGACGTAGGGGGTCAGGCCCAGAGCTGGCCCTGCAGTGTCTCGATGGCCTCTTCCGTGGTGGCCGCGGTGTAGACGCCGGTGGAGAGGTACTTCCAGCCGCCGTCGGCCACGATGAACACGATGTCGGCGCTCTCGCCGGCCTTGATCGCCTTCCTTCCGACGCCGATCGCCGCGTGCAGGGCGGCGCCGGTGGAGACACCCGCGAAGATGCCCTCCTGCTGGAGGAGTTCCCGGGTGCGGGTGACCGCGTCGGCGGAGCCGACCGAGAAGCGGGTGGTGAGGACGGAGGCGTCGTACAGCTCGGGTACGAAGCCCTCGTCGAGGTTGCGCAGGCCGTACACCAGGTCGTCGTAGCGGGGCTCCGCGGCGACGATCTTCACGTCCGGCTTGTGCTCACGCAGATAGCGGCCGACGCCCATCAGCGTGCCCGTCGTCCCCAGTCCGGCCACGAAGTGGGTGATGGAGGGGAGGTCGGCGAGGATCTCGGGGCCGGTGGTGGCGTAGTGGGCGCCGGCGTTGTCCGGGTTGCCGTACTGGTAGAGCATCACCCAGTCGGGGTGCTCGGCGGCCAGCTCCTTGGCGACGCGGACGGCGGTGTTGGAGCCGCCCGCGGCCGGGGAGGAGATGATCTCGGCGCCCCACATGCCGAGCAGGTCCCGGCGTTCGGTGGAGGTGTTCTCGGGCATCACGCACACCATGCGGTAGCCCTTGAGCTTGGCCGCCATGGCCAGCGAGATGCCGGTGTTGCCGGAGGTGGGCTCGAGGATGGTGCAGCCCGGGGTCAGCCGGCCGTCCTTCTCCGCCTGCTCGATCATGTGCAGGGCGGGACGGTCCTTGACCGAGCCGGTCGGGTTGCGGTCCTCCAGCTTGGCCCAGATCCGGACGTCGGCGGACGGCGAGAGCCGCGGCAGGCGCACCAACGGGGTGTTGCCCACCGCGGCCAGCGGGGAGTCGTAACGCATCGGTGGTCAGAGACCTCAGGCCATGCCGCCGGCCACGGCCGGCAGGATCGTGACGCTGTCGCCGTCGGACAGCTTGGTGTTGATGCCGTCGAGGAAGCGGACGTCCTCGTCGTTCAGGTAGACGTTGACGAAGCGGCGCAGCTGGTCGCCGTCCACGATGCGGGCCTGGATTCCCGTGTGCCGGGCGTCGAGGTCGGCGAACAGCTCGGCGAGGGTGTCCCCACTGCCTTCGACGGCCTTCTGACCGTCGGTGTACTGGCGGAGGATGGTGGGGATGCGGACCTCGATGGCCATGGCTCAGGGCTCCTGTCGGGAGTGGTCAGGTCGGTGGGCGCGCGGCAGCGCAGCTACAGCAGGTCGTGCGTGAGGAGGCGCCGCGGCTCACGGCCGTACGGCGGCAGGGCAGCGTCAACAGATGGCGCTGGCGAGCCTGCACAGGTCGACGTGCAGCCGCGCCACGAGCAGTGCGCCCGGCGTCTTCTCGCTCACGTCGTGGAAAACCATGGGCTCATCGTATCGATTCCCGGTCCGGGTCCTGGAATGTGATCTCGGATAGTGGATGAATTCTGACCGAATCCCGGGATCAGTAGGCCTCCACGACCTTGACCTCCTCCTCCGTCACCTCGCCGTCGATGATCCGGAACGACCGGAACTGGAACTCGCCGGCTCCGTCGGTGTCCGCGGTGGAGACCAGGACGTAGTGCGCGCCGGGCTCGTTGGCGTAGGAGATGTCGGTGCGGGAGGGGTAGGCCTCGGTGGCCGTGTGGGAGTGGTAGATGATCACCGGCTCCTCGTCGCGGTCGTCCATCTCGCGGTAGAGCTTGAGGAGGTCGCCGGAGTCGAACTCGTAGAACGTGGGTGAGCGGGCGGCGTTCAGCATCGGGATGAAGCGCTCCGGGCGGCCCGAGCCCACCGGGCCCGCGACCACGCCGCACGCCTCGTCGGGGTGGTCCTCGCGCGCGTGGGCGACGATCTGGTCGAAGAGGGCCTGGGTGAGGGTCAGCATGCTGGCCAGGATAAGCAGAAGGGCCACTCCGTACCGAGGGGTGGTACGGAGCGGCCCACATGCCGGACGTCCTGAGCGGCGGCGGCAGGGAGTGCCACGAGTACTCCCTGCCGCCAGGGCCGTCCGGTGGTCGTCAGCCGACCTTCTCGAACTCCGGCGTGCGGCGCTCGGCGATCTCCGGGTTGCGGGCCTTGAGGATCATCCAGCCGATGCCCAGGGCGGCGGCCCAGCCGGCCATCACGTACAGGCAGACGCGGGCGTCGGCGTCGTAGGCGATGATGCCGGTCACGAAGAGCAGGAACGCGATGGCGACGTACGAGCACTTCGCGCCGCCGGGGGCCGGGAAGGACGAGGCGGGCAGACGCCCCGCATCGACCGCGCGGCGGTACAGGACGTGGCTGACCAGGATCATCAGCCAGGTCCAGATGCCGGCGGCGGTGGCGATGGAGGTGACGTAGCCGAAGGCCTTCTCCGGGACGACGTAGTTCAGGATCACGCCGATGCCCATGAAGCACACGGAGACGAGGATGCCCAGGGCGGGCGTCTTGGTCGACGACAGCTTGGTGAAGGCCTTGGGGGCCTCGCCGCTCTCGGCCAGGTTCCGCAGCATGCGGCCCGTCGAGTACATGCCGGAGTTGCAGGACGACAGCGCCGCGGTGAGCACGACGAAGTTGACGATGGCCGCGCCCGCCGGGATGCCGATCTGCGCGAAGGCCTCGACGAACGGGCTGACGCCCGGCGCGAACTCCGTCCACTTCACGACGCAGAGGATGACGGTGAGGGCACCGACGTAGAACAGGGCGATGCGCCACGGCAGGGTGTTGATCGCCTTGGGGAGGGTCTTCTCCGGGTTCTCGGACTCGCCGGCCGTGACACCGACCAGCTCGACGGCGAGGTAGGCGAACATGACGCCCTGGAGGGTCATCAGGGACGAGCCGATGCCCTTGGGGAAGAAGCCGTCGAAGGCCCAGAGGTTGGAGACGGCCGCCGTGTCACCGGCGCTGCTGAAGCCGAAGGTCAGCACGCCGAGGCCGATCACGATCATGCCGATCAGGGCGGTGACCTTGACCATCGAGAACCAGAACTCCAGCTCGCCGAAGAGCTTCACGGAGATCAGGTTGACCCCGAACAGGATCACCAGGAAGACCAGTGCCGTCACCCATTGCGGAATGGACGGGAACCAGTAGTTGACGTAGATCGCGGCGGCGGTGAGTTCCGCCATGCCGGTGACCACCCACATCAGCCAGTACGTCCAGCCGGTGAAGTAGCCGAAGAACGGGCCGAGGAACTCGCGGGAGTACTCCGCGAAGGAGCCCGAGACAGGGCGGTAGAGCAGGAGCTCACCGAGCGCCCGCATGATGAAGAAGATGATCACGCCCGCGAGGGCGTACATGAGGATCAGGCTGGGACCGGCCTTGGCGATGTTCGCCCCGGCACCCAGGAACAGGCCGACGCCGATGGCGCCGCCGATCGCGATCATCTGGACCTGACGGCTGCCGAGTCCCCGCTCGTACCCCTCTTCAGGGGCTTCGGTGACCTTCGCAGAGGTCATGTGTAGTGCGCCTTTCTCCATGCCGACCCCGGCCTCTCGTCGGCCTCGGATCGGGTTTCGATCCCCCCGGATTGATGGAGCTGAGCGGCCTCCCCGGGCCGCTCGTGCCTGGCCGGCGGTCGCCGGCTGGTGGCGCACCCGGCGGACATAAGGGTGGTGTTCGCCGGGCGGTCGTGAAGATTTATCACGGCCGCAACTCTGATCACCCGGCGACCCTGTGGCGCATCACACAGGAAGAAGCGGACAGACCGCACCTTAAACACACATACAACGCAGGCAAGGTAACGGGATCGTTATTCGGATTTGAGTGTCCGCTGAGCGAACACAAGATCCGCACATTTACGGCATAAGCGTGCCGACCAACGTCTCCTGGAGCCCGCCCAGCCACAGATACGCCATCACCATCGGCTTACGAGGGTCCTCGTCCGGCAGCCGGTAGAGAAGGTCGCTGTCGTCCTCGTCGGTGATCTCCAGCCGGGAACCGATGGCCAGGCGCAGGTCGTTGAGGGCGCCGAGCCACTGCTGGGACTGCCCCACCGTCAGCTCCAGGACCGCCCCGCGGTCCCCCGCGGACGTCAGCGTGTCCAGTGAGCGGATCACCGCGAGGGCGTTCTCGCGCTTGCCGGCGCGCAGGTCGTTCTCGGTGTAGCGGCGGAACTCGGCGGAGTACGCCTTCTCCTCCTCGGCCGCCTCGGGCCCCGGCGTCCCCTCGGGGTCGCGGTAGGCGTCCGGGAACAGGCGCCGGAGCACCGGGTCGGAGGGCGGTTCGCTGGGTCCCTCGGCGAACAGCTCGGCGAGCGGGTCGGCGGAGGCGTCCTCGCCGGGGCCGGGGCCGATGAGTTCCAGGAGCTGGACGGCCAGCGACCGGATGATGGAGATCTCGACGTCGTCGAGGGCGACGGCCGCGCCGCCGCCGGGGAGCGGTTCGAAGGTTCCTGGCATGGCGGCGATCGCTACTTCCGGTCCTGCTGGAGGGTGGCCCACAGACCGTAGCCGTGCATGGCCTGCACGTCGCGTTCCATCTCCTCGCGACTGCCGCTGGAGACGACCGCCCGGCCCTTGTGGTGGACGTCGAGCATGAGCTTGGTGGCCTTGTCCTTGGAGTAGCCGAAGTACGACTGGAAGACGTACGTCACATAGCTCATGAGGTTGACCGGGTCGTTGTGGACGATCGTGACCCAGGGGACGTCGGGCTCTGGTACGGCAGAGACCTCCTCCGCCGACTCGGTGCGTTCGATCTCGATGGGAGCGGCTGACGTCACATGTCCCATGCTGCCATGCGCCCGCTAAATCGTCACACTGACGAAATGGGGGTACCATCGGTTGCCATGAGCACAGCGGACATTGGGCTGCCGGTGGAAGTTCCGTCGACGGCGCTCTTCACGGACCAGTACGAGCTGACGATGCTCCAGGCCGCCCTGAAGGCGGGCACGGCCGGGCGGCGCAGTGTCTTCGAGGTCTTCACCCGGCGGCTGCCGGAGGGGCGCCGCTACGGCGTGGTGGCGGGCACCGGCCGTGTCCTGGACGCCGTCGAGAACTTCCGCTTCGACGCGGGCGTCCTCGGCTTCCTGCGCGCCCACGGGATCGTCGGCGAGGAGACCCTGGACTGGCTCGCGAACTACCGGTTCAGCGGCGACATCTGGGGCTACCCCGAGGGCGAGGTGTACTTCCCGGGCTCGCCGGTCATGCGGGTCGAGGGGTCGTTCGCCGAGTGTGTGCTGCTGGAGACGGTGATCCTCTCCGTCCTCAACCACGACTCCGCGATCGCCGCGGCCGCCTCGCGCATGGCGTCGGCGGCCGGGGAGCGCCCGCTGATCGAGATGGGCGCCCGCCGCACCCACGAGCTGGCCGCCGTCGCCGCGGCGCGCGCCGCGTACGTCGGTGGTTTCGCCTCCACCTCCGACCTGGCGGCCGGCTTCCGCTACGGCATCCCCACGGTCGGCACGTCCGCGCACGCGTTCACCCTGCTGCACGACCGCGAGCGGGACGCCTTCCAGGCCCAGGTCAACACCATGGGCCGCGGGACCACCCTGCTGGTGGACACCTACGACGTCGCCGAGGCGGTCCGTACGGCCGTGGAAATCGCCGGCCCTGAGCTGGGCGCCGTCCGGATCGACTCCGGCGACCTGCTGCTGGTCGCGCACCGGGTGCGGCAGCAGCTGGACGAGCTGGGGGCCACGAACACGAGGATCATCGTGACCTCGGATCTCGACGAGTACGCCATCGCCTCGCTCGCCGCGGCGCCCGTGGACGCGTACGGCGTCGGTACGCGGCTGGTCACCGGCTCCGGGCACCCGACCTGCTCCATGGTGTACAAGCTGGTCGCCCGCGCCGGGTCCGCCGACCCGAAGGCGCCGCTGGTGCCGGTGGCGAAGAAGGCCACCGGCGGCAAGACCTCCGTCGGTGGCCGCAAGTGGGCCGCGCGCCGGCCGGACGAGCAGGGCGTCGCGGAGGCGGAGGTGGTCGGTACCGGGCCGGTACCGGACGGGCTCGTCGACCGGCAGCTCCTGGTCGAGCTGGTCAAGGGCGGCGAGGTGGTCGCCCGCGAGCCGCTCGACACCCCGCGCGAGAGGCACATCGCCGCCCTCGCCGCTCTGCCGCTCTCGGCCACGCAGCTGTCGCAGGGGGAACCCGTCATTCCGACGGAGTACGTCCACGAGGGTTCCGCGGGTTAGGCGGGGCGCCCAGGTGCGCGCCCCGTGGTGCCCCCTCCCGCACCGTCCCCGAAGTCTCTAGGCTCGGAGGTTCAGGTTCATCACCGGCCGGGCCCGCACCTCTCGGCACCGTGACCGAAGAGACCCCATAGCCGCCCCATAGCCGAAGGACACCGACCATGCGCCGCGCCTTGATCGTCGTAGACGTGCAGAACGATTTCTGCGAAGGGGGCAGCCTCCCGGTGGCCGGAGGTGCCGATGTGGCTGCCGCGATCACCGAGCTGATCGGGCAGGCCCCCGCCGGGTACCGCCATGTCGTGGCGACCCGCGACCACCACATCGCCCCCGGGGGCCACTTCGCGGACAACCCCGACTTCGCCCACTCCTGGCCCGCGCACTGCGTCGCGGGCACGGAGGGGGTCGGCTTCCATCCGAACTTCGCCCCGGCCGTCGCGTCCGGCTCGATCGACGCCGTGTTCGACAAGGGGGCGTACTCGGCGGCGTACAGCGGGTTCGAGGGGGTCGACGAGAACGGTGTGTCCCTGGCCGACTGGCTGAAGGACCGGTCGATCGACGAGGTGGACGTGGTCGGCATCGCCACCGACCACTGCGTACGGGCCACCGCCCTGGACGCCGCGCGGGAGGGTTTCCGTACGCATGTGCTGCTGGACCTCACCGCCGGGGTGGCCCAGGAGAGCACCGAGCGGGCGCTGGAGGAGCTGCGGGAAGCGGGCGTGGAGCTGTCCGGGAAGCCGGTCGTTCAGTAGGGGCGGGCCTTACGCCTGTGCCGTCGGCTGTCTGAGCAGGGCCCTGATCGGGCGCCACAGCTCCATGGGACCGACTTCGCTGTCGGGGACCGTGCGCCATATCAGACCGTCGGGGTGGTGCAGGACCGCGGTGATCTCGTCCGGGGTCGGCGGGGCCGCGTTGCCGCGCAGGTAGACCGCGCGCAGGCCGAGGTTGCGCAGCCGGGTCAGGGCACGGGCCCGGTTCCGGGCGTGCACCAGGACACGCACTCCGGACGGGCCGTCGGCGGCGGGGCTGGGCAGGTTCAGCGCCACGACCACCGTGCCGTTCGGCAGCTTGCAGAAACCTCCTGCGGCCATGCAGTCACATCCCCGTTCGCTCAGGTGTCAATAAGAGAGCCATCAGGACGCACCTAAACACGATCGGCGGCAACCCGCCAGGGGTTACCGCCGATACGCTTCTGACCTGCGGAAATTCTGTTTACTTCACCGCGGGGCCGACTTGGAGCAAGATCGTCGAGCCGTTCTTGGCCTCCTTGACGATCCTGATCTTGGTGTTGGTGTCAGTGATCTTGACGCCGCCGGCCTTGTTGCTCTCGTCGTAGTAGGTGCTGGTGTGGTCGTTGAAGACCGGCACGCCCTTCGACGACGGGATGCGGGTGACGACGTCAGCCTTGTGCAGCGTGACACCGTCCGTGCGGTAGCGGCTGAACGGCGCGTCGTAGGTCTGGATGCGGTTGCGCATCAGCGTGCCGTCGGACCACTTCAGCGCGGTCGGGTGGGAGTCGACGGGCAGGAGCAGACCGGCGCCCGGGTGCTGGCTGGTGTTGTTGTCGGCCTGGGAGGTGTCCCACTTCCAGATCAACAGGCCGTTCTGGTACGGGAAGTGCTCGACCCAGGACGGACGGGTGGTGGCGAAGCCGAAGTTGTACGGGCCGACCTTCAGGGTCCTGTCGTACGACACGTACTGGCGGTTCTCGGCGATGTAGTACTGCGCGTAGTCCTTGGTGAACGACGCACCGATCCGGGAGAAGCCGGTCGCCGTCCAAGCCGCGTCCGCGCTCTCCGCGTTGTCCGTGAACAGCGCGGTGCCGTCGGCGGTCACGGAGATCTGGTCGGCCGCGAAGCCCTTCTCCGCGACACCGCCGTCGGTGGCGTAGCGGAAGCGCAGCTCGATCTTCTTGCCCGCGTAGGCGTCGAGGGAGTACGACAGCTTCTTGTACTGCTCGGAGAAGCCGGTCAACGCCGGCTTGTCGCTGCCGTCGCGCGGGATGGCCTGGCCGTCCGCCGTGCCGTCGACCGCCGTCCAGTTGGCGCCGCCGTCGGTGGACACCTCGGCATAGAGGTAGTCGTAGTCGGCCTCGATCGCCCACCAGCCGTCCAGCGTCAGGGTCGCCGAGGACTTGCCGGTGAGATCCACGGAGCGGCTGAGCGTGTTCTTCAGGTTGTTTCCGCTGCCGCTCCACCACTGAGTCGCGCCCTGTGCAGGAGGAACGAGCTCGGTGGTGACCGCCTTCTTGGGCAGCTCGACCACCAGGGCCTGCTTGTTCTTGGTGTTGTACTCGGCGACGCCCAGCATGTGCGTCGACTTCGTGGCCGCCTTGGCGACGTCGTAGTCGAGCCAGCCCAGCTGGAGCTTGTCCCAGGCGGTCATGTCGCCGGGCAGGTCGCCGATGGTGTCCTTGCCGGTGCCGAGCCAGGAACCGGACGACATCAGCGTCCAGAAGCCGGTGGAGTTCTCGCCGCCGTTGATATCATAGTGGTCCGGCAGACCGAGGTCGTGGCCGTACTCGTGGGCGAAGACGCCGAGTCCGCCGTTCTCCGGCTGGATGGTGTAGTCGCCGACCCAGATACCGCTGTCGCCGATCTGCGTGCCGCCGAGCCGGTTGCCGTCGGGGCCGGTGGAGCCGGCGTCGGTGCCGAACGCGTACCAGCGGTGGGCCCAGATCGCGTCCTCGCCCTGCGCGCCGCCGCCCGCGGACTCGTCCTCGCCGGCGTGCACGATCTGGAAGTGGTCGATGTAGCCGTCGCGCTCGTTGAAGTCGCCGTCACCGTCGAAGTCGTAGCGGTCCCACTGGTCGTACTCGGCGAGCTTGGCCTTGATCTCCGCTTCGGTCTTGCCGGCTGCCTTCTGCTGGTCGACCCACGCGTTGACGCCGTCCTGCACCGCGTACCAGGCGCAGTTGTCGGGTTCGCACTTGTTGGAGCCGTAACGGGCCTCGTTGTAGGGGACCTTGACCCAGTCGGTGACCTCGCCCTCGATGGAGTAGCGGCCCGAGGACTGCTTCTCGTAGTAGGTCTTCATCGAGGCGGTGCCGTCGCCGAAGTAGAGGTCCTGGAAGTGCTCGCGGTTGTAGTCCGCCTGCCAGGCCGTGCTGTTGTCCTGCTTGCGGTCCGGCTCGGCGATCTGGTTGTGCAGCGGGCCGGGGGTGCCGCCGTAGCGGCTGTCGATCTGGTCGCCGAACTCGACCAGAACGGTGAAGATCTTGTCCGTCTTCTCCCGGCCGAGTTCGACGTACTTGCTGTGGCCCTTACGGCTCTCGAGCTCGACGACCTTGGAGCCCTTGCGCTCCTCGACCTCGGCCTCGCCGGATATGACCTGCTTCAGGGCCTCTTCGCGCTGAGCTTCGACGGTCTTGGTGAGCGGGCCGTCGAGGTCGTGCTCGTGCTCGTCGTGCACCTCGGGTGTCGCCGGGTCCCTCCGCTCTACGGCGGCGGAGTCGGCGGGATCGCCCTGCGCCACCGCGTAGGTGGAGAACATGGCGGTCGCCGCCGCGAATGCGACCGCGGTCGCGGTCGCTCTGAACGTCCAGGGTCTGCTGGTCACTTGAGATCCTCCCCCGCGTCCGGGCGCGCGGAAGGGAGGGCCGGGTCATGGAGCGCTCCGCGCGCGCGTGATCAACGCGTGTAGTCAAGTGACGACATTTGACTAGAGGTTGAGGAGAAAAGACAGACCTTGACTTGAGCAGGACAACTGCATTATGCGGAGACGACGTTTCGCTTACCGAACAGTGTGCTTCGCTCAACGGGCGCGCAGGACCGTCCACTTCCTGGACGGCATGAATCGGTGCGCCCCTTATGCATCGGCACTGTTGGTCATCTCACGCTTACGGTTCGTTCCACTCGGGCATGCACGCGAATAGATTCTGTCCGCACCCTCCCCCTAGAGGCACGGGGGGAGACCACCCCCACTTTCTAGGACTCGATTGCCATGCCTCGTCCGACTGCCGCACAGCTCGCCTACGGTTCGTTGACCGTCATCGCCTCGACGCTCGCCATGCTGCTGCTGTCACAGACGAGTTCGGGTGCGGGGATCGGGGTCATCGCCGTCGCGGCGCTCGTCCTCGGGCTGCTGGTCGCCCTGACGGTACCCGTGCCGAAGCGCACACCGACCGTCGTACGGCGCTCCGCCCCGGCCTCCCGCGTGGCGGCTCCGGTCCCGGCGGCACCCGAGCCGGTACGGCAGCCGACGTCCGGCGTCACGTCGCGCTGACCACCACCGTCTTGGCCGCCTTGTCGTGCAGGCCCTGCTTGTAGGGCTTGTCGAAGAAGCTCCAGCCGCCGCAGATCACCGTCCAGAGACAGGCACAGCAGAACGCGAACGGAATCCAGAGCACCGCGGAGCGGATCAGCGCGGTCTGCACCGAGGGCGTGGCGCCGTTGTCGAGGTTGGCCACCCGCATGCCGAGCCACTTCTTGCCCAGGGTCTGCCCCCACTTGCTGATCATGAAGGTGTCGTACGCCATGAAGAGCACGGCGGCGATGGTGGACTGCCCGAGGGAGCTGCCGGTGTCGACCTCGTCGGCGCCCACCCCGTACTCGTCGACGTTGAAACCCCAGGCGAGCAGCCAGACGACGACGCCGACGAGGATCATGTCGATGATGCGGGCGAGCGTGCGCTTGCCGCTGTCGGCGAGCGGGGGCATGCCCGCGAGCGGCTCCTCGGGGCCACCGCCATAAGGGCCACCCCCGTAGGGAGGTGGCTGGTCACCGCCGTACGGCGGGGGTTCCTGGCCGCCCGGGGGCGAGTCGTACGGTGAGCCGGCCCCCTCGCCGGGCGGGGGCTGCTTCTTGAACGGATCGTCCTCCGGCGGCTGTCCGCCGGATCCGGGGGGCGGTTCGGTGCTCATGGCCCGAGTGGACCGCGAACCCTCCCACCGCGCATCCGGCGAGCGGCCGTCCGGGGGTACGGAATTACCTGGTCACCCGGGTGGAGGTCAGCCCGCGACGAACGTATGTGCGGCCTTGTCGTGCCAGCACTGGCGCCACGGCTTGTCGAACAGGCACCACAGGACGCCGATGAGACCGACGCAGAGCAGTCCGGGGACGCTGTAGACCAGCCAGCGGCGCAGGGCCGCGCCGAAGGACGGAGCCTCGTGCGCCTCGATGTCCCGCACCTCCAGGCCGAGCAGCCGCTTGCCCAGCGTGCGGCCCCACTTGGCGGTCGGCAGCGCCTCGTAGAGAACACCGAAGAGGAGCAGGACGGCGAGGATGATGCCCAGGTAGGTGGACGTCGTGCCGTCGAGCAGCCAGACCGTGACCGTCCGGCCGGAGAGCTTGGCCTCGTCGATCTTGCCCTGGATGTGGTCGAGGGCCTGTGCGCCGAGCGGTACGGCGGCGACGGCGGTGACGGCGCCGACGACCACGGTGTCGATCAGGCGGGCGGCCAGCCGCTTGCCGAGCGCCGCGGGCCGCGCCGCCGCCTGCCGCCGCGCCGCCGCCTGGAAGGGGTCCTCGACCGGCGGCTTCCACGGTGCGACCGGCTGCTCGTCGGCCCCCGAGGCGCCGGCGAGATGGTGGACCTGCTGGGCCCAGGAGGACTGGCCGCCACCGGGGCCGCTGGTCACCGGGGCGGCGGTGCCTGGAGCGGCGGCCTGATGGGGCACACCGGGGGGCGCGGACGAGGGGGTGGTGGACTGCGGGGTGGCCGGCGCCTCCTGCACACCGGCCTGCGCTGCTGGCGCCACCTGCGCCTGTCCGGCCTGCACCGCGGCAGCGCGCGCCGCGGCCGCCTTTCCGGCACCGAAACCGGGGGCGCCCGATCCGGCGGAGGGCGCCGGGGTGGGGGCGCCGGGGCCGGCGGGGCCGGGGATCGATGCCGCCGGGGCGGATGCGCCCGGGGCGGCGCCCGCCGGACCGGACACACCCGGGCCGGAACCCGCTGGGCCGGAACCCGCCAAGCCGGAGACACCCGCCGCGGCGCCCGACGCTCGCGGCCCCGGCATGCCCGGGCTCCCGGGCTGCGCCCCCGGTGTCCCGTCCTGCTGACCCGTGCTGCGGCTGACGGCGCGGAAGGTCATCGTGCCCTCGTCCTCGGCGGCACCGTCCGTACCGGCGCCCGGGCCCTGGGAGTCGGCGGTCGGACGGCGGAAGACGAACGTGTTGCCGCCGGCCGCGTCCGCGTCGGACGCGGCCGGCGGGATCGTCGCCGTGCCGTCCGTGCGAGCGGACCGGCCGTCGGGCGACGTGGGGGCGTCGGCGGGTACGCGCGGGTCGGCGCCCTGCGGTGCGCCCCAGGAGACGCGGCGGTCCTGGTCGCCGCCGAAGCCGGACTGCCGGGAGCGGTCGGCACCCCACGCGGAGGCCGGCTCGGGGCGGCTGCCGTGCTGGGCGTCGGCGGGGCCGGCCTGGGCCTGCGGTTCGGGGTCCTCGTCGAAGAAGTGCGGCCCGGTCTCCTCGACGGCGGGCTGCGCGGGGGGCGCGCCGGGCGGTGGCGCGAGCGGTTCGCCGTCGGCCGGGGCCGGACGGCTGGTGCCCGGTACCCAGGCAGCACCGTTCCAGTACCGGACATATCCGGGAATGGAAGGGTCCGGGTAATAGCCCTCGCGGGGCCTGTCGTCGCCGGGTGCCGGGGTTGGGGCGCTCATGTCCGTCGTCCCGTATCTGCTCGGGGGTGTTATGGGGGCCTCCACATCTATCAGACCCGCCGGACCGGCACCGCCCGTCCCGCCGGACCCGCCCCTTTCGAGCACGCTTGTGCTACCCCCGCGAAAAAACTTCGGGGAATCCGCGTAATGCTCCCGCCTTCCCCCGCTCTCCACTCGTACGGGCCCGCCCAAGGGCCCGTACGACAGATCCGTGCAGACCTGTGCAGAGAGGAAAGACAGCCATGCACACCGTGGTAGAGCGGGAGTTGGAGATGCGGCTCGTCCTGTCGCCCGAGCGGAGCGTCCCGGTCGCGGCCCGGCTCGGCTACCGCTCCGACGACCCCTACGCCGTCCACATCACCTTCCACATCGACTCCGACCAGCCCGTCAACTGGACGTTCGCCCGTGAACTCCTCGTGGAGGGGGTGTTCCGGCCGTGCGGACGCGGGGACGTGCGGGTGTGGCCGTCGAAGGCGAACGGGCGCAGTGTCGTTCTGATAGCGCTGAGTTCACCCGACGGGGACGCCCTGCTCGAGGCCCCGGCCGCGCAGGTGTCGGCCTGGCTGGAGCGCACACTGCGGGTGGTGCCCCCGGGGAGTGAGGGCGCTCAGCTCGGCCTCGACGACGGTCTGGCCGAGCTGCTCGCCCGGTGAGGCGCGCGCTTCAGAACAGTTTGCCCGGGTTGAGGATGCCCAGCGGGTCGAAGACCTGTTTGACCGCGCGCTGCATCTCCACGCCCACGGGGCCGATCTCGCGCGCCAGCCACTCCTTCTTCAGGACGCCCACGCCGTGTTCGCCGGTGATCGTGCCGCCGAGTTCCAGGCCGAGGGCCATGATCTCGTCGAAGGACTCGCGGGCGCGCCGGGACTCGTCGGGGTTCTGTGCGTCGAAGCAGACCGTCGGGTGGGTGTTGCCGTCGCCCGCGTGGGCGACGACGCCGATGGTGAGCTGGTACTTCTCGGCGATGCGCTCGACGCCGTCGAGCATCTCACCGAGCCTGGACCGGGGCACGCACACGTCGTCGATCATCGTGGTGCCCTTGACGGCCTCGAGTGCGGTGAGCGACAACCGCCGTGCCTTGAGGAGCAGTTCGGACTCGGCCGCGTCGTCGGCCGGGACGACCTCGGTGGCGCCGGCGGCCTCGCACAGCGCGCCGACGGCGGCGAGGTCGGCGGCCGGGTCGGGGGTGTCGAAGGCGGCGAGGAGGAGGGCCTCGGTGGTCTCCGGCAGGCCCATGTGCGCCATGTCGTTGACGGCCTTGACCGTCGTACGGTCCATCAGTTCGAGGAGGGACGGCACGTGCCCGCCGGCCATGATCCGGCACACGGCGTCGCAGGCGGCGGCTCCGGAGGCGAACTCGGCGGCCAGCACCAGCTGCTGGAGCGGCTGCGGCTTCAGCGTCAGGATCGCCCGTACGACGATGCCGAGGGAGCCCTCGGAGCCCACGAACAGGCGTGTGAGGTCGTAACCGGCGACGCCCTTCGCGGTGCGCCGGCCGGTGGACATCAGCCGTCCGTCGGCCAGGACGACGTCGAGTCCGAGGACGTACTCGGCGGTCACCCCGTACTTCACGCAGCACAGGCCGCCCGAGGCGGTTCCGATGTTGCCGCCGATGGTGCACATCTCCCAGCTGGAGGGGTCGGGAGGGTAGTACAGGCCGTGTTCTCCCACCGCGCGGGACAGGGCGGCGTTGATGACGCCGGGTTCGACGACGGCGATGCGGTCGACCGGGTTGATCTCGATGATCCGGTCCATCTTCGTCAGGGACAGCACGATGCAGCCGTCGGAGGCGTTGGCCCCGCCGGACAGCCCGGTGCGGGCGCCCTGCGGGACGACCGGGACGCGCAGCTCGGTGGCGGTGCGCATGACGTGCTGGACCTGTTCGACGGTGCGCGGCAGCACGACCACGGCCGGGCTGCCGGCCGGGCAGAAGCTCGCCATGTCGTTGGCGTAGGAGGCGGTGACGTCGGGGTCGGTCAGGACGGCCTCGGCCGGCAGGCCCGCCAGCAGCCGGTCCGTGAGGCTGCCCTGCACTTCGTCGGAAGGGGCTTGGATACGGCTCATGATCACAGCGTGTCACCCGGGGCCATCGGTGTGAACCCCGTCGACGGCACCCTCGGCGTGCCGGGACCCGGTCGTCGTACTGGCGCACAGTGTGCGGCATGAACACCGTCATGGAGACCGAGGAGACCCGGAAGAACCAGGAGCGGGGCGAGGGTCGGAAGCGGGCGGGACGGCGTGGCCCGCGGCGCCGTTCCCGGCTCCTCGCGGGTGTCGTGATCGGCTCACTCGTGGGGTGCCTCTTCGTCGCCGGGGTGCTGATGCTGCGGCCCGAGCGGCCGGACCGCCCGCCGCGGCCCGCGCCGCGTCCGGCGGCACCGGCGATGACCGCGGTCACGAACGGGGTGCCGGCCGCGTCGGCCGAGCTGGAGGCGCTGATCGGCGACCGCGAGGCCCGACTGCGGGCGCGGCCCACGGACGCCCGGTCGTGGGCGGTGCTGGGCGCGGCGTACGTCCAGCAGGGGTGGCGGACCGCCGACGCCACGAACTACCCGAAGGCCGAGCAGGCCCTGCGGATGTCCCTGAAGGTGCGGCCGCGCGGCAACGTCGACGCGCTGAACGGCATGGCGGCGCTGGCCAACGCCCGTCGCGACTTCCGGACCGCGCGGAAGTGGGCGGAAGCGGCACTGAAGGTGGACGCCAAGAGGTGGACGATCTACCCGCTGCTGATCGACGCGTACACCGGCCTCGGCGACTACAAGGCGAGCCGGCGGACCCTCGAACGGCTCCAGGAACTGCACTCCGGACCGGCGGTCATGGCCCGGGCGGCCGGCGTGTACTGGGACCGCGGCTGGCGCGAGGACGCGGCGGCGACCCTGTCCGACGCGGCGGCGGCCGCCGGGTCTCCGGCCGAGCGGGCGGCGTGGCTGGAGCGGGCCGGGCAGCTCGCCTGGGAACGCGGGGACCTCAAGGCGGCGCTGCGGTACTTCGAGGAGGCGGTGCGGCTCGATCCCGACCAGCGGGCCGCGCAGGCCGGACAGGGGCGGGTGCTGGCGGCGCTGGGGCGGACGGCTCAGGCACTGAGCGCGTACCGGGTGGCGCTCGACAAGCAGCCGTCGCCGGGTTACGCCCTGGAGCTGGGCGAGCTGTACGAGTCGCTGGGGCTGCAGGAGGCGGCGGGGGTGCAGTTCGAGCGGCTGCGGTCGCAGGTGCTCAACGCCGCCGAGGGCGGGGTCGACGAGGAGCTGGTGCTCGGGCGGTTCGAGGCGGACCACGGTGATCCCGGGGCGGCGGTGGAGCGGCTGCGGGCCGAGTGGCGGCGCCAGCCCGGGCTCGCGGTGGCCGACGCGCTGGGGTGGGCGCTGCACCGGGCGGGCGAGCACGAGGAGGCGCTGTGGTTCGCGGAGCGGGCGACGAACAGGGAGCACGGGGGTGAGGTGCGCAGTGCGCTGTACTCGTACCACCGGGGGATGATCGAGAAGGAGCTGGGGCTGGACGGGCCCGCGCGGCGGCATCTGCGGGAGGCGCTGCGGATCAACCCGTACTTCTCGCCGTTGCACGTGCCCGTGGCGGAGGCGGCGCTGGGCGAGTTGGGTGAGCCGGACGGTGAGTAGGGCGTGAGCGGAGTCCGGTACCGGACTCCGCCGCTGCCCTCCTCGGGAGCGCTCAGAGGTTGCCGCGCCTTTCCTGCTCCCGCTCGATCGCCTCGAACAGCGCCTTGAAGTTGCCCTTGCCGAAGCCCATCGAGCCGTGCCGCTCGATGATCTCGAAGAAGACGGTCGGGCGGTCCTGGACCGGCTTGGTGAAGATCTGGAGCAGGTAGCCGTCCTCGTCACGGTCCGCGAGGATCTTCAGCTCGCGCAGGGTGTCGACGGGGACGCGGGTCTCGCCGACCCACTCCCCCAGGGTGTCGTAGTACGAGTCGGGCGTGTCCAGGAACTGCACGCCGGCCGCCCGCATCGTCCGTACCGTCTGGACGATGTCGTTGGTGTTGAGCGCGATGTGCTGGACGCCCGCGCCGCCGTAGAACTCCAGGTACTCGTCGATCTGGGACTTCTTCTTGGCGATGGCGGGCTCGTTGATCGGGAACTTGACCTTGAGTGTGCCGTCGGCCACCACCTTGGACATCAGCGCGCTGTACTCGGTCGCGATGTCGTCGCCCACGAACTCCTTCATGTTCGTGAAGCCCATGACCTTGTTGTAGAAGCCGACCCACTCGTTCATCCGGCCGAGCTCGACGTTGCCGACGCAGTGGTCGATGGCCTGGAAGGTGCGCTGGGCGGGCGGTTCGACGAGGGGCGCGGCGGCGACGAAGCCGGGGAGGTAGGGGCCGTCGTAACCGGAGCGTTCGACCAGGGTGTGGCGGGTCTGGCCGTACGTGGCGATCGCGGCGAGGACCACCTTGCCGTGCTCGTCCTTCAGCTCGTACGGCTCGGCGACCGACCGGGCCCCGTGCTCGACGGCGTAGGCGTACGCGGCGCGTGCGTCGGGCACCTCGATGGCGAGGTCGATGACGCCGTCGCCGTGCTCGGCCACGTGCTCGGCGAGGAAGTGGCCCCAGGTGGTGGCGGGCTTGATCACCGAGGTGAACACGAAGCGGGCGGAGCCGTTCTCCAGGACGTACGCAGCGGTCTCGCGGCTGCCGTTCTCCGGTCCGGAGTAGGCGACCAGGCGCATGCCGAAGGCGGTGGAGTAGTAGTGCGCCGCCTGCTTGGCGTTGCCCACGGCGAACACGACCGCGTCCATTCCCTTGACCGGGAAGGGGTCGGCCTGCCGTGCGGTGTCGGGAGTGTGGTGTGTGGTCTGCGTCATAGCCGCAGCGTCTCTCCGGGCCCGCAAGGTGCGCAATAGTTTGCGTCCTTGCTGGGCAATGTGACCAGTAGGATGCCCGTATCGGCGGGCGTTGTGTACAGGATGACCAACTGGGAGGCCCGCTGTGGCGATCGATCACCTGGACGGCCGCATCATCGTGCTGCTGGCACGTGAGCCGCGGATCGGCGTGCTGGAGATGTCGCGGCGGCTCGGCGTCGCGCGCGGCACGGTGCAGGCGCGGCTGGACCGGCTTCAGTCGAACGGCGTCATCCGCGGATTCGGCCCGCAGGTGGACCCGGCGGCCCTCGGCTACCCCGTCACCGCCTTCGCCACCCTGCAGATCCGGCAGGGCCAAGGGCCCGACGTACGGGCTCATTTGGCGACCGTACCGGAGGTCCTGGAGCTGCACACCACCACCGGCAGCGGCGACATGCTGTGCCGGCTGGTGGCCCGCTCCAACGCCGACCTTCAACGTGTGATCGACCGGGTCGTCGGTTTTGATGGCATCGTCCGGGCCGCCACGGCGATCGTGATGGAGAACCCCGTTCCGCTGCGGATCATCCCGCTGGTGGAGCAGGCGGCGCTTCGGGAGTGAGCCACCGCGACCGGTGGGCGTGAGCAGGGCTGTGGGGTGATCGCGGGTGAACTTCTGGGAGTACCTCGGCAGCCGCCACCAGCAGCTGCTCACCGACGCCTACCAACACGCCAGCGCCGTCTTCCAGTGCATGGTCGTGGCGACTCTGCTGGGCGTGCTGATCGGCGTCGTCACCTACCGCTCGGAGTGGGCGGGCAACCTCGCCACCCTGGCCACCTCTGCCATCCTGACCGTTCCGTCGCTGGCGATGATCGGTCTGCTGATCCCGGTCGTGGGGCTCGGCGTACCGCCGACGGTGATCGCACTGACGTTGTACGGGCTCCTGCCGATCGTGCGGAACGCGATCGTGGGGCTGCGCGGCGTGGACCCCACGCTGGTGGACGCGGCCACGGGCATCGGGATGTCCCGGCCGATGCGCCTGGTGCGGATCGAACTGCCGCTCGCCTGGCCGCCGATTCTGACCGGCATCCGGGTCTCGACGCAGATGCTGATGGGCATCGCGGCCATCGCGGCGTACGCCTCCGGCCCCGGCCTCGGCAATCTGATCTTCCGCGGCCTGGCGTCCCTGGGCAGCAAGAACGCACTCAACCAGGTGCTCGCCGGCACGCTCGCGATCATCATCCTGGCCCTGCTGTTCGACGCCGTGTACGTCCTCATCGGACGGCTGACCATCCCCAGGGGGATCCGTGCCTGAGACGTCCACCAGGGGGGCCGCGATCGAGCTGGAGAACCTCAGCAAGCGCTACCCGGGCAACCCGGCCCCGGCTGTGGACAACGTCACCATGCACATCAATGCGGGCGAGACCGTCATCTTCGTCGGTCCGTCCGGATGCGGAAAATCAACCACGCTCAAGATGATCAACAGGTTGATCGAGCCGAGCAGCGGTCGTATCCGGATCAACGAGGAAGACGTGACCCGCATGGATCCGGTCAAGCTGCGCCGCCATGTGGGGTACGCGATCCAGGCGTCCGGTCTGTTCCCGCACATGACGGTGGCGCAGAACATCGCGCTCGTCCCGAAGATGATCGGCTGGTCCAAGACGCGGATCCGGGAGCGGGTCGAGGAGATGCTCGACCTGGTCGGGCTCGACCCGCGCGAGTTCCACGGCCGCTATCCCCGCCAGCTGTCCGGAGGCCAGCAGCAGCGGGTGGGCGTGGCCCGGGCGCTGGCCGCCGATCCGCCGGTGCTGTTGATGGACGAGCCGTTCGGCGCGGTGGACCCGATCACCCGGGACCACCTCCAGGACGAGCTGATCCGGCTGCAGCGCGAGCTGCACAAGACGATCGTGTTCGTCACGCACGACTTCGACGAGGCGATCAAGCTCGGCGACCGGATCGCGGTGCTGCGGGAGCGCTCGCACATCGCGCAGTTCGACACCCCGGAGGCGATCCTCACCAACCCGGCGGACGACTTCGTCTCCGGTTTCGTCGGCGCCGGGGCGGCGCTGAAACGGCTGAACCTGACCCGCGTACGGGATGTGGAGATCACCGACTACCCGACGGTGACCGTCGACGACCCGCTCCAGTCCATCTTCAACCTGCTCCGCTCCAGCGGCACCAACGAGATCCTTCTGCTGGACAAGCGGGGCCGCCCGTACAAGTGGCTCAGACGTGGCGATCTGATGCGGGCCAAGGGCTCGCTGGCGCGCGCGGGCACGCTCGTGTACGACACGGTGACCCGGGACGCCACGCTGCGGGACGCGCTGGAGGCGGTGCTCACGGACAGCGCCGGGCGGGTGGCGGTGACCGGGCGGCGCGGCGAGTACACCGGCGTCGTCGACATGGAGACGCTCATCAACTCCGTGCACGAGCTGCTGGAGGCCGACCGGCTGGAGGCCATGGCGCACCGGCACGACCTGGAGGAGGCGAGGGCCGCCCAGACGCATGCCGAGCAGGAGGGCAACGGAGGGGAGGCGAAGGCGTGACCACCTCTTCGGACCAGAACCGGCCGATGGGCGAGCGCGACGTCGAGGGCCGCCCCTACCTGGAGGAGGGCGAGCTCCCGGACGACCAGGAGCCGCCGCCCCCGCCGAGTCCGACGGGCCCCCGGATCAGCTGGCAGAAGCTGACCGTGCTGCCCGCGTTCCTGGTGGCGCTGCTGCTCGCGACATGGCTGTGGTTCGCGCAGGCCGACCTGGACACGATCTCCGAGAACGCGCTGTCCGGCGGCCGGGTGTCCAAGGCGCTGTGGCAGCACATCGAACTGACCGTGATCTCCACGTTCTTCGTGCTGATCATCGCCATCCCGCTGGGCATCCTGCTCACCCGCAAGGCCTTCCGCAGGGCGACCCCGGCGGCCATGGCGATCGCCAACATGGGCCAGGCGACCCCGGCGATCGGCCTGCTCGCCCTGCTGGTGATCTGGCTGGGCATCGGCCGCAGGGCGGCCCTGATCGGCATCATCATCTACGCCGTGCTGCCGGTGCTGTCGAACACCGTCACCGGCCTGAAGGCCAACGACCCGACCCTGCTGGAGGCCGCGCGGGGCATCGGCATGTCCCCGGTGGGGGTGCTGAGGCAGGTCGAACTCCCCCTGGCGGTCCCGCTGATCCTGGCCGGCGTCCGTACGGCGCTGGTCCTGAACGTCGGTACGGCGACCCTGGCGGCCTTCGGCGGAGGCGGCGGACTGGGCGTGCTGATCACCACCGGCATCACCAGCCAGCGGATGCCGGTGCTGGTGCTGGGCTCGATCCTCACCATCTCGCTGGCCCTGCTGGTGGACTGGATGGCCTCGCTGGCGGAACTGCTGCTGCGGCCGCGGGGGTTGGAGGTGGGGCGATGAGGCGCGGGTGTCTGCTGCTGGCCGGGCTGCTGGTCGCCGCCTCCGGCTGCGGCCTGACCAGCGGTTCGCCGATGGTGGACGACGTGCGGCCCGGCTCGATCGGACAGGGCGAGCCGCTGAAGGGCGCCGATCTGACCGTGACGTCGAAGGAGTTCACCGAGCAGCTCATCCTCGGCGCGATCATGGGCATCGCCTTCGAGGCGGCCGGCGCGAACGTCCTGGACCGCACCGGTATCCAGGGCTCCGTGGGCTCCCGCGAGGCGGTCAAGAGCGGTGACGCGGACGGCGTCTACGAGTACACCGGCACCGCCTGGATCACGTACATGGGCAACAGCGAGCCCATCACCGATCCCCAGCAGCAGTGGCAGGCGGTGCACGACGCGGACCTGAGGAACGGCCTGACCTGGCTGCCGCCGGCGTCCCTCAACAACACCTACGCCCTGGCGATGAACCAGGCCAACTTCAAGAAGTACGGCACGCGGACCCTCTCCGACGTGGCCGCCCTGTCCGCGTCGAACCCCTCGGCCGTGACGCTGTGCGTGGAGGGCGAGTTCGCCAACCGGGCGGACGGGCTGCCGGGGATGCAGAAGGCGTACGGCATGAACATCCCGCCGGCCCGCATCACCCAGATGGACACCGGGATCATCTACACCCAGGCGGCGAAGGGGAGTTGCACCTTCGGGGAGGTGTTCACCACCGACGGGCGCATCAAGTCCATGAACCTGGTGGTGATGGAGGACGACCGGAAGTTCTTCCCCAACTACAACGCGGCACCCGTGATCAACACCAGGACACTGAAGGAGTGGCCGGCGATCACCGGCATCCTCGACCCGATCACGAAGAAGCTGAACAACTCCGTGGCACAGACGCTCAACGCGAAGGTGGACGTCGACGGGGAGGATCCGCACCAGGTGGCACTGGACTGGCTGGTGGAGGAGGGGTTCGTCAAGGAGGGATGAGCCGTGCTCGGCCGCTAGCAGCTCGGTACCGAGCCGGTCCCCTTCTCCAGATTCACCAGGGAGTCCACCGCCCCCTTCAGCGTGGTCACCGGAATCAGCCGCAGCCCCTTCGGCAGTTCCGACTTGGCGTCGGCGCATTCGGCCCGCGGCACCAGGAACACCGTCGCCCCGTCCCGCCGAGCGGCCTGCGTCTTCAGGGCCACACCGCCCACCGCGCCGACCGCGCCGTCGGCGTCGATCGTCCCCGTACCGGCGATGGTGCGGCCGCCCGTGAGGTCGCCGCCGCTGCCGTCGCCGTCGAGCTTGTCGACGATGCCCAGGGAGAACAGCAGGCCGGCGCTGGGGCCGCCGACGTCGGCGAGTTCGAGGTCGACCTTGATGTTCTCGTCGCCCCGGTCCAGGTAGGTCAGCGCGGCCCGGGTCGCCTCGTCCTGGGACTGACGCATCTGGGCCTCGTTGTGCCGCTCGATCTCCTTGACGCTGTCACCGCTGGGATAGACCGCGTCGCGCGGCATGACGGCCTGGTCGGTACGCCACCAGGCGTCGATCACATCGCCGAGCGAGATGTGCGCGTCCGGGTTGGTCGCCTCGATCGTCGTCATCCGCAGCTGCCCGCTCGTGTCCCGGGTCGGGGCACCGGAGATCGTGATCACCGGCGTGCCCTGGTCATCGCCGAGGACGTTCGCCGTCATCCCGGGCTGCGCCACCGAGAACGGCAGCGGCGCGAACGCCGCCGTGGCGATCAGGCCCACGACGGGCAGAGCGCAGACGGCGAGAGCCTGGGAGCGTGTGAGACGAGAGAGCACGAGGTCAATCTAACGCGACGGCGTGTTCGAGCCGCCCCCGGTTCGGATCACGCCGGTCAGCGCAGTGCCTCCGCCACCTCGCGTGCCGCGTCCACGACCCGCGGGCCGACCCGCTCCGGCACCGCGTCCGCCAGCATCACGACCCCGACGCTGCCCTCGACCCCGCTGACCCCGACCAACGGCGCGGCGGCCCCACAGGCCCCCGCCTCCAGCTCCCCCTGCGTCAGGGTGTACCCGGGTTCACCGGCCGGCCGCTGCCGGGCGGAGAGGATCGCCTTGCCGGCGGCGCCACGTTCCAGCGAATGCCGGAAGCCCGCCCGGTAGGCCACGTGATAATCCGTCCAGGTCGGTTCGACGACGGCGACGGCGAGCGCCTCGGCCCCGTCCACCAGCGTCAGATGCGCGGTCGCACCGATGTCCTCGGCCAGCGACCGCAGCGCCGGCAGCGCGGCCTCCCGCACCAGCGGATGCACCTGGCGCCCGAGCCCCAGCACACCCAGCCCGACCCGGGCACGTCCGCCCAGGTCACGACGTACGAGCGCATGCTGCTCCAGCGTGGCCAGCAGCCGGTACACCACGGTCCGGTTCACGCCCAGCTTGGTGGACAGTTCGGTGACGGTCAGCCCGTGGTCGGTGTCGGCCAGCAGTTTGAGGACGCGCAGTCCCCGGTCGAGCGTCTGAGAGGTCTCCGCGGTCACGACGCCCACTCCTTTGGTGGTGAGGTCGACAGCCCCCTCGCGGCGGATGCGTCGCCGAGTCCCGTCAGCGATGCGCTTCAGAGGCTGCCGATCGGCTGACGGCCCGGCCGGTGGTCCGGACTCAGTCGCTTCACGGCTGCGCTCCGCGGCGGCGCTGCCACGGGGCGTGTGCGTAGCGGGACAGTAGCGAAGGGGGTTCGCTGAGCGGAAGGCTCCGTCCAGAATCCGGGCAGTGGCGGATACGGAGTATCGCCCTTTGCCCGCATACGTACGGTGCGCGAAGCGCCCCTGCAAGGGGCGCGGGGAACTGCGCGACCAGCCACAGACGACCCGCAGCCGAATTACAACCGCGAAACCCGGCAAGGCACAGCGCCCAGCGTCACCGCATCCGGGTGGCCCACTCCTGCACCTTGGCGATCCGCTGCCGCAGTTGCCCGGCCGTGGCCTCCGCGCTCGGCGGGCCGCCGCAGACCCGGCGCAGTTCGGTGTGGATGACGCCGTGCGGCTTGCCGCTCTGGTGGACGTACGCGCCGACCATGGTGTTGAGCTGCCGGCGCAGCTCCATCAGCTCCTTGTGCGAGACCACCGGCCGCCGCTCGGCGGGCAGTTCGAGCAGGTCGGCCTCGGTGTCCGGCTTCTTGCGGCTGTGCGCGATCTGCCGGGCCTGCCGCTTCTGCAGCAGCAGCTGCACCTGCTCGGGCTCCAGCAGTCCGGGGATGCCCAGGTAGTCCTGCTCCTCCTCGCTCCCCGGGTGGGCCTGCATGCCGAACTCGGCGCCGTTGTACATGACCCGGTCGAAGACGGCGTCCGACTCGAGGGCTTCGAAGGGGAGCATGTCCTGCTCGCCGGTGTCCTCGTCCTGCTGCTTCTCGGCCTCCTGGAGGAGCTTCTCCTCCTCGGCGTACGGGTCCTCCTCGCCGTCCTTCTTCGGCTTGTCGAGGACGTGGTCGCGCTCGCGCTCCATCTCGTTGGCGAAGGAGAGCAGGTCGGGCACGGTCGGCAGGAACACGGACGCGGTCTCGCCACGCCTGCGGGACCGTACGAAACGCCCGACGGCCTGCGCGAAGAAGAGCGGCGTCGAGATGGTGGTGGCGTACACCCCGACCGCGAGCCTCGGCACGTCGACGCCCTCGGACACCATCCGCACCGCGACCATCCAGCGGTCGGTGTTGTTGCTGAACTCGTCGATCCGGTCGGAGGCGCCGGCGTCGTCGGAGAGGACGAGGGTCGCCTTGTTGCCGGTGATGTCCCGGATGAGCTTGGCGTAGGCACGCGCCGAGTCCTGGTCGGAGGCGATGACGAGGGCGCCCGCGTCCGGGATGGCCTTCCTGACCTCGGTCAGCCGCTGGTCGGCGGCGCGCAGCACCGCGGGCATCCACTCGCCGCGGGGGTCGAGCGCGGTACGCCAGGCCTGGCTGATCGCGTCCTTGGTCATGGGCTCGCCGAGCCGGGCCTCGATCTCGTCCCCGGCCTTGGTGCGCCAGCGCATGTTGCCGCTGTAGGAGAGGAAGATGACGGGCCGCACGACGTGGTCGGCGAGCGCGTTGCCGTACCCGTAGGTGTAGTCGGCGGCCGACCGCCGGATCCCGTCGTTCCCCTCCTCGTACGTCACGAAGGGGATGGGGTTGGTGTCGGACCGGAAGGGCGTACCGGTGAGCGCGAGCCGGCGGGTCGCGGGCTCGAAGGCCTCGAGACAGGCCTCACCCCAGGACTTGCTGTCACCGGCGTGGTGGATCTCGTCGAGAATGACGAGGGTCTTGCGCTGCTCGACGCGGTTGCGGTGCAGCATGGGGCGGACGCCGACGCCCGCGTAGGTGACCGCGACGCCGTGGTACTCCCTGCTGAGCGGGCCCGCGCTGTACTCCGGGTCGAGCTTGATCCCTATCCGCGCCGCGGCCTCCGCCCACTGCTTCTTCAGGTGCTCGGTGGGCGCGACCACGGTGACCTGCTGCACGACATGGTGGTGCAGCAGCCAGGACGCCAGCGTCAGCGCGAAGGTCGTCTTGCCGGCGCCGGGCGTGGCGACCGCGAGGAAGTCACGCGGCTGCTCCTGGATGTACTTCTCCATCGCACCCTGCTGCCAGGCACGCAGCTTGCTGGCAGTACCCCAGGGGGCGCGGCCGGGGAACGCGGGCGAGAGGTGATGGGAGGACGAGGAGGAAGCGGCGGTGGTAGTCACGGTCTCCGGGGGGGGTGGGTCGGGCGGCTCGGCTGGGTACGACAACCGGGCCACCCTACCGGCGGGCCGGCGGTGTCAATGCGCCAACTGCGCCGGGTCGCCCGTGGGTGGGATCCACGTCACAACTCCCGCAGCCGTCCCACGAACGAGACCGAGAGTGAGCTCTTGCATGCGAGGAGGGCAGTGGCCACGGTCACGCAGCGGCGATCGGTTTACCGCTTACCTCTCCCGCAACCGCGTAGTCACCCAAGCCCCCACCAACGCCACCCCCGCCATCGGCAGGAACACGGCGGCGAAGGCGGCCGGATGCGAACCCGTGGCCTCGGTCGCCGCGTGCGTCACCGTGCCGCCGCCCAGGGCCGCGAAGGCCGCGCCGCCCGCCGCGAGGAGGACGACGTTGGACAGGCCGTCGGAGATCTGGAGGGCGGCGGAGTTGGTGCCGGCCTCCTCGGGGGCGGAGAGGTGGAGCAGGAGCACGCTGGTGGAGGAGATCACCAGGCCCATCCCGAAGCAGCCGAAGCCCCAGGCGACGGCCACGATCCACACGGGCACGGAGTCGATGAGCACGCTCGGCGCGGTGGCGATGGCCGCGGCGACCAGCACCATCCCCAGCGTCATCAGGCGTTCGCGGTACGGCTCCAGGCGCGGTCGCGACTGCACCCACGAACCCAGCGCCCACGTCCCGCCCCCGGCCGCGAGCGAGAACCCGGCGAGCGTCGGTGACAGCCCCCGCTGGGTGACCAGCATCAGCGGCACGAACGACTCGGCCGCGATGAAGGATCCCGCGGCGACCCCGCGCAACAGCACCACGGACGGCAGCCCGCGTGCCGCCCGGTACGTACCGCGCGGGAGCAGTCCGAGCACCGCCGGCACGAGGAGGGCGGCACCCGCGATGCCGGGGACGAGGGAGAGGGGCCGCAGATCCTGCGCGGCGTACTGCAGCAGCCCGGCGCCCAGGGAGATGCCGAGGGCGAGCCGGATGCGACGCCGGTCGAAGGAGGCGCCGTCCGCCGAGTCGTCGACGGCCCCGGACGCCCGGCGTCGTATCTGCGGCAGCGCGAGCCCCAGCGGAAGGACGACGAGCACCGGGATCCCGACGAACACCCAACGCCAGCCGAGGTGTTCGGTCACCGTTCCCGAGGCGAGCGGTCCCACGATCGACGGCACGACCCAGGCCGCCGCGAACGCCGCCATGATCGCCGGTCGCAGCCGCTCCGGATAGGCGCGGCCCACGACGACGTACAGCGCGACGATCACCAGCCCGCCGCCGAGCCCCTGCACCGCCCGCCCGAGGATGAACGGCCACATCGCAGCCGCGGTCCCGGACAGCAGCAGCCCCGCGGCGAACGCCGCGATACCCGTGGTCAGCGCGCCGAGCGGGCCGCGCCGGTCCGACCACTGACCGGCGAGCACCATCCCGAACAGGCTGGTCGTGAAGTACCCCGAGAACGCGAACGCGTACAGCGACACACCGTCCAGCTCCCGCGCCGCGACCGGCATCGCGGTGCCGACCGCCGTCGCCTCGAAGGCGATCAGCAGCACGACGGAGACGATCCCGACGCTGAGCGCCCGGTAGGACCGGCTCAGCACACTGTCACTGTCGGGTTCCGACGGGACGGTGCGGGTGTCTGCGACGTCGGTGTCGCGGGGGTCCAGGGCAGCCATGTACGCCAGCGTAAGGGGCACAACCTGATGTGACCCCTGTCGGGAGACGGTGGTGGACTCAGCCCATGGTCGTAGGCCCGCAGGCCCTTCCTGGGCTTTTGTGAACGCCGTAGGGCAGTCCCATTGCAGCGCCCCGGCTTTCCTTGAGGCCCTCGTCGGCCCGCCCTACCTTCGAATCACACGGCCGTGTGCCCGAGTGGTTGAGGGGCTCGCCTGCGCTGCATCCATCAGCGAGCTCCGCTCGCGGGGAGTCACGCGGGTGCGATTCCCGCCACGGCTTCGTCAAGCACACGCTTCCCCTCTGCGATCAGCCGCGCCACCTTGAGCGGCGTGCACAACTCGGCGGCCGACGGCATCGGCACCGCCCAATACGAGACGAACGTCTGCGGGTCGAACTCCACGATGTCCACCCTCGGCACACCCAGGTAAGTGCCGCGACCCAAGCAGTCCACGCCCAGCGGCCGCCATTCCTCGGCCGCGTCACGCCACGTCGTGGACATGCCGCCGGGGACCAGCGCGTAGTACCGGGGCCCGCGCGGATCGCAGATGACAGGCCCGCCGTCGAGGACCTCAACTACTGGGCGTACTGGATCGGTGAAACCGCCCACCTGGAACTCTCCGACGATATGGATCGACAACAGCCGCGGCCGCCTCGTCACGAAGACCGCCATCGAACTCGCCGACCAACTACTGAGCATGGACCCGCTGGACTGGCTGCGCACTGTCCTGGGTGAACGGCCCAGCTGAGTCGGGATACGACGAGAAGCCCCTCCACTGCGCGGCCCGCATTGGGCTGGCAGGGGCTTCGGGATTCGCTGCTCACGCCAACGGGCAGGCCGCCTGCTCGATATCCGAGGTAGCCAGCACCGATGACGGACCTTTCATGAACGGCGTGTGGCAGTCCCATTGCAGCATCCGAGATTCCCTTGAAGCCCTTCCGCACCCCGCCATACGGTCGTTTCAACGAGTTCGGAACGGAACACCACACTCCACCGACATGGCCGTGTGCCCGAGTGGTTGAGGGGCTCGCCTGCAAAGCGAGTTACGCGGGTTCGAATCCTGCCACGGCCTCTGGCGCCTTGAACAGGCAAAATGAAGGGGCGGCACCCTGTAAGGGGTACCGCCCCGTTACTCATCCGTCTCAGTTCCCGTCTCAGTTGCTGCTTGGCACCCGTACCTCGTCGATGGCGTCCCGTCGTGTGGTGCAGCCGATGCAAGGTTCGGGAATGCTCGGGTGTCCACCGGAGGCGTGCACCCGTTTTGGGTGACTGCTCCCTGAACAAGGGGCAGACCACCGCGCAAGACTTCCTCATGACGGGCACTTCAAATGGACGGATCATTCCCCTGCCTGACTGGAATTGTCTGGAGGGCCAATGACGGCCAGCGTGTCACCGACCTTGGCGGTCTCGTTCTCATCGACAACAATTTCACGCACGACACCGGAGACCGGTGCTTCAATGACCACTTCTACCTTGTCCGTGTAGACCGTGCCCAGTGATTGGCCAGCCCCGACGGTATCGCCGACTTCAACCTCCCACGGACCGACGGTGGCTTCGGTGACCGTTTCTCCGAGCGAGGGCATGACGACGTTCGTACTCTGCTGCTGTTCCGGGGTCGGCGAGGGCGTGCTGGGTTCCGGGGTCTGGGCTGGTGTATTCGCTAGTGCCGACGTCTGCACCTCAGCACCAGGAGAAACAACGCCAGGGGAAAGGGCAAGCGTTGCGACCAGACAGGATCCACCGATGACACGGGGAACTCGCCTACGTGCAGTCCTGAACATGATCACCCCTTGCGAGGAGAGTGCTGTGCATTTCGACGCGGGCAAAAATCCGCTCCCTTGCGAGACAAGGGCCCCTCACTACCTGGCAGTCTGCGGACCGCAATGCCGCAATGAGTTCGCATATCCGCTCACCTTGCTGCCTTCAACGGCGCGGCCCAAGCGACGCACCAATGGCCCCTATCCGCTACTCGGCCGGATTCGATGCGCACATCCCTTTTCGGCAAGAAATCACGGAACCCCGTCCTGGCGCCTCAAAATAAGGGTAGGTTGATCCATTAGTGATCGCACGTTGGATACCCGTGCAGGACTTGGGGCAGCCAAGAGCGCAGCGGGCAACCAGGTCGTGATCAATCTGACGGCCGAGAGCAGGCGGCTCCCGGGAGAGGCACCGCCTACTCTTCGTCCATGCGTCTCAGTTGAGGGGGACGAGCACACCGGCCGCACCGTCGTCATCGCCCGGCCGGTCCGTCTCGGTCTTCCAGATCAGACCGTCAACTTGCCTCGCGATGTCGGCCCGCACGGCATCGACCATGTGCTGATACCGGGCGGCCATGGCGGTGGTCGACCATCCCATGAGACCCATGACGGCCCGCTCGGGAACACCGAGGATCAGTAGAACGGTCGCGGCTGTGTGGCGCGCGTCGTGCAGACGCCCGTCCCGGACCTTCGCCTCTGCCAGAAGAGCCTTCCACTCGGTCCAGTCCCTGCGGTGGGACGGGCTGCGGCCGTACTCGTCGGGGAACACTAGGCCGTTTTCCACCCAGCGCTTTCCGGCCGCCTCCCGCTCCGCCTCCTGCGCCTTGAGGTGGGCGCGCAGCAGGTCAACGAGTTGTTCCGGGAGGCCGACCGCGCGGCGGCCGGCGCGCGACTTGGTGGTGGAAATCTCCGGGTTGGTGCGTCGCCTCTGCGGGCAGTACCCGGCGGCCTTGCGTCCGCAAGGGTTCCACGCACCCGTGGGCGTACTGCGGACGGTGGCGACTGCGGCGGACAACGAGGAACCCACCATGGCGATCACCACGTACGTACGGGATTGAACGTCGACGAACGCGTCCGGATCATGTTCTGACCTGCGCGGACAAACCTGCGGTCTCCAAGAAAGGTCCTGCCTCAGCCCCACCCCAGATACGGCATTGCTCGGCGCTCCAGGAAATGTTGGAGCCGCAGGCGCTGGGTATGGTGCATCGGCAGGGCGTCAAGGTCGGACGGGGCGACGAAGCGGACGTCGGTCGACTCGTCCGAGATGGTCAGGGTGCATCCGTGACGACGGCCGATGCCGCCACCACGAGGCTGTTGGGCTCGGGGGCGTCCGGGTCGTCGTAGTACTCGGTCCGTGCCAAGGGTCTCCCTCCTACGACGTGCTCCGGGCAACGTGGTTGTGGAGCAGGCGCGGTGAGGACTCGAAGCCGTGGCGGGCGTACGCCGGGATCGCTCGGGGTGAGGAGTGGACCGTCACTCGTTCCAGGCCCAGTTCCCTCGCCGCGGTCAGGGTCGCGTCGATCAAGCGGCCGCCCAGGCCGGCGTCCCGCGCCTCGGGTACGACGTAGACGCACTGGAGGTCGCCGGATGCGCGGTGCAGTGCGTACGGGGTCGGTACGCGGCGGAGTACCGCCAGCCAGGCCATGCCGATGATCTCGGTGTCTCGGAGCAGGACCATGCAGCGGTGCGAGGACGTGTTCTCGTTCGCCCAGGTGACAAAGTGCCGTACGAAGTCCGCCCGTTCCGCGAGCGCCGGTGCGTCGCCGTTCTCGGTGATCCACCGCCAGCGGAGTTCTGCGACTGCGGCCAACTCACCGGGCTCGGCCGGGCGGATGGTGATGTTCTCCATCTGTGCATTGTGCGTCGGCACGATCACGTCCCGCCCGTCGGTTCAGAGCACTCCGCCCGCCTCGTCCTGGAACACCTCCGTCCAGTAGTGCCGGCCCTCCCGCCTGGTCGTGATGCCTGTCGGGTCGACCGTCGACAGGACCTGGAGCATCGTCATCGCCAGCTGGTCGTACGCGTCGGTCGTCAACTCGTGGCCCGACTCCTCGTCGATCGCCTTCTCGCGGTGGAGCAGCCAGAGGGTGAAGGCGAGGGTGGAGACGTCCGTGTTCAGGGGGTACAGCGTCGCCTCGGGATCGCTCCAGTTCAGGATCGCGCCCGTCACGCCGTCGATCAACAGGCTGTTGTCCTCGACGAGGTGGCCCAGGCGTATCAAGTGGTCGGCCCGGGGCGGGAGTTCTCTCGCCTGGTCCTCGTCGTCGGCGTAGTGCTCGGCCAGCGTCTGTAGCGGTACGTCCGTGTCCAGGGAGAACAAGAAGGCGTCCTCCGGCAGGCCCACCTCGCGCAGGAAGCGGCGGGTCGGCTCGTGCGTGAGGGTCGGGGGGAAGTCGACCTCCTCGAAGCGGACCACCTTGCCCTGGCCGAACTCCTGGTCCAGCAGGCGGGTCGGCAGGTCCAGGGCCAGGCCCGACTCACCGGCCCGGCCCACCGCCAGGGACAGCGGGCGGATCAGGGCCGCCATCTTCCAGAACGGCGGCACCTCGCCGTCCGTCCCCTCTTCGAAGATCGCCAGCAGGTGCCGTGACGCCTCAGCCGCTGCCTTCGGGCCGTAGCGCCCCACGTACGAGGCGAACTGGCCACGCAGGCCCGCCAGTTCATCCGTCGCCGCCGCGAACCGCACCAGCGTCGCCAGCGACGGTGCGAGGGGGCGGCGGTCCATCAGGTCGGGGCGGTCGTGGAGGAAGTACGTCGTCGAGATCTCGCCCGTCGCCCCGTCCAGCAGGACAGACTCCGTCTCCATGTCGCCGGGACTCAGCAGCCCGCCTATCACCAGCTGATCCCGCAGCTCCGCCGCCAGCCGACCGTCCGGATCGCCCGTCGAGTCCGCCACCGTCCGCAGGCCGTCCTCGGACAGCGCCGCGAAGGTCAACACACCGCTGTCACTCGGCAGTCCGGGCCCCGTCAGCCATCGCCGCGTCGCCACGTGCGTGACATACGGGTCCAGCTCGGCCTTGGCCAGGGTGATCGCCGTACCACCGGCGTACGTCGTGCCCATGTGCTCCCCCGCATGTGCTTGCTCACCGTCCCCGGGCAGGACACGGCCGACCGGCCGGCACGCCGAACCCGGCAGCCGTTCCCACTGCCCAGAACACTACGCGCCACCACTGACAACGCCCCTGACCAGCACCACCACTGGCAATGCTCCGCCCCAGAAGACGCTCAGCCCACCCTCGCCCGTTCCCTTCCCGCCAGAATCGCCTTCACGGTCTCCCCCACCGTCAGCTCCGAGGAGTCCACCCACAGCCCGATGTGCGGCGTCTCCGCCCGCAGCACCCCGTCCAGCTCCTCGACCGTCCAGGACCCGGCCCTGTAACCCGTCTTCGCCCGCCCCGCCTCCCGCGCCGCCACGGCTTCGAGGCTCGGCGCCAGGACGACCACGTACAACGGGCGCGTGCGCACCAGCCGTACGTACGCCGCCGAGTCCGCGCCCAGCACCACGTCCTGCACGACCGCCGTGAACCCGGCCTCCGCGTACGCGTCCGCCGTCGCCGCCGACAGCCGGTATCGCAACCGGAGTTGGGCCTCGCCCTCGCCGTCGACGCCGGGCTCGTACTCCTCGCGCCCTGAGACGATCATCCGCCGGAACACGTCCCCACGGACATGCGCCGCCCTCGGCAGCTGCTCCGCCAGCGCCTGCGCGACCGTCGACTTCCCGGCGGCCGTCACGCCGGTGATGAGCACGCCCCCGCGCATCACGTGAGGTACACGCCGCCCAGCACGACCACGATCGCCGCCAGCAGGAACAACAGGACCCAGACCACCAACTTGCCCACGCCGGGCGCCGGTTCGTGGCGCGGTCCCTCCGGAGCGGGCGCCGGGCCCACGCCCCGCTCCCCGGTCACTGCCCCGTCACCACCGCCGCCTGCGGCCGGATCGGCAGTCGGTTCACCGGGCGGCCCGTCGCGGCGCGCACGGCCGACGCGATCGCCGCCGGGGACGCCACGACCGGTACCGCACTGGCCGCCTTCGCGCCGAAGGGGGCGACCACGTCGCGTTCCTCGACCAGCTTGACGATCTGGATGTCGGGCGCGTCCAGGGCGGTCGGCAGGGCGTACCCGGTGAGGTCGGGATGCCGTATCACTCCGCGTGGGGTGCGCAGGTTCTCCGTGAGGGCGATGCCCACGCCCTGGGTGACGCCCGCCTCGATACGGGCCGCGAGCTGCGCCGGGTTCAGTACCCGGCCGACGTCCTGGGCGACCGCCAGCTCGACCACCCGTACGGAACCGAGCTCGATGTCGACGTCGACCACGGCGCGGATCGCGCAGAAGGCGAGCCCGACGAAGGCGTCGCCCTGGCCGGTCGCGTCGAGCGGTTCGGTGGGGTGCGGGCGGCACTGCGCGGTCGCCCACAGTTCCTTGCCGTCCATCGCCTCGGTGACGGTGGTCGACAGGACTCCGTCGTACGACGTGATCTTGCCGTCGGTGATCTGGAGCAGTTCGGTGGACATGCCGAACTTGTGCGCCAGGGGTTGCAGCAACTGCGTGCGGACCATCTTGGCCGCGCGTTCCACCGCACCGCCCGACACCCATGTGTGGCGGCCGCGGCAGCCCGCGCCGGCCGGGGGCTGGTCGGTGTCCACGGGGGCCACGTGCACCTCGTCGATGCCCAGCGTCTCCTGGACGATCTGACGCGCGAGCGTACTGAAGCCCTGGCCGGTCTCGACGGCCGCACAGAGCACCGTCGCCACACCGTCCTGGACCTTCACCGTCGCCGTGGAGACCTCGTCGGCGCCCTCCGCGCCGAGCATGTGCACCATGCCCAGGCCGTATCCGACGCCGCGGCGCACCGCGCCGGGTTCGCCCGCGCCCTCGGGGCCGCCGGGCAGCAGCCATTCGTCCTCGGGCGTGTCCTTGGGCAGGGCGGGCAGGGGGAAGTCCCGTACGGCCTGGAGGAGTTCCGCGACGGGAGCCGGGCACGTCACCGTCTGGCCCGTCGGGAGTACGTCGCCCGTCGCCATGACGTTGCGCAGGCGCAGCTCCGCCGGGTCGACGCCCAGCTTCTTCGCCAGCTTGTCCATCTGCGCCTCGTAGGCGGCGGCCACCTGCATCGCGCCCTCGCCGCGCACATGGCCGGAGGGCGGGTTGTTGGTGCGCACGGCCCAGCCCTCGATGAAGGCGTTCGGAACGACGTACGGGCCGCAGGCGAAGGAGACGGCGGCCGCGAGGGCGTCCGAGGAGGTGTCGGCGTAGGCGCCCGCGTCCAGCAGGATCTGCGCCTCGACCTTCACCAGCTTGCCCTCGGCGTCCGCGTGGTGGCGGTACCTGAGCAGGGTCGGATGCCGGTGCGCGTGGCCCAGGAAGGACTCCTCGCGCGTGGCGGTCAGTTTCACCGGGCAGCCGGTCTTGAGCGCCAGCAGGCCGAGCGGGAGTTGGAAGCCCTGGTCCTCGCGGTCGGCGGTGGCGCCGGGCACGCCGGTGACGACGACCTTCACGCGCTCCGGTTCCAGGCCGTAGCAGGCGGCGGCGGTGTCGCGGTCGGTGTGCGGGTCCGTGGACGCCAGGTACAGCTCCACTCCGCCGTCGGGGCGCGGCACGGCGAGGCCCGCCTCGGCGCCGATGGGCGCCGGGTCCTGGCGGCCGATGCGGTACAGGCCCTCGACGACGACCTCGCCGGCCGCCTCCGGGTCGCCGTGGCGCAGCGGGATGTGCCGGATCAGGTTGCCGTCGGGGTGCAGCGGCTCGGCCTCGAAGGCCTGCTCGGGGTCGGTCACCGGGTCGAGTACCTCGTACTCGACGATGACGGCCGCAGCGGCCATCCGCGCGGTGTCGGGGTGGTCGGCGGCGACGGCGGCGATGGGTTCACCGTGGTGGCGTACGACCTCGGAGGCGAACACGGGGCGGTCGGACCTGCCGCGGCCGTGCAGCGGCGCGCCGGGCACGTCCTCGTGCGTGACGACGGCCCGTACGCCGGGCATCTCACGCGCGTGGGAGGTGTCGATGGACACAATGCGCGCGTGCGGGTGCGGTGAGCGCAACACGGCCGCCCACAGCAGTCCTTCGGCCCACAGGTCGGCCGCGTACGGGAAGGTGCCCTCGGTCTTCGCGCGGGCGTCCGCGGCGGGCAGGGAGGCGCCGAGGCCGTGCGGGATCGACTCGGCAGCGGGGACGGCCTCCGCGGTGGTGGTCGCGGTGGCGGCTTCGTTGCTCACGCCTGGCCTCCGTCCTGTCCCTGTCCGTACGGCTGGTCGTGCGGGCCGGGTGTCCCGGGGGACTCGAACGCCGACGGGTTGACGCCGCCGGCCCCGGGCCCCGCCTGGTGGGGGATACGTGCCTCGTCCGCGTCGTGTTCGGACGCGTCGGCCGCGGAGTGCGCCTCGCGTTCGGCGACGACGTCCTTGACGGCGTCCAGGACGGCCCGGTAGCCGGAGCAGCGGCACAGGTTGCCGCACAGCGCCTGGCGGGTCTCCAGCTCGGTCGGCGCCGGGTTGCCCTCCAGAAGGTCGTGCACGGTCATCGCCATGCCCGGCACGCAGAAACCGCACTGCACCGCACCGCACCTGGCGAGCGCCCGCTGCACGTCCGAGGGCTGCCCGTCGGCGGCCAGGCCCTCCACGGTGCGCACCTCGCTGCCGGCCGCGGTGACCGCGGGCACCAGGCAGGAGGCGACGAGCCGCCCGTCGACCTGGACGTTGCAGGCCCCGCACTCGCCCTGCGAGCAGCCGTCCTTGGCGCCCGCGAGGCCGAGCCGCTCCCGCAGGACGTAGAGCAGCGACTCGCCGATCCACGCCTCGGTGACGGGGCGGTCCGTGCCGTTGACGCGCAGCACGTACGAGGCGAGCGGGTGCTCCTCGTGTGCGGACGGGGCGGCCGGTGCGCCGGCATCCTCCGGGGCGTCGTCCGTGGTCTCGCCGTCGGCGTCCGTCACGGACTGCTCGGCGTCCTCCGGCCCGGCGCCCGAATCGGAGGCCGGTGCGGGCGGCGCGGAGGGCTCAGCAGGGCTCTCAGCGGCCTCGGCGGGCCCTTGGGTACCCCGGGTGTCCTCGACCGTCCCGCCGGCCACCGGGGCGGGCGGCGGAGCCTCCGTGTACGGCTGGGCGGGACCGGCTGCCTGAGCGGCGGACGCGGATGGCGCGGCCTGCCCCGGACGGGAGTGCCCGGAGTGCCCCGGATCGGGCTGCGGCGCGGCGGCGCCGGACTCTTCCGGCTCATGACGCCGGTCCCCGGACGCCCCCGGCTCACCGTGCTCATGCCCGGACGGCCCCCGCCCCGCGCCCGGCGACGGCTCCCGGCTCCACGGCTGCCCCACCGACTCGGTCGCCCAGGGCGCGGATGCACCGCCGGGAAGCGTGGCCGGTGGTGTGCCGCCCCACTGCTCCACGAGGGACGAGGTGGTGAACTCACCCGATTCGTCCGGAAGATCACCATTCGCAACGGGAATCGACCACTGCCCGGTCACGTCGTGGCCGGGTGCCGCGGGTGCCTCCGCGGCGTTGGCGTCCTCGAAGGTCCACTGGCCCGTGGCCGGGGGGTCGTACGTGAACCGGTCCTGCCCGGAGGCGTCCTGCGGCACCGCGTTCGGGTCGGGCCACTGCACGCCTTCGGAGGGCATCGCCCAGGTGCCGGTGGCGGCGGGGTCGGTGCCGGCGGTGGTCGCGGGCGTGACCGTTATCGGCGGCGGTACGTAACCGTGGCCGGGGGCGGCGAGCGGGCTGTCGGCGGAGGCCAGCAGTGCGTCGATGCCACCCTCGGGGAGTTTCACGAAGGCAGTGGCGCCGTCGTCGTAGTCGCCCTGGGGCAGCGGGTCCCAGCGGCCGCCGCCCTGGGGCGTGCCCCCTTCGTGCTGGTCGTCGGTCACGACAGCGCCCTCCCCAGTGCTCGTCGGGCCAGCGCGGCGACGGTGCGCCGCAGGTGCAGTACGGCGGGCGGAAGCTGCTGTACGGAGCCGTCCTCGGCCGGGACCGGGTCGGGGATGCAGGCCGCGGCGACGTACTCGCCGAAGGCGTTCAGCGCCTCGGGGACGATCGCGCGGTTGTTGTCCCAGTCGATGAGTTGCGCGACCCACTGCTCGGCCTCCAGGGGCCTGAGCGGCAGCGGCGCTATGGCGCCGACGGCGCACCTGACTCCGCGGCGGGCGGGGTCGAGGACGAGCGCGACGGACGCGACGGCCCGCCCGGGGCCGGTGCGGCCGGTCGCCTTCAGGAAGACCTGCGGCGCGTGCAGCAGCGGCACGCGCACGTAGCCGATGAGTTCGCCGGCGCGCAGCATCTCCATGCCGGCCAGCAGGTGCGACACCGGGACTTCCCGGCGGGCTCCGCCCGGACCCGCGACGATCAGCGTCGCCTCCAGGGCGGCCAGCACCGGCAGCGCGTCGCCGGTGGGGGCGGCCGTGGCGATGTTGCCGCCCAGGGTGCCGGCGTTGCGGATGTGCGGCGGACCGGCGGCCCGCGCGGCGGCGGCGAGCGCCGGGATGAGCGCGGCGAAGTCGGGGCGGCCCATACGCGCGTGGGTGAGGCCCGCGCCGAGCAGGGCGTGCCCGTCCTGGTACTGCCAGCCGCGGATTTCGCTGATCTTGCCGAGGCCGACCAGTCCGGCGGGCCTGAGCTGCCCCGAGTTGACGGCGGTCATCAGATCGGTGCCGCCGGCCACGGGCACGGCGGCGGGCATGGCGGTGAGCGCCGCCACTGCCTCGTCCAGCGTGGCGGGCAGCGTGACGGCCTGCGCCGCCTGCGGTGCGTGCGTGGTCAAACCGGCTGCCCCTTCCCGCTGCCCCACCTGGTCCCGCCCGTGCTGCCGTACGGTACGTGCTGACAGGGCGGACGTGGCAACTCTGGCACATCTTCGCAGGACCCGAACGCGCGGGTCCGCTAGGAGGCGTTCGCCCACCTCACCGGGGAAATAGTCCGATTTGGACGTTCGTCACCCGTGCGTTGGAATTGCCACTCTTCGGTGACGCTTGGGCGCTTTTTCCATCACTTGTTCGGGGGCGGACCGTCGATCGGCCGGCCGAGCACGCCGGGACGCCGCTGCCAGGGCCACGGCCCGGCGGGCGGCCGGTACGCCACTCCCAGGGCGTCGAGCCGCCGGTAGTGGACGGCCATCCGCCGCCCGAAGTCCTCGAAGTCCCGTTCCGCCGGGGCGGGCAGGACGCTCCAGGCGACCTCGGCGAAGGCCGCGAGCCTCGGGAAGACCTGGTAGTCCACGCGCGCCTGGTCCTCCATCACCTCGGTCCACACGTTGGCCTGCGTGCCCAGGACATGGCGCGTCTGCTCCCCGCTGAGCTGCGGCGGGACCGGCTCGAACTGGTAGACGTCCGCCAGGGTGCGCACATAGCCGATCGGTACGGGTTCGTCCGCGCCGGCGGACTGGCGGTGGTCCAGGTACACCTGCTGCTCAGGGCACATGACGACGTCATGACCGGCCCGCGCGGCGGCGACTCCGCCCGCGTAGCCGCGCCAGGACGACACGGCCGCCCCGTCCGCGAGGCTGATTCTTGTCGCCTCGCCTCCGGGCGCTCCAAGCCCCTCGGCTCGGCTCCCACCCTCCAGGATCTCGTCCCAGCCGATGAGCCTGCGCCCGCGCGCGGAGAGCCACTTGGCGAAGTGGCCGACGAACCAGGACTGCAGCTCGTCCTCGTCGGCGAGCCCGAGTTCCCTGATCCGCGCCTGTGCGGCCGGCGACTGCTTCCACTGGTCCTTCGGGCATTCGTCGCCGCCGACATGAACGAACTCCGACGGGAACAGCTCCAGGACTTCCTCGAACACCCCCTCGTAGAAGCGCAGGGTGTTGTCAGTGGGGGCGAGTACGTTCGGATTGATCCCCCAGGTGTCCCAGACGGTGAGGGCGGTGGTGTCGATGACGTCGGTGTTGCCGAGTTCCGGATACGCGGCGATGGCGGCCTGCGAGTGTCCCGGTACGTCGATTTCCGGGACGACGGTGATATGCCGCTCGGCGGCGTAGGCGACGATCTCCCGGATGTCGTCCTGGGTGTAGTGGCCGCCGTGCGGTTTCTCCTCCCACAACGGCGAGGCCCGGTGGCCGAATTTCGTGCGCGCCCGCCAGGAGCCGACCTCGGTGAGCTTCGGGTACTTCCTGATCTCGATCCGCCAGCCCTGATCGTCCGTCAGGTGAAAGTGGAAGACGTTGAGTTTGTGCGCCGCCATCAGGTCCAGGTAGCGCAGCACGCCCTCCTTGGGCATGAAGTGCCGGGCGACATCGAGCATGAGGCCGCGCCAGCGGAACCGGGGGGCGTCCTCGATGATCTGGTGCGGGATTCCGAGGGTGGTTCCGGGGCGTACGGGGGCGCGTCGGAAGGCGTCGGGGCCGAGGAGTTGGCGCAGTGTCTGCGCACCCCAGAAGACGCCGGCCGCGCTGCCGCCCCGGATCTCGGCGCCCCGGTCGGCGCCGACGGAGAGCCGGTACGCCTCCGGCTCCAGTGCGTCGTCCAGGTACAGCCGTACGGAGCCGGGGCGGTCCTCCGGTCCGGGCGGAAACGGCAGGCCGAGGGCCGCACCCACGGTGGAGCGCAGCCAGCGCTCCGTGGTGCCCGTGCCCGGGGCGGCCCACAGGGCCGTTTCCCGGTCGAACAGCACCTCGCAGCGCATGGGCCCCTCGACGGCGCGCGGCGCCGGAATCAGATCCGTCAATGCAGTCACGTCGTCAGTCCTTTGCGTCGACTGCGAAGTGTCGCTGATGATGAGGGACTTGGCGACCAGGACTGTTGAAGAATTGCCGGCCCAATTCCTGCTCCCCGAAGAAACGCCGGAAGGAGTCCGAGGAGGGGCCCGACACGAAGGCCCCCGGGGCGCACCGAAACACACCCCGGGGGGCCTCCCGGAAAACCAGGCGGGCAGAGCTGCCCGGCTACGGACCTACGGCCTACCGGCCTGACGGCCTACTTCTTGTCGCCGCCCTTGCCCTTGTCGTCCCCGCCGGCGCCCATGGACTCGTAGATTTCCTTGCACATGGGACACACCGGGTACTTCTTCGGGTCGCGGCCGGGCACCCAGACCTTGCCGCACAGCGCCACGACGGGCGTACCGTCGAGGGCGCTCGCCATGATCTTGTCCTTCTGGACGTAGTGGGCGAAGCGCTCGTGGTCACCGTCGCCGTGGGAAGTCTGCGGCGTGGGCTCTACGAGTGTCCCCGTACCAGTCCCGCGCTCGGGCTCGAGAGTGCTCATACGGCCAAGGGTACTGAAGCTCACACGCATCAGTTGAGCGAAGGGTCGTCCGGATAGGTGGCCACCATCGCCAGCTCGTTGCGCTGTCGGCGCAGCACCTCGCGCCAGAGCCGTTCGGGGGCCGGGTAGTAGACGTCGCCCGGCTCGGACTCGACCACGTACCAGGCGCCCTCGACCAGCTCGTCCTCCAGCTGGCCGGGGCCCCAGCCCGCGTATCCGGCGAAGATCCTGAGCGAGCCGAGGGCCGAGGCGAGCAGCTCCGGCGGGGCCTCCAGGTCGACCAGGCCGATCGCACCGTGCACCCGCCGAAAGCCGAGCGGGACGGCCTCCCCGGACGCGCCGCCCGGGATGACCGCCACACCGAGAGCGGAGTCCAGGGAGACCGGCCCGCCCTGGAAGACCACGCCGGGTTCGCCGGCCAGCTCCGCCCAGCCCTCCAGGATGTCGCCCACCCCCACCGGCGTCGGACGGTTGAGAACGACACCCAGCGAGCCCTCCTCGTCGTGGTCGAGAAGGAGCACCACCGCGCGGTCGAAGTTCGGGTCCGCCAGGGCGGGCGTTGCCACGAGCAGCCGTCCTGTGAGCGAGGACACCTCGGTCATGGCAGACATGATCCCGCATCTTCGCTCGGTGTGGGGAGCCAATGGGAGGTCGGGAGTGAATGCAGCTCAGGGCGGCAGGAAGCACCCCCGGCGCACGCCGCCGCCAGTGACCCCATGTGCCCGATTGGGAACGGTTCGTGTTGTGACAGAGCTATGACAGAGCTGGGCGCTGCTTGGGCTTACAGGAGGGGGGTCGGCGGCCATTAGTCTGTCCCTCCGGCCCCTGCCCAACTCATCGGAACGCGAGATTCATGACCGTCAACGACGATGTCCTGCTTGTCCACGGCGGAACCCCGCTGGAGGGCGAGATCCGTGTCCGTGGTGCGAAGAACCTCGTACCGAAGGCCATGGTCGCCGCCCTGCTGGGCAGTGCGCCGAGCCGACTGCGCAACGTCCCGGACATCCGTGACGTCCGTGTGGTCCGCGGTCTGCTCCAGCTGCACGGCGTGTCGGTGCGTCCGGGCGACGAGCCGGGCGAGCTGCTCCTCGACCCGACCCGGGTGGAGAGCGCGAACGTCGCTGACATCGATGCCCACGCGGGTTCCTCGCGTATTCCGATCCTCTTCTGCGGCCCCCTGCTGCACCGTCTCGGCCACGCGTTCATCCCGGGCCTCGGCGGCTGCGACATCGGCGGCCGGCCCATCGACTTCCACTTCGACGTGCTGCGGCAGTTCGGCGCGCGGATCGAGAAGCGGGCGGACGGGCAGTACCTGGAGGCCCCGCAACGGCTGCGCGGTACGAAGATCCAGCTGCCGTACCCGTCCGTCGGCGCGACCGAGCAGGTGCTGCTGACGGCCGTCCTCGCGGAGGGCGTGACGGAACTCGCGAACGCGGCGGTCGAGCCGGAGATCGAGGACCTCATCTGCGTACTGCAGAAGATGGGCGCCATCATCGCGATGGACACCGACCGCACGATCCGCATCACCGGTGTGGACCAGCTCGGTGGCTACACCCACCGCGCCCTCCCGGACCGCCTGGAGGCCGCCTCCTGGGCGTCCGCGGCGCTCGCCACCGAGGGCAACATCTATGTCCGTGGCGCTCAGCAGCGGTCGATGATGACGTTTCTCAACACCTACCGGAAGGTGGGCGGCGCCTTCGAGATCGACGACGAGGGCATCCGCTTCTGGCACCCCGGCGGACAGTTGAAGTCCATCGCCCTCGAAACGGACGTCCACCCCGGCTTCCAGACCGACTGGCAGCAGCCGCTGGTCGTCGCCCTCACGCAGGCGACGGGGCTGTCGATCATTCACGAGACGGTCTACGAGTCCCGTCTCGGCTTCACGTCCGCGCTCAACCAGATGGGCGCCCACATCCAGCTCTACCGCGAGTGCCTGGGCGGCTCGAACTGCCGATTCGGCCAGCGCAACTTCCTGCACTCGGCGGTCGTGAGCGGCCCCACCCGCCTCCAGGGCGCCGACCTGGTCATCCCCGACCTCCGCGGCGGCTTCTCGTACCTCATCGCCGCGCTGGCCGCCCAGGGCACGTCCCGGGTCCACGGCATCGACCTCATCAACCGGGGCTACGAGAACTTCATGGAGAAGCTGGTGAAGCTGGGCGCGAAGGTCGAGCTGCCGGGCAAGGCGCTCGGCTAGGCACCAGCCTCGCCGCTCCGGCCCGGGGCAGCGCCGGTCCCGGCCGGGGGCCCGGGGTTGTCCCCCCGGATGAGCACAGCTACGACGATGGGGCGGCCTCCCGGATGCCGGGTGGCCGCCCCATTGGCGTTACTCAGGCGCCGCACACCGTCCCGTGGTGTACGGGCAGGATTACTGGCCCTTGGCGGCTTCCTTGAGCTTGGAGCCCGCGGAGACCTTCACGCTGTAACCGGCCGGGATCTGGATCGGGTCGCCGGTCTGCGGGTTGCGCGCGGTGCGAGCGGCACGGTGGGTGCGCTCGAAGGTCAGGAAGCCGGGGATGGTGACCTTCTCGTCGCCCTTGGAGACGATCTCGCCGACCACGTCGGCGAACGCGGCCAGCACGGCGTCGGCGTCCTTGCGGGTCACCTCGGCGCGGTCGGCCAGCGCGGCCACCAGCTCACTGCGGTTCATTTTGTTACTCCCGTGTTCTTCTTGCCGTTGAGGCGTGCCACGCGGCGGAGCCGCATATCGGGCACAGCGAAGCCGATGCTGCCAGGGTCCTCGGACAGTCCCCGGACCCGGGTCCGTCGTCCGACGCTCGCGCCCAGGGACGCATCCTGCCCCCACCTGCGGCGGGAATGCCAATCCGGCACCCGCAGGAGTCGTGAGAACACCCGTGGGGGTCACACGAAAAGCGCCACTGACCGGCCGCCACCCTAGATGGCAGCCGACGCCAGGTGGTTCCACGACGCGCCGTTGACCAGCGCAGCCGTGGCAATCCTCACAGCCACAGCACAGCGCGGGTGGACGCCGACGCCGCATGGGTCACAACGCCGTCGCCGACGCTCCGGCAGCCTTCGCCGCTTCCCGTACCGCGCCCGCGACCGCGCCAGCGACCTTGTCGTTGAACACGCTCGGGACGATGTAGTTCGGGTTCAGCTCGTCCTCGGTCACCACGTCCGCCAGCGCCTTCGCGGCGGCGAGCATCATCTCCGTGTTAACAGTACGGGACTGTGCGTCCAGCAGGCCACGGAAGACGCCCGGGAAGACCAGGACGTTGTTGATCTGGTTGGGGAAGTCGGAGCGGCCGGTGGCCACAACTGCCGCGGTCTGACGAGCGATTGCCGGGTCGACCTCGGGGTCCGGATTCGCGAGCGCGAACACGATCGCGTTGTCGGCCATCCCGGCCACGTCGTCACCGTCGAGCACGTTGGGAGCCGAGACGCCGATGAAGACGTCGGCGCCGCGCACGGCGTCCTTGAGGGTGCCGGTGATGCCGTCGGGGTTGGTGTTGTCGGCGATCCAGCGCAGCGCCGAGTCGGGGGCGGCATCGACCAGGTCCTCGCGGCCGGAGTGCACGACACCGTGGATGTCGGCGACAACGGCGTGCTTCACGCCCGCAGCGAGCAGCAGCTTCAGGATCGCCGTACCGGCCGCGCCCGCGCCGGACATGACGACCCGCACGTCCCCAACTGCCTTGCCCACCACGCGAAGTGCGTTGGTGAGGGCGGCGAGGACGACGATCGCGGTGCCGTGCTGGTCGTCGTGGAAGACGGGGATGTCGAGGGCCTCGCGCAGCCGCGCCTCGATCTCGAAGCAGCGGGGGGCGGAGATGTCCTCGAGGTTGATGCCGGCGAACCCCGGGGCGATCGCCTTCACGATCTCGACGATGGCGTCGGTGTCCTGGGTGTCCAGGCAGATGGGCCAGGCGTCGATGCCGGCGAACCGCTTGAAGAGGGCCGCCTTGCCCTCCATGACGGGCAGCGCGGCCTTCGGGCCGATGTTGCCGAGGCCCAGCACGGCGGAGCCGTCCGTCACGACCGCAACGGAGTTGCGCTTGATGGTGAGGCGGCGGGCGTCCTCGGGGTTCTCGGCGATCGCCATGCAGACGCGGGCCACACCCGGCGTGTAGACCATGGACAGGTCGTCACGGTTGCGGATGGGGTGCTTCGACGCCATCTCGATCTTGCCGCCGAGGTGCATGAGGAACGTACGGTCCGAGACCTTGCCGAGCGTGATGCCCTCGATGCCGCGGAGCTTCTCCACGATCTCGTCGGCGTGGCCGGTCGAGGTCGCCGCGATGGTGACGTCGATACGGAGCTTCTCGTGGCCGGACGCGGTGACGTCGAGGCCGGTCACCGAGCCTCCGGAGGACTCCACGACGGTGGTGAGCTGCGAGACGGCGGTTCCGCTCGCGGGCACCTCCAGCCGGATGGTCATCGAGTAGGAGACGCTGGGCGCCGTTGCCATGGCCGACTTCCTCTGCTTTCACCGAATGCTGCGTTGTGCCGTCCGATCGTCGCACCTACCCCTGAGTACGCGGTAGCCGCCCGGGATTGCGCTCATTTAGTTCACACCCAGGGATGTGATTTCGGAAAACTTCTTCCACCATACGAGAAACGATCAGGCAACGAAAGAGGCCCACGTCACATCGTGACGTGGGCCTCTCACAAGTCAGTGACACCGACCCGCCATGCTCGCCTCGCGGCAAGTGGTCGCTCGAAGCGACGAAGGTTGGGCCCGGGGGCTTGGATCGGGCCGGTGTCACGTCAAGGCTAACAAACGGATCCCGCACGGCCATTCCCGTCCCGGGAGTCCATCCGGGTCGGCCTCTTCCGCGTCAGTCTCTGAGCAGGTCAGGCACCCCGGCCGCGTCCGGCTCGTCGCGCGCGTCGGAGACGACCGTCAGCTGCTGGGTGGCCCGGGTCAGGGCGACGTACAGCACCCGCAGCCCGGCGGGCGACTCGTCGGCGATCTCCGCGGGCGAGACGACCACCGTCGCGTCGTACTCCAGGCCCTTCGCCTCCAGGCTGCCGAGCGCCACCACCCGGTCACCGAGCCCGGCGAGCCAGCGCCGGGCCTCCTCACGCCGGTTCATGGCCACCACCACACCGACCGTGCCGTCCACCCGGTCGAGGAGCCGGGCCGCCTCCTCGCGCACGGTGTGCCCCAGGGACTCCCGTACGACCGTGAAGCGCGGCTCGACGCCGGTGGAACGCACCGCCGACGGCGACTCGGAGCCGGGCATGGCGAGGGCCAGCACCTTGGACGCCAGTTCGGCGATCTCGGCCGGGTTGCGGTAGTTCACGGTGAGGCGGAAGCGGCGGCGGGGGCGGGTGCCGAGCGCCTCGTCGCGGGCCTCGGCCGCCTCGTCCGGGTCGGACCAGGAGGACTGGGCCGGGTCGCCGACCACCGTCCAGGTGGCGTGCCGGCCACGCCGGCCGATCATGCGCCACTGCATGGGCGTGAGGTCCTGGGCCTCGTCGACGATGACGTGCGCGTACTCGGTGCGCTCCTGCGCCAGCCGCTCGGCCCGCTCGCGCTGCGACTCCTCGCGCACCGGCATCAGCTCCTCCAGGCCGGTGAGCTGGTCGAGCGGGTCGAGCTCGCGCTTCTTCCGGGGGCGGGCGGGGACACCGAGGGTGGCCTGCAGCTCGTCGAGCATGGCGATGTCGTGCACGGAGTGGCCGTCCCGCCTGAGCGAGCGGGCCACCTTGCGCACCTCGCCCGGGTTCAGGATCCGGCGGGCCCAGCGGCCCAGCCGCTTCTCGTCGGCCATGGCCCGCAGCACATGCTGCGGGGTCAGCTCCGGCCACCAGGCGTCGAGGAAGCCCACAAAGGCGTCCTCGGATGTCACGTCCTCGTCGAACGAGGAGCGCAGCTCGGCGGCGAGCTCGGGGTCGGAGTGGCGGGTCGCGCCGCCCGACTGCTCCCACAGCGCGTCGAGGAGCAGCCTGCGCGCCCGTGGACGCAGCAGGTTCACCGGAGCCGTGCCGCCCAGTGCGGTGCGCCGGATCCGCTCCAGCTCGGCGGCCTCCAGTTCGAGCCGCCGGCCGAAGGCGACGACTCGGAGGCGCTGCGGTGAATCGTTCAGCTCCAGCGCTCCGCGGGCGGCCTTCCGCAGCACCTTGAGCATGCGGTACGAGCCCTTGGCGCGGGCCACGGACGGGGAGTCGTACAGCGCGGCCTCGGCGCCGTCGACGAGCGAACCGATCGCGCGGATGGCGACCTGGCCCTCCTCGCCGAGGGAGGGCAGCACGCCCTCGGTGTACGCGACCAGCAGCGGGGTCGGCGAGACGATCAGGATGCCGCCCGCATAGCGGCGCCGGTCCTGGTAGAGGAGGTATGCCGCGCGGTGCAGGGCGACGGCGGTCTTGCCCGTGCCGGGGCCGCCCTCGACGTACGTCACGGAGGCGGCGGGGGCGCGGATGACCAGGTCCTGCTCGGCCTGGATGGAGGCGACGATGTCCCGCATGGTGTGGCTGCGGGCCTGGCCGAGGGCGGCCATCAGGGCACCGTCGCCGATGACGGGCAGTTCGTCGCCGTCGAGGAACGCCTTCAGCTCGGGGCGCATCAGGTCGTCCTCGACGCCGAGGACGCGGCGGCCCTTGGAGCGGATGACCCGGCGGCGGACCACCCGGCCGGGGTCGACCGGCGTGGAGCGGTAGAAGGGGGCCGCGGCGGGGGCCCGCCAGTCGATGACCAGCGGCGCGTAGTCCTGGTCGAGGACGCCGATGCGGCCGATGTGCAGGGTCTCGGCGATGTCGGCCGTGCCGTCGTCGCGGACCGCGCCCTCGGCGGGCTCGACCGCGGTGTACGCGCCGTCCGGGCCCTTCTTGCCGTCCTTGCCGGGCAGCAGGTCGATGCGGCCGAAGAGGAAGTCCTCGAACTCGTTGTTCAGCCGGTTCAGGTGGACGCCCGCCCGGAAGACCTGTGCGTCGCGCTCGGCGAGCGCACCGGGCGTGCCGACCTGGCCGCGTCGGGCCGCGTCCTGCATGAGGAACTCCGCCTCGTGGATCTTCTCCTCCAGGCGGCGGTACACCCTGTCCAGGTGTTCCTGTTCCACGCCGATCTCCCGGTCGCGTACGGAGTCATGGACCGAGCCGAGCGCGGTTTCCTGTTGAGCCTGAGCGGCCACCGGGCCCCCTTCTGACGTGCTGGGCAGCCGTCCACCGTACGCGAAGAGGACCCGGAAAGGCTACGTATGGGCCCCGGGTCCGTTGTCCACAACGCCCCCGGGGCCTGTCGTACGACTTACACGTCGACCTCGGCCAGCAGCTCACCGTCGAAGGTCATGATCTCGAAGTGGTCGATCTCGTTGGGGGTGAAGGCGGCGCCGCCCTGGACGTAGAGCGGGTTCTTGGCCTGCTCGGTCTTGGCGTCCGGGAGGCCGTAGCCCCAGTTCGGGACGGACCAGTTGCTGAGCGTCTCGCGCTCGCCGTTCTTGCCGACGGCGATCAGGGAGCACTTCTCGGGGCCCTTGACACCCTTGAGTTCCAGAACGGCGTCGGTGCCGTGCGGCTTCTCCTCCATGGCCACGGTCGCGCTGACCTTGGTCTTCGGGTCGGTCGCGGTGACCCGGTCGGGCATACCGTCGAACGCGGCCTTGGCGGGGCTGGACGCCTGGAGCGGGACGTTGCCGCCCCCCGAGTCGTCGCCCCCGGTCGCCGCGACGGAGACCAGCGGGCCGCCGACGATCAGCGCGGCGGCCGCGGCCACCATGTACATACCGCGACGGCGCTTCTGGGCACGGCGCTCGGCGACCTCGTCGACCAGCTTCTCCGCGAGCCGCGGGCTGGGCCTGGCGGACAGCGACTCGCCGATCGAGGGCGTGCCGGCACCGGGCAGATCGGCGAGAGCGGCCAGCATCGGTTCCATCCCGGCGAGCTCGTCGAGCTGCTGGGCGCACCACTCACAGGTGGCGAGGTGGGCCTCGAAAGCGGTTGCTTCGGCGTCGTCGAGAATCCCGAGGGCGTAGGCACCGACGGTCTCGTGTTCGTTCGGGCCCACTGATCCGCCGCCCTGTGTTCCCTGCATGGGGCCAGACATACCCGGACCCCCTGCTCCGTATCCCCCGTATGGGTTCATCACGCCGTCACCCCCCGCTCCTCCAGTGCCAGCTTCATCGAACGCAGGGCGTAGAACACCCGTGAACGCACGGTTCCACTGGGTATGCCCAGCGTCTCTGCCGCCTCATTGACGGTACGCCCCTTGAAGTACGTCTCGACGAGCACCTCCCGGTGGGCCGGGGTCAGGTCGTCGAGTGCGTCCGACAGCGTCATCAGCCACAGCGCCTTGTCGATCTCGTCCTCCGCGGGGATGACCTCCAGCGGCGACGGGTCGACCTCCTGCGGCCGGGCCTGCCGGCTGCGGTGGCCGTCGATGACGATGCGCCGGGCGACCGTCACCAGCCAGGGGCGTACCGATCCGGTCGCTCGGTTGAGCTGACCGGCGTTCTTCCAGGCACGGATGAGCGTCTCCTGCACGACGTCCTCGGCTCGCTGCCGGTCTCCGGCGACCAGGCGCAGCACGTACGCGAGCAGCGGTCCGGCGTGCTCTCGATACAGCGCACGCATCAGCTCCTCGTCAGGTTCCGAGGGCTGGGACATGCGATGTCGGGCCCTCGATCCACGTTCATTGGCCACGGCCGCATCCTTGCGCACGCCCACCTCCGGTGTCCGGGGGTTCCCCCAGTCGGTCGCTCAACACCGGGTACGGACGCGAGCTGTTGTGTGTTCAAAGTGAGGTGACAGTTTTCTTCGGAGTGACGTGACGAGGGGGACATGGGTACACAATCCCCCCGCTTCACCTTTACGTTTTCGCCACACTGGCAAGATCGTCACGGCGATGGGGCGTTCGGAGTCCGAAACGCGATGTTGTCGAAATCACTTCGACGACACACCAACAGACATGCCGCAGAAGGCACATAAAGGGCCGTCAGCCGCGAGTGAGAGCGGCCGTGCGACGCCGGTGCCGGGCGACCCGCTCCCGGTTCCCGCACACCTCACTGGAACACCAGCGCCGGCGCCGGCCCCGGGACGTGTCGAGGTAGACGATCGGACAGTCGTCGCCCGCACACTGCCGCAGGCTCGCCCGGGCGACGGGATCGGTGAGCAGCTCCACGGCGTCCCGGGCGATCGCACCGAGCAGTGCGGCGCACTCAGGGGGCCCGGCCAACTCCCGTACGAGCGTGCCGTCCTCGGCGCGCAGGGCGCGCGGCGCCGGTGGTGCGGTGCGGGCGATGTCGTTGACGCGGGCGAGCGCGAGATCGTACGGCCGGGTCGTGGGCGCCGGCGTGCCGTGCACCAACTGGCCGACGTGGACGCGCAGTTCACGGACGCCGACCAGCCAGGAGGCGTCGGCGTGCGCCAGCGGGGTACCGGGCGGGACGAGCCCCGACCCGGTGATCCAGGCGCGCAGCACCTCGACGGAGCCGAGCCGTTCCACCGGGTGGGTGGTCGCCAGCAGGTCCAGACAGATCCGCCCGGCGTCGAACCGCAGCTCGTACGGGGCCGGGGCCGTACCCAGTGCCATGCGCGCGTCACCGCCTAGCCGGGGGAGGCTGAGGAACCGTTCCCTCTCACAGTGCCTGCCCACCGCGGCGACCGGAACCCCGCGTACCGAGCGCTCCTGGACACCCGCTTGTGCGAGCGCGCGTTCAAGCCCGCGCGCTACTCCTGTCCGGCCGTCACACGTCCGCGTACTTCGCATCGGCAGCCGGATCCAGGGCGAGCCGGTAGCCGCGCTTGACGACCGTCTGGATCAGCTTCGGCGCCCCCAGCGCCGTACGCAGCCGGGCCATCGCCGTCTCCACGGCGTGCTCGTCCCGGCCGGCGCCGGGCAGCGCGCGCAGTAGCTCGGAACGCGCGACCACCCAGCCGGGCCGCCGGGACAGCGCGCGCAGCAGTGACATCCCGGCGGGCGGTACGGGCTTGAGGTCGCCGTCCACCAGCACCGCATGCCCGCGGATCTCCACCCGGTGCCCGGCGATCGGCAGCGACCGCGCCCGCGCGGGCAGCTCCTGGCACAGCAGCTGTACGAGGGGACCCAGCCGGAAACGCTCGGGCTGCACCGTGTCGACGCCGCGGGCCTGCAACGGCAGCGCGGTGACCGGCCCGACGCAGGCCGGCAGCACGTCGTGGTGGAGCGCGGCGAGCAGTTCGGGCAGCAGCCCGCGCTCCTCGGCCCGGGACAGCAGGGACGCGGCGGCCGGCGCGCTGGTGAAGGTGAGCGCGTCCACCCCGCGCGAGACGGTGGCGTCCAGCAGCCGGTCGACCGGCGAGAGATCCTCCGGCGGCATCCACCGGTAGACGGGAACGCCGACGACCTCGGCCCCGCCCGCCCTGAGCGACTCCACGAACCCGGGCAGCGGCTCCCCGTGCAGTTGTACGGCGATCCGCCGCCCGTCGACGCCCTCCTCCAGCAGCCGGTCGAGCACCTCGGCCATGGATTCGGAGGACGGCGACCACTCCTCGGTCAGCCCCGCGGCCCGGATCGCCCCCTTCACCTTCGGCCCGCGCGCGAGCAGCTCCACCCCGCGCAGCCGGTCCAGGAGCGCCTCCCCGAGCCCCCACCCGTCGGCGGCCTCGACCCAGCCCCGGAAACCGATCGCGGTGGTGGCCACGACCACATCCGGTACGCGGTCGATGAGCTCCTTGGTGGCGGCGAGCAGCTCGCTGTCGTCGGCGAGCTGCACGATGCGCAGGGCGGGAGCATGCAGGACGGCGGCGCCGCGCCGCTGCAGCAACGCCCCGAGTTCGTCGGCCCGGCGCGCGGCCGTCACGCCCACGGTGAACCCGGCGAGGGGCCCGTGTTCCGCCCGCTGTCCCACCATGTCCGCCGCCTGCCTCGCCGGCTGATCCGGTCGCTGTTGTTGCTCGTACATAACTCTCGTCCCGCACTCGAGTCGTTGCACCTACATGCCGATCGAGCCTGTCAACGGTGCGTGACAGGCTCGGTTCGGCTCGATGTCGCCCGTGTTACGTCACACCTCGGCGTAGCTGAGCTGCGGCTTTGCCTCTGAGGCCGGTGTGGCGTTGGTCTCCGAGGCGGCCGGGCGGCGAAGGTATACGGCCCAGGTGACCACGAAGCACAGGCCGTAGAAGGCCAGGAAGGCGACGAAGGCGCCGGTGCCGGAGCCCACGCTCAGGAACGACTGGCGGAAGGCCAGGTTGATCCCGAGCCCGCCGAGCGCACCCACCGCGCCGATGAGGCCCATGGAGGCGCCGGACAGCCGGCGGCCGTAGGCGGCGGCCTCCTCACCGGTGAGTTCCTTGGCGAGGGCCTTGTTGTGGAAGATGCCGGGGATCATCTTGAACGTCGAGCCGTTGCCGAGACCGGACAGGACGAACAGGGCGATGAACGCGGTGGTGAACAGCGGCAGCGACTTCTGCATCGAGGCCACGATGATGACCGCGGTGGCGGCGGCCATGGCGACGTAGTTCCACAGCGTGATCTTCGCGCCGCCGAACCGGTCGGCGAGCGCGCCTCCCAGCGGGCGGATCAGGGAACCGAGCAGCGGGCCGATGAAGGTGACGTAGGCGGCCTGCAGCGGCGTACGGCCGAACTGGGTCTGGAGGACCAGTCCGAAGGCGAAGCTGTACCCGATGAACGAACCGAACGTGCCGATGTAGAGGAAGGACATGATCCAGGTGTGGGCCTCCTTCACGGCGTCCTTGGCTGCGCCGGTGTCGTTCCTTACGGACGAGATGCTGTCCATCTTGAGCCACGCGAGGACGGCGGCGATCACGATGAACGGGATGTAGATCCCGAGCAGCACGCGCGGGCCGCCACTGGCGCCGATGACCGCGAGACCGACGAGCTGCACCACGGGCACGCCGATGTTGCCGCCGCCGGCGTTCAGACCGAGCGCCCACCCCTTCTTACGGAGGGGGAAGAAGGCGTTGATGTTGGTCATGCTGGAGGCGAAGTTCCCGCCGCCGACACCGGCCAGCATCGCGCACAGCAGGAACGTGGTGAACGACGTCCCCGGCTCCATCACGGCGAACGCGGCGACCGTCGGCAGGAGCAGCAGGCTCGCCGAGATGACCGTCCACATCCGGCCACCGAAGATGGCGACGGCGAAGGTGTACGGCACCCGGACGATGGCGCCGACCAGCGTGGCCATCGAGACGATCGTGAACTTGTCGGCGGGGGTGAGCCCGTACTCCGGCCCCATGAAGAGCACCATCACGGACCACAGGGTCCAGATCGAGAACCCGATGTGCTCGGAGAGAACGGAGAAGAACAGGTTCCGCCGGGCGACCTTCTCACCCGTCTCGTTCCAGAAGGTCTCGTCCTCCGGATCCCAGTGCTGGATCCAGCGGCCGCCCCTGCTCGGGGGTGCGGGGGCTGTACTCGGGGCTGTCATGACGCCTCCACGGTGCTCCGGGACTCGGGTACTGCTCTGAGCGGTTGAGTCCCGAAGGTAGGGAGGGCGCGTTTCCGGTCTGTGGCTGTGGGTGACCGGAAAGGAACTTTGCTCTCACCCTGGGTGGGAGCGGGATGAGAGGTTCTTCGGTGCGGGGTGGCCCGGGGGCGGCCCGGGGTGGTGCCGGGTTGGTGCCGGGTCAGTGCTGTGGGGGCTGCCAATGGGGGTTTTGCTGGGGCTGAGGGTGGTGGGCCTGGGGCTGGTGGGGCTGGGGTGACTGCTGTGGATACGGCTGAGGGTGGCCGTATGGCTGGGGCCCCGGCTGGGGCTGGGCCTGGGGGGCGGCGGGGTACGGCCCGGACGCGGGCGGAGGAGGGGCGTAGGGCCCCGGCGTCCCGGACGCAGGCGGAGGGACGTACGGCCCCGGCGCCTGCTGCTGCCCGTAACCACCGGGCGCACCCGGCTGACCACCGTACGGCCCCGCGGCCGGCCCCCCGTACGGCCCACTCGCGAACGGATTCCCGTGCCCCGGAAGCTGCGCCCCCGGCGGCAGATACCGCAGCCGCCCGCTCTCGTCGGTGACCGGCGCGAACCCGGCGGCCTGGAGAAGGGCCGCGAACTTGGCGTTGCGCTTCCGGCCCCAGGTGAGCGCGAAGCCGAGCAGGCCCATGGTCACGGCCCACATGATCCCGCCGATGAGGAGGCCGGTGTCCCCGCCGATGTTCACGGTGACGACAAAGGACCCGACAGTGATGACGACCGCCGCGTACCCCAGCCGCTGCTTCTCGGAGTGCCGGCCGGTGAGGTCGAAGTTGATCCGCGCCTTGAGGAGCTCGAGGGCGTCCGGCACGAGGGGCGGCAGCGAGACGCCGTCGCCGGCGTTCGGATACTGCGCCCAGTTCTGCGCGGCCCGCGCACGGGCGTGCGGGCTGGGATCGGGCACGATCATCATCACGAGCGCGTTGTTGCGACCGCCGGTCTGCCGTGCGTCCGCGTACTCGTACCCGAACTGCTGGGCGATGAAGGCGAGCCGGGCGAGCTTCTTCACGGAGGCCATGGGACTGGTGAGCTGAACCGGCCCACCCCCGGCCATCAACTGCAGCATCTTCTGCACCTGCCGCTTGCTCACCCGCAACCAACTCCCCCGCCGGGTCACCGTCTTCACGTCCGCAACGCGGGGCAGTTTTTCACACGGGCGTCGGGGAGTCATCCGCTGCTGTACAGATCCCGCATCCTCACAAGCAGCGCGCGCACTGGGGAAATCCCAGTTCGTCGAGCAGCGTGCTGAAGAGGTCTTCGGCGAAGGCCTCTTGGGAACGAAGCAGCTCTTCGATCCTGGATTGCTGCGCTGTGGCAGGGATGTCGGCGGCTGCGGCCCATGCGAGGGCGCCGGCGGCGTCGGATGGGACTTCCAAGTCGAGTTCCGCGCGCTTGCGTCTGACGGCATCGTGAAACTCAGGTGTGTCCAGCCATTCGATCACATCGTCCACGTCCTCGGGTTCGTCGACGAGCAGCCGCGCGGCGTTGTCCAAGTTGAGCCACGCCTGCCAGCGCTGTCCGGTGGCATCCAGGCCGGTCACCAGGGCGATGTCGCTGTCGGAGATGTCGGCGACGCAGGCAGGCGCCTTGCTCCAATCGACCAAGACAGGCAGGTATTCGTCGTGCCATATCCCTTGATCGAGCTGGAGCGTCTGCCAGCCGTCAGGCCGCGGCTCCCATACGTGCACGGCGTCCTCCAGCTCTTCATCGAGGCTGTCGAACACGAGGGCCTCCAGCAACGGACGGTTGCTGCGCGCAAAGACCAGGTGGCCCGAGAATCCCACGGGAGTTCCTCCTTGAGACGTTGCGCGCACCCTACGGGCTGTCACTGACATCGCAGTCTGGTCGGCTTCTGCTTGGCTGTGGACCGGCTCATCTGCTGAGTCGGCGATAGCCAATCCGTCGGAACAGATGACCCGCGCGCAGATGCAAGAACTTGCCACCCGCTACAACGGCGGCTCCTACTACGAGGATCCGAATGCCCAAGCGTACGGCCGGGGCTTCGACCGGAATCTCGACGACGCGAAGGAGGCCCTCAAGTGAGCGGTCCGATTCCGCCCTCAACGACCTAGACGTCACTGGGCGGAGCACCAGCAGCTCAGTCCCGATTCGGGGTCGGATCCGTCGTATGCGGCTTCCTTTTGACGTTGGGACATGCGATTACGGGATACGTCGTCTTCCTCGCGTACATGGCGGAGCCCGCCGGGCCCTGGGGCAGCGAGAGCGTCGCGCACTCGCAGTTCGCCTCGGGCCTTGCTTTGGCTCTGGCGGCGGTTACCGCGGGTCTGACGTGGGTGTTCGTGAAAGCGGAGTGGCTGCGCAGGTGGTGGTACGTCATCCCCACGGTGCTCGCCGTCGCCGCGGTGCTGCGGCTTACCCTGCTCGCTCCCGAGCTCTGATCACCGCCAGCCGACGGAGGACGGGGTCTGCTGTCCGACCGTCGTCCGGTGAGGCGCCCGTCGGCCGGCTGCGATGGTGCGCCCGGCACCGACGCGTCCTCCGGCGGCACGAGCGTTCGGTCACTGACGGCGAATCCCGCGCCGACCCCCACGCCTCCCACCATCCGGCCACAACCGCGGCCTCCGCCGCGCCCCGATGTCCTCGATCCAGCCGACCGTCAGGATCGCGAGACCGATCAGGGGCCAGACCAGGCAGAACATCCACAGCATGTACGTCGCGTCCATCGCCGCCACCGCGCTGTCGCCCTGCATGAACGGAAGCTCGTAGACGAGGTCGATGATCGGGATCGTGGCCATGATCAGCATGTTGTGCCAGAGGTAGATCGTGACCGCGCGGTTGTTGGACAACGTCACGACGCGGTCCCACTTCGCCAGCCGGCCCGGCAGTTCCTGCCAGGACGGGGAGTACTGGAGCAGGATGACGACGAAGCCGAACGACCATGTCGCCTGGGCCAGTGGAATGTCGTTCAGATCCCAGCCGTCCGCGCCGAGGTGGCCCGACGCCCACCACAGGCCGAAGGCCATGAGGAGGGACGAGCAGGAGACCGCCACATACCGCGGGATCTGACGCAGCAGGCCCTCGTGGTGCGCGAAGCCCAGGACCCAGCAGCCGCCGTAGATCGCGAAGTCCGTGACCGCGTTGCCCGTTTCGCCGGGGATCTTCACCAGGCCGGTGCCGACGATCGCCGTCAGGCCCAGCGGGGCCAACAGCGTCGGCCAAGGGGCCCTGCGGTACGCCCACAGCAGGAGCGGGGAGGCGACCACGAACCACAGGTACGCCCGCAGGTACCACAGCGGGCCAGACGCCTGTACCGCCCAGGTGTCCTCCAGCAGGCCCGACTTGGAGCCGATGTGCCAGGGGAACGGCGGAGCGCCGATCGGGATGACGTAGTTGACCAGTTCCAGCAGGGCCCAGGTGGGGCTCTCCTCGGTGTTCTTCGTCGGGTTCCAGCCACCCGCGAACAGCAGTGTCAGCACCACCGCGCTGAACGCCCACAGCGGTGGCAGCAACCGCCTGATCCTGCCCCGGATGACACCCCAGGCAGGGCGCTTCAGCGACCTCGCCATCAGCGAACCCGCCAGCGCGAACATCACGCCCATCGACGGGAACAGCACGGTCAGCCACGCCCAGCCGAACAGGTGGTAGACGACCACGCGGACCAGAGCTATCGAGCGCAGGAGGTCCAGGTAGCGGTCCCGGCCGGCGGGCGGCTTCGCCGGCGGGGCCGCCGCCGTGTCCGGGGCGGTGTCGGGCGTCCGTTGCAGCGGGATGCCGTACGACGACGGTGTCGTCCCGGTGACCGGGCCCTCTGTGTATCTGTTGCTCATCCCACCGGCCTCCGGTCGTCCGTCTCCGCGCCCCGCTGGCTCGGCACCGCCCCGAGAGGGGCGCCCACGACGCCCGTCCGCCGCAGCTTCTGCCACCGCAGCCGGCCACCCGTCAGGGCGGTGATCCAGGACTGGAGGAGGACCACGTACATGAGCTGGCGGTAGAGGATCTGCTGGAGCGGGAGCGAGATGAGGTGGGTCATGCGTTCGCGGTCCAGGCGGAAGGCGTACGCCGCGCAGAACAGTTGGATCGCCAGGACGCCCAGCCAGGCCATGATCGTCTTGCCGGTGGGGCCGAAGATGATGCCGTACAACAAGAACACGTCGATCAGCGGGGCCAGGAGGGGGGCCAGGACCATGAACAGGGACACCAGCGGCAGGCCCACGCGGCCGAAGCGGCCCGACGGGCCCCGGTCCAGAAGGGCGCGGCGGTGCTTCCAGATGGCCTGCATCGTGCCGTACGACCAGCGGTAGCGCTGGGACCACAGCTGCTGGACCGTTTCCGGGGCCTCGGTCCAGGCGCGGGCGTTCTCCGCGTAGACGACTCCCCAGCCGTCGCGGTGCAACGCCATGGTGATGTCGGTGTCCTCGGCGAGGGTGTCGTCGCTCATGCCGCCGACTCGTTCCAACGCCGATCGGCGGAACGCTCCCACCGCGCCCGGGATCGTCGGCATGCAGCGCAGGACGTCGTACATGCGGCGGTCGAGGTTGAAGCCCATCACGTACTCGATGTGCTGCCATGCGCCGATGAGCGAGTCGCGGTTGCCGACCTTCGCGTTGCCCGCGACGGCGCCGACCTGCGGGTCGCCGAAGGGCTGGACGAGTTCGCGGACGGTGGAGGGTTCAAAGACGGTGTCGCCGTCCATCATGACGATGATGTCGTAACGGGCGTTCGCAAGGCCCCGGTTGAGCGCGGCCGGCTTGCCCGCGTTGAGCTGACGGACGACCCGGACGTTGGGCAGCCCCATTGCCTCGACGATGCGGGCCGTGCCGTCGGAGGAACCGTCGTCGACGACGATCACCTCGATCGGGTGCTCGCTCGCCATCAGGGAACGGACGGTGTTCTCGATGCACTTGGCCTCGTTGTACGCCGGGACCAGCACCGACACCGGTTCGGTGACCGGCGGTCCCCAGCGGAAGCCGGGGCGCCGGACGCGGCGGGCGTGCCAGCCGGAGAGGACGAGCATCAGGACGAAGCGGCCGATGACGAGGGAGCCGACCACCGCCAAGCCGGCCACCAGCACGTCGGTGATGTTCTCCGAGGCCTGGACGAGGACGATCCATGCCTTGCCCTTCCACAGCTCCAGGCCGCTGACCTGCGTGTGCGCGCTGGGCGCGTCGAGGGCTTCGGTGAGGTTGTCGAACTCGTAGCCCCGGTCCTTCATGTCGGGCAGGAACCGGTCCAGCGCCGCCACCGTCTGGCTGCGGTCGCCGCCGGAGTCGTGCATCAGGACGATCGCGCCCTTGCCGTCGGCCGGGGTGGAGCGGCGGATGATCTCGTCGGCGCCGGGCCTGCGCCAGTCCTCGCTGTCGGTGTTGTTGACGACGGTGATGTAGCCGCGCCTGCCGATGTACTCGGTCACCGGCCAGGACTTGTTGTCCATCGCGGCGGAGAACGAGGAGTACGGCGGGCGGAAGAGCGAGGTGCGGATGCCGGCGGCGCCGGATATCGCGAGCTGGTTCTGGGACAGCTCCCAGTCGATGCGCTGCTTCGACTGGTAGGAGAGGTCGGGGTGGTTGAAGGTGTGCAGGCCGACCTCGTGGCCCTCCTCCACCATGCGCTTGACCAGGTCGGGATAGCGAGAGGCCATGGTGCCGGTGACGAAGAAGACGGCGTGCGCGTCGTGCTTCTTCAGCACGTCCAGGACCTTCGGCGTCCAGACCGGGTCCGGGCCGTCGTCGAAGGTGAGGACGAGGCGGTGGTCGGGCACGCTCAGGCTCGTGGTGCGGCCGCTGCGCGTGTCGATGACCGGGCCGCCGTTCAGGATCCGCTCCGGTACGCGGTCGGTGGCGGCCGGCGGGCGGACGCGGTGGTCGGCCAGGATCTCGCTGTGCACGTAGCCGCGCAGCATCAGCATCGCCATCAGGGCGACGAGGACGAGCACGGGCAGCAGATAGCGCAGGGGCAGGCGGCGGCGTCGGGAGCCGTCGCGGGCTCCGGTCCGGCCGGCCCCTTGACGGCTTGGGCGGGATGCCATCAGAGGTGGTACTCCAGGGACTACAGGGACGGGGTGGTGAGCGCGGCGGCAGCCTGGTCCTGGGCGGCGGGGACCGGCTGGGGCGGGCCGTCCGCCACCGTGCCGGTGCCGGCGCTCGTGCCCCCGCTGTCACCGCCCGCCGACGGGGAGGGGTCGGCCGAGGTGCCGCCGGTGGGGCTCGGGGCGGGCGAGTTGGTGACCGGCGACGACGGAACGGGCGGGGCCGGGTCGCTGGTGCCGGGGTCGGGGGCCGTCCGCGTCGCGGTGGGCGTGGGGTCGGCGGACGTGCCCGACGCGTCGGGGGTGGTGGCGGTGCCGGGGGCGGTGGCGTCGGCGTCGCCCGGCACCGGCGTGGTGTCGGGGCCGGCCGTCGGCGTGCTGCCCGGGGTTTCGACGCCGGTGGCGGTGGGCTGGGCCGACTGTGCGGGCAGCGGGGGGCTGTCGACCTTGCCGGCCGGTTTGCCGTTCTGGTCCGGGACGGGCAGCCAGGGAGCGTTGGAGCTGCCGGACAGGAGGGTCACGACCATGACGACGGCGTAGATCGCGCAGGCCAGGCCCACGGCCATGCCTATCCGGCGGAACGTACGGCTTCTGCGGCCCGACTCGTCCACGAACACGGGCCCGTCGGAGGCGTCCTGCGCCCCGCCCGGCCGCGCGGGTCCCGGCTGCCCGGGGACCAGCTGACCCAGGTGCAGGCCTACGGCGTCGAGCTGGACGGTGACCTCGTGGGGGTCGTGGGTGGGCGCGCCGGATATCTCGGGGGACGTCTCGGCCTGCCTGCCCGCCGCACCGCCGGCGCGTCCGCTCTCCTCGGGTTCCGCCCAGGGATCGCGCAGGGCGATCGCCCTGGTCTCCGGATCGCGGTCGTCGTCCTGTACGGCCGACGTACTCGCGGTCTCCGGGAAGGCCTGGGTCTCCCCGGCCCGGCCCCGACCCCGGCCCGGCAGCCCCCGCACTTCCCCCGTCGGGGACGCAGGTTCGGGCCACTCTGCTTCAGGTCGGGCGTCTTCTCGCCACTTGCTCACGCGCGCACTTCCCCCCACGGGACAGTTCCGGGTGCGCAGACGACACCGAGCACCCGTCGACCGAACCAAGCCCCCATGAGGTTCGAGCGCCCCGTTTACCACACCGTGCTCGGGCCATGAATGTAGCGCACGCGGAGGTTGTGTGTGTGCGGGGTGTCATTTCTGGACATTCGGCGAGCGCTTGTCGATGGCGGGGATCCAGCCCCCGACCGGCAGCCGCAGCCACCCCTCCTCGGCCGCCAGCCCGGCCGCCGCCCGACGCAGCGCGTCGAACGCCGGATGCACCAGCCCCTTCCGCCACACCAACGACACCGGTGACAGCGGAACGGGGTCGACGAGCGGCCGCCGTACCGTCCGGGGCATGTCCGGGAAGTCCACCACGGCGAGCACCGGGCAGCGGGTCTTGGCCATGATCCGCTCGAACTCCTCGTCACCGACGGCCAGGGGAAGCGGTGGCGCGATCTCGATCCCCCGCCCCTCGAACAGTCGGCGCGCCAGGTCGGTCCACTCCGGCGTCCGCGGGTTCCCCGCCCCCGCGTACACGGTCTCGCCCGCCAGCTCGGCGAGCGGCACCGCCTCCAGGGAGACCAGCCGGTGGTCCTCGGCCAGCACGATCGCCATCGGCTCGTACCGGACGAGCTGGTGCTCCAGCCGGGCCTGCAGCGCCGGTTCCAGCCCCGCGAAGCGCCCGAACGACGCGTCGAGCCGCCCGGCGAGCAGCTCCCCCGCCGCGCCGGTCAGCCCGCTCTCGTAGCGGGCCATCAGCTCGTGTTCCGGGGCGAGTTCACGGGCCCGGTGCAGCACCTGGCGCGGGGTGCCGAGCCCCGGGGAGTTCAGGTCGACCAGCAGGGGGCGGGCCTGTCCGAAGGCGGCGAGGAGCTCCTCCTGCGCCGTCAGCACCCGGCGTGCGTACGGCAGCAGCCGCTCGCCGTCCGCCGTCAGCGTCACCTGCCGGGTGGTCCGTACGAACAGCTCGGCGCCCACCTCCCGCTCCAGCCGCCGTACGTCCCTGCTGAGCGCCTGCTGGGCGACGTAGAGACGGGCCGCGGCGCGGGTGAAGTGCAGTTCCTCGGCGACGGTGACGAAGGCGCGCAGGAGGCGGGGGTCGAGGTGGGGCGGGGCGGGCATCCGGCGAACTTACAACACGGGTGCGTGAATCGGTACGGAGTAAGTGTTGGACCCGGTGATCGTTCACGGGCGACGGTTGTCCCCATGCCGGACAGCAGCCCTCAGCCCCTCCGCACCGTCACCCCTCAGCCCCTCCACACCGTCACCGCGGACTCCCTCGTCACCGTCGACTTCTCCCCCCGCTCCGGCGGCCGCCGGCCCGGCCCGTACCGCCGCCTGTTCATGATCCCCGGCACCCGGGCCTTCACGGCCGGGAACCTGATCGCCCGGCTTCCCATGGGCATGTTCAGCGTGAGCGCGGTCGTGATGATCGCCGGCACGCGGGGCTCGTACGCCCTCGCCGGCGCCGTCACCGCGACCGGCCTCGCGGCGACCGCGGTGGTCGCTCCGTGGGTCGCCCGGCTCGTCGACCGCCACGGCCAGGCCCGGATCGCCGTACCGGCCACGCTGCTGGCGGTCCTCGGCAGCCTGGCCCTGCTGCTCTGTGTGCACTACGACGCCCCCGACTGGACCCTCTTCGCCGCCTACGCCGCCACCGCGACGACCCCCAACATCGGCGGCATGTCCCGCGCCCGCTGGGCCCATCTGCTGCGCGGCGACGCCGAGGCCCTGCACACCGCGAACTCCTTCGAGCAGGCCGCGGACGAGCTGTGTTTCATGCTGGGCCCGGTGCTCGCGGCCCTGCTGTGCGGGACGCTCTTCCCGGAGGCGGGCACGCTGGTCGGCGCGGTGCTGCTGCTCACCGGCATGCTGCTGTTCACCGCACAGCGTTCGACGCAGCCGCCCGTCGGACCCTTCCGGAAGACCCGGTCCCCGCTCCGCTCACCCGGCATCCCCCGGCTGCTCACCGCCTTCCTGGCCACCGGCGCGGTGTTCGGCTCGATGGAGGTGGTCACGATCGCCTTCGCCGACGCGCAGGGCAGCCGCACGGCGGCGGGTGTCCTGCTCGGCCTCCAGGCGGCGGCCTCGGGCGCGGCCGGGCTGCTGTTCGGCACGCTGCGGCCGACGGGCCCGGCGGAACGCCGGCTGCCGTGGTGCATGGCCGCGATGGCGTCCCTCATGGCCCTCCCCCTCCTGGCCGCGAACCTGGCGCCCTCCCTCGTCGCCCTGGCGGCCGCGCTGCTCCTCGCCGGCATGGCAACGGCTCCCACGATGGTCACCGCCATGACGCTTCTCCAGCACCGCACGCCCGCCGACCGCCTCAACGAGGGCATGACCCTCGCCGTGACCGCCCTCCTCGGCGGCATCGCCTGCGGCAGTGCCGTCGGCGGCTGGGCGGTGGAGCAGCTGTCGGTGACGGCCGGGTACGGCGTGCCCCTCGCAGCGGTGACCCTGGCGCTGGCGGTCTCGCTCGGTTCGTTCGGCGGCCCGAACCGTCTCACCGATTCCCGCGCAAGTTCCCGCGCAAGTTCCCGCGCAAGTTCCCGCGCAAGTTCCCGCGCAACCCATTGACGCCCTCACAGCTCCCCCATACCTTCCCCCGTCGAAGCGCTTCGACGTTTCTCTCCCTGGAGCTGGACTGATGGTCAAGATCACGGACGTGGCCCGGCACGCCGGGGTCTCCCCCAGCACCGTGTCCTACGCGCTCAGCGGCAAACGCCCGATCTCCGAGGAGACCCGGCAGCGCGTCGAGGCGTCCATCCGCGCCCTCGGCTACCGCCCGCACGCCGGCGCCCGCGCGCTGGCCACCAGCAGATCGAAGGTGCTGGCGCTGGTGGTGCCGTTACGGGCCGGGATCCATGTGCCGGTGGTGATGCAGTTCGCGGTGTCGGTGGTGACCACGGCACGCGGACACGACCACGACGTGCTGCTGCTGACGCAGGAGGAGGGCGAGGAGGGGCTGAGGCGGGTCGCGGACACCGCGCTGGTGGACGCGCTGATCGTGATGGACGTCCAACTCGCCGACCCCCGGCTGCCGTTGCTGCGCTCGCTGGACCGGCCGTCGGTACTGATCGGCTTCCCCGCCGAGCCGGCCGGGCTGACCTGCATCGACCTCGACTTCAAGGCGGCCGGCGAGCGTTGCGTGGAGCATCTGGCCGGGCTCGGGCACCGGGTGGTGGCGCTGGTGGGGTCGCCGCCGGAGGTGTACGTACGGCAGACGGCGTTCGCCCAGCGGGTGGTGCAGGGCTTCACGGCCGCCGCCGACCGGGGGCGGCTCGCCTCGTCCGTGCACCCGTGCGCGGCGTCACCCGCGGCGGCTCGCGCTGTCGCCGAGCAACTGTTGCGGGAGCAGCCCGCTTTGACGGGCGTCGTCGTCCACAACGAGGCGATCCTGGAGCCGCTGATCGACGCCTTCGAGGAGCTGGGGCTGCGGGTGCCGGGTGACCTGTCCGTCACCGCGATCTGCCCGGACGAGCTGGCCGAGTCGCTGCGGGTGCCGGTGACGTCGATCGCGCTGCCGTCCGGTGAGGTGGGGGCGCGGGCGGTGGAGTTGCTGGTGAAGAAGCTGGGCGGAAAGGCCGTACCGGAGGCGACGTTGCTGGCGCCGAGGATGACGGAGCGGGGGAGTACGGCGCGGCGGGCGGTTGCGTGAACAGTCGTTGATCTCGGTTTCTGCTCCTCGTGACAACCGCCCGCGACGACAGAACACTTCGGCTCAGCCCAGCCCCCAGGCCCGCCCCATCCGGAATGCTGCGCACAGGTTCACGTCGAGGACATACGCCCCGGCGCTCCCGCACTGCTCGCTCCCGCTCCCGGGGTCGACGGGCTGCCCGTGTCCCATCCCGGTGATGCTGTACGTCTCCACGACCGCACGCCCGCCCGCGTCCTTGAAGACCTGGTGGGGGTAGCCGGCGACGGTGTCGCTGACGTCGGCGGCCTGATCGGCCCCGTGCACATCGGTCCACTGCCGCATCAGGTCGGTCATGTTGACGGGCTTCACGGTGTAGTCGGCCGTGCCCTGGAAGGCGATCAGTGTGGGCCAGGGGCCGGTGTGCCCGGGCCGGGCGGCGCGCACGCGGTCACCCCACTGCTTCGGGGTCTGTGTGGCACCGACGTACATGCACACATACGGCGACCCGGCGGCCTGCGCACACCCGTACGGCAGCCCGGCGACGATCCCGCCCGAAGCGAACTTCTCCGGATACGCCGCCATCATCACGGCGGTCATCCCGCCCCCGGCGGACAGCCCGGTGACGTAGACGCGCGACGCGTCGCCGGAGGTGTCGGCGAGCTGCCGGTCGACCATCTGCGCGACGGACGCGGCCTCGCCCTGGCCGCGTGCGATGTCGCCGCTCTGGAACCAGTTGAAGCAGGACGAGGCGTTGTTGGCGGTCTGCTGCTGCGGCAGCACGACGGAGAAACCCCAGCGGTCGGCGAGTTGCATCCATCCGCTGCCGGTGCCGTACCCGGAGGCGTTCTGCGTGCACCCGTGCAGCGCGACGACCACGGGCCGGCCGGCGGGCAGCCCGTCGGGGACGTACCGGAACATGCGCAGGGCGCCGGGGTTGGAGCCGAACCCGGTCACCTCCTGGAGCGAGGCGGCCGTGGCTCTGCCCGGCGTGAGGAAGGCTGCGATCAGGGCGATGAGAAGGGTGGCCAGGACGGCGACGCGACGACTTGCGGCTCTGGTCTGTGTCATGCGGAGGGACCGTAGAAGCGTGAACGACCCGCCGATATGGAGTGGGACACCATAACGGACGCGTCCACCATGGTGGTTCACCGAGTGAGCGACCTGCCCGTACGGAACTGCCGCGCAAGCGTCTTCGGGTCCCGCGCGACCTGCCACAGGCCGGCCGCGAGCAGCAGCAGGCTGCTGACGGAACAGACCCGGAACACGAACTGGGCACCCGGCGCGGGACTGTCGGTGCTGCCGCCCTCGTGGAGGCAGTACGCCTGCGGGGGAAACGCCTTGGAGACGCCGACGCCCCCGTAGCGCATGACGAGCCCGTTCAGCGCGATCAGTACGACGCCGAACACCGCGACGACCCGGGCGGCGGCGGAAGGCATTCCGAGGACCGCGTCCAGAAGCCGGACCACCACGGCCACCGGGGCGTGGTGAGGACAAGGACCTTGACGCCGGGCGCGACACGCGGAAGGGCGAGCAGGTACAGCGCTCCCGCCCACGCGAGGAGGACCAAGAAACCGATCACCGAGGGCTCAGGGAGACGGGAAGGACGACGGGACGACGGACGGGTACGGCGGCATCGGCCGCGCGGTGTCGGTGTCGGTCCCTCGGTGCGTCTCGTCCGTCTTCCACGGCCCGACGCCGAGCTGCCCCGTCGTCCCGAGGTCCAGTTCCGGCTCGACCACCACAGGGTCGGCACCGGGCTTCGCCCGCACGCGGGCGTACGGCGCGTTGACGGGGTCGCCGACGCCGGCCTCCGTGGTGTTCCGCCACGCCAACGTCGACTGCGCGGCCTCACCCGGCCGCAGAACAACGGGTTGCGGGCTGCCGCTCCCACCGGTGGCGGTGCTGATCCGGTCGGTCCCCTCGAGGATCCGCACGCCGTCGACTTTGTCGTGGTCCTCGTCGAGGAGTTCGAGCTCCGGGTAGCCGTTGAGCCGGTAGGTCTCGGTGCCGCAGTTGACGAGATGCAGCCCGACGACACGCAGCCCCATGGCGGCGTCCCCCTTGTCCGCGTAGACGTGCACGCCGGACGCGGGGCACGGCCCCGAGGCGGACGGCGCCTCGTCGGCGGGAACGCTGCGTACCTTGATCACCTCCACGCCCGACACCTCGGGTGCGTCCCCGGCCGGCTCCGTCATGGCGACGGTCCCCTTGACGGTCTGCCCCGGCCCGACCGACTCGACGGTCTTCTCGACGTTGTCGACCGCGCCTCCGGAACTCGTCAGGAACCCGATGGTCACCGTATAAGTGGCCGCCTTCGTCCCTCGGTTGGTGACCTCGAACTCGGCGGAGAAGTCCGCCGCGCATCCGCTTTCCGCACCCCAGGCGTACAGGCCGGTGACCTTGACCCCGTCCTCGCCCGGACCATCGGAGGAGGGCAGGGGAAGCGGCGTCGGCGTACCGGAGGGGGTGACGGACGGCTCGGAGGACGGCGGCGGACTGCCGTACTGCGAGAAGTCGGCCGGGCACAGCGCGTCGGCTCGGACCCGAACGTCGCCGCCGGCACCGGTTGCGTCGTCGCCCTGCGAGGCGCTCTGGGAACCACACGCGGCAAGCAGCAGAGCACCGGCGAGGGCGGCGGGAACGGTGCGCGAGGCGGTAGGCATCCGCCCACCTCACCAGGGTCCGCACCCCCAGGCTGTGGCGGAACCCACACCTCCGGTCACAGCAGTGTCACAGGTCACTCTGGTTCAGGCGGTCAGCATGGCAAAGGCCCCGCTGCCCGGAGGCGGCGAGGCCTTTGCCCACATGGGGGAAGGAGGTTCGGAAACCTCCCGAATCGTGGAGATGGCGGGAATCGAACCCGCGTCCAACGGTGCAGAATCAGGGCTTCTCCGTGTGCAGTCCGCTGCGATTTTCTCGGCCCCGGCGATCACGCGAACAAGTCGCCGACGGGCCCAGTCACTGTTTGGTTTCCCTCTTCACCCCGTGACCGGGATCAAGGTTTAGTTCCCTAGCTGATGCCAGGATCCGGGTCGGGAACAGCCCCGGGCTGACACTTCGCAAGTCGCTACTTAGGCAGCGAGGGCGAAGGAATCGCGCTTGGTGTTGGCGATTATTTTTTGCGACATATGGTTTACGAGATCATTGCCGCTTCCTCGACACGCTTCCCCTGCTTCAACAGCCGCTGTCGAAACCGATCATCCCCATGTTGATTTTTCAATGCGCCCACCGGGCCGGCCGGTGTTGGTGCCATCGTACGTGACCAACGCACGACGATGCCACTGTATTCCCGCCCGTCAGGCGCTCCGCTGTCGCCGCTTTGCCGCCGCGATCGCCCGGTCCGACTCCCGCCGGTCCTGCTTCTCCCGCAGGGTCTGGCGCTTGTCGTACTCCTTCTTGCCTCGCGCCAGGGCGATCTCGGCCTTCGCGCGACCGTCCTTGAAGTACAGGGCGAGGGGCACGATCGTGTGACCCGTCTCCTGGGACTTGGCCTCCAGCTTGTCGATCTCCTCGCGGTGCAGGAGGAGCTTGCGCTTGCGGCGCGCGGAGTGGTTGGTCCAGCTGCCCTGGTGGTACTCGGGGATGTGGGCGTTGTGCAGCCACGCCTCGCCCCGGTCGATCTGGACGAAGCCGTCCGTCAGCGATGTCCGCCCCTCGCGCAGCGACTTGACCTCGGTGCCCATGAGGACGAGGCCGGCCTCATAGGTGTCGATGATGGCGTAGTCGTGCCGGGCCTTCTTGTTCTGGGCGACGATCTTGCGCTTGCCGCCCTTCTCGCCGTCCCTGGCCTTCGCGGCCGCCGCCCCGCCCTGCTTGGGCTGGGACTCCTTCGGTACGTACATTCCCTTGCTCATAGTGCCGTCCATTTTCGCACTACGGAGGGGGTCCGGGGGAAGCCGATTTACGGTGCGGGCGGCTACTGACCGAGACCTGTCAGGACCGTCTCCGCCCGCTGCAGCGCCTGCCGGTCGGCCTCCAGGTCAGGGGTGATGCCGTGGCCGTCGACGCTGCGGCCGGCGGGCGTGCGGTAGTGGCCGACGGTCAGCTCGGCGACGGAGCCGTCGGGCAGCCGGCTCGGCATCTGGACCGAGCCCTTGCCGAAGGTGCGGGAGCCCACGACGACCGCGCGGCCGCGGTCCTGCAGGGCGCCGGTGAGCAGCTCGGCCGCGCTCATCGTGCCGCCGTCGACGAGCGCGACCAGGGGTCTGGCGGTGTCGCCGCCGGGTTCGGCATGCAGGGCGCGCTGCTCGCCGTCGACGTCGTAGGTGGCGACCAGGCCGCCGTCGAGGAAGGCGGAGGCGGCGGTGACGGCCTCGGTGACCAGGCCGCCGGAGTTGCCGCGCAGGTCGAGGATGATCCCGGAGGCGGCCGGGGCCTGTCGTACGGCATTGCGGACGATGTCGCCGGAGCCCTTGGTGAAGGCGCCGATCCTGATGGCGGTGACGTCGTCGGACAGCTTCTGGGAGGTCACGGAGTCGGTGGAGAGGCGGGCCCGGTGCAGGGCCTGGGTCCACGCGCGCGTACCGCGCTCCAGACCGAGGCGGACGGACGTCCCGGCGGCCGCGTCGGTGGCGTCACCGCGCAGTAAGGAGACGACCTCGGTGACGGGACGCCCGTCGACCTTCGTGCCGTCGATGCTGTGCAGCCGGTCGCCCGCGCGGATGCCGGCAGCGGCCGCGGGTGAACCGGCGGCCACCTCGGTCACCTTGATCCGGCCGTCCCGCTCACGCCGCGCCGACAGTCCGACGCCGGTGTACTCGCCGTCGAGGGCCTCCTCGAACTCCTCGTACTCGCCCTGGGAGTAGACGGCGTCCCAGCGGTCCCCGCTACGGCTGACGGCGCGCTGCGCGGCCTCCATCGGGGACTTTCCCTCGGCCAGGGCCTCGGCGGCGGCCTCGGTGACCTCGTCGTGCCGGGCGGCGGAAGCGGCGGTACGGGTGGCGCCGGGGGTGGGCTTGCGGTCCGACGTCGGCAGCGAGCCCGTGGCCGCACCGGCGACGAGCACGCTCGCGAACACCAATGTCAGGGCGGCCCCACGGCGCAGGCGGCGGGGCTGACAGAACGGGTCGGGACCTGACATGCCGGTGAGTCTAGGACAACGCGAAGGGCCGCACGGCGGGTTGACCGTACGGCCCTCTTGGCATGCGTCACACCTTCAGGTACTTGCGCAACGCGAAGAAGGCGGCCAAGGCAGGCATCAGCAGACTTGTCGCGAGAATGAGTGGGAGCTTCGTCAGAACGGCGTCCCAGCCAATGAAGTTGATCAGATTCAGCTTCTCGGACAGTGCGAGCCCGTGATCGATGATGAAGTACCGCGCGATCACCAGGAACGCGCAGGCGACACCGCCGCCGATGAGTCCGGCGACCGCGGCCTCCATGATGAACGGCGCCTGGATGTAGAAGCCGGAGGCACCGACCAGGCGCATGATCCCGGTCTCACGCCGTCGACTGAACGCCGAGACGCGCACCGTGTTGACGATCAGCATCAGCGCGACGACCAGCATCAGCGCCATCACCGCGCGCGCGGCCCAGTTCATGCCGTTGAGCAGCCCGAACAGATTGTCCAGAATGCCCTTTTGGTCCTGCACGGACTGCACACCGTCCCGCCCGTTGAAGGCGGTCGCGATGACCTGGTACTTCTCCGGGTCCTTCAGCTTGATGCGGTACGACTCCTGCATCTGGTCCGGCGTGAGGGAGCTGGCCAGCGGGGAGTCACCGAACTGCTCCTTGTAGTGCTTGTACGCCCGGTCCTGCGACTCGTGCGTCACCGTGTCGACGACCGACATCTTCTTGAGGTCGGTGAGGATCTGCTCCTTCTGCTCCCCGGTGACCGCACCCTTGGCGCAGTTGGGGTCGGACTCGGCGTCGCTCTTGTTGCAGAGGAAGATCGAGACGTTGACCTTGTCGTACCAGTACCCCTTCATGGTGTTCACCTGGTCGCTCATCAGCAGCGAACCGCCGAACAGGGCCAGGGACAGGGCGACCGAGACGATGACCGCGAAGGTCATCGTCAGATTGCGGCGGAGACCGACACCGATCTCCGACAGAACGAACTGGGCGCGCATGGCGTCTGCTTCAAGCCTTTCCGTGGACGTCTGCGAGGGGTCTGCGGTTGCTGTCTCAGTGCTGGTAGCCGTAGACGCCGCGGGCCTGGTCGCGGACGAGGCGGCCCTTCTCCAGCTCGATGACGCGCTTGCGCATCTGGTCCACGATGTTCTGGTCGTGCGTCGCCATCACCACAGTGGTGCCCGTCCGGTTGATGCGGTCGAGCAGCTTCATGATGCCGACGGAGGTCTGCGGGTCGAGGTTGCCCGTGGGCTCGTCGGCGATCAGCAGCTTGGGCCGGTTGACGAAGGCCCGCGCGATGGCGACGCGCTGCTGTTCACCACCGGACAGCTCGCCCGGCATCCGGTCCTCCTTGCCGCCGAGCCCGACCAGTTCGAGCACCTGCGGCACTGACTTGCGGATCTCGCCGCGCGACTTGCCGATGACCTCCTGCGCGAACGCGACGTTCTCGCCGACCGTCTTGTTCGGCAGCAGCCGGAAGTCCTGGAACACCGTCCCCAACTGCCGCCGCATGTGCGGCACCTTCCAGTTGGACAGACGGGCGAGATCCTTGCCCAGGACGTGCACCTGTCCGTGACTGGCCCGCTCCTCGCGGAGGACCAGCCGCAGGAAGGTGGACTTTCCGGAGCCGGAGGACCCCACGAGGAACACGAACTCGCCCTTCTCCACTTCCAGGGAGACATCCCTGAGTGCGGGGCGGGTCTGCTTGGGGTAGACCTTGGAGACATTGTCGAATCGGATCACGGATGCACCACGGGTCGCCGGGGGTAGATGTGCGTGACCATACGCGACCCGGGGACGCAAGCGCAGGCACCGGTAGGGGTTGCGTAAGGCTTGTGCGCATTTGTCCCGACGGCGAGGTCACCTACGTGAAGGGGCGCGGGGCACTGCGCGAGAAACCACCGACGACCCGCAGCCGCGAAACATGACAAGCCACCCCTCTCGGAGCGACCCGACGCACCCTCCGGAGGAACCTGGCACAGTGGAGGGGGAACGTTCGCGTTCCCCCAAGCGTTGGAGAAGTGAACCGGTACGGCCGCTAGGAGGGCGAGCGCATGACGTACGACCGGCTGGTGTGCGCGAATTGTGCGTCGCCCGTCAGCGAGGGCCGCTGCCCCGTGTGCCGGGCCAACCGCGAGCGGCTGCAGCAGGAGAACCCGTTCGCCGCGCTGAACCCGATGACGCTGATCGCGCTGCTCGCGGTGCTGATCGCGGCGGTGGCGCTGCTGGCGCACCAGACCGCGTGATCCGGTAATCCGCGCGGCCGTCGGAGACAGCGGCCGTCAGAGACATACGAAGGGCCCGGAGCGTGCGCTCCGGGCCCTTCGCGGTACGCCGTGCGTACGTTCCGTACGACGCAGGCTACTGACGGCTACCTTCAGGCAGCCGCACCACCACGGCCGCCCACGAGACGCGGCAGCACGCGGAAGCCGACACCACCGGCGATCATCGTGGCGGCACCGATGACCAGGAACGTGGTCTGTGCGGCACCCGTCTCGGCGAGCTCCTCGCCGCCGCCCTGGGCCGAGGTGTCGGCCGAGGGCTCCGTACCGGTGTCGGTGAGGGCCGAGTCGCCCTCACCCTGGGCGGCGTCGCCGGAGCCGCCGTCGGGGTCGGCGTTGTTGCCGCCAGCACCGTTGCCGTTGCCGTTGCCATTGCCGTTGCCGTTGCCGTTCCCGTTGCCCGGGCCGTCGGTCGGCTCCTCGGTGGGCTCTTCCGTCGGCTCCTCGGTGGGCTCCTCCGTCGGCTCCTCGGTGGGCTCGGTGGGCTCATCCGTGGGGTCCGTCGGCAGGTCCGTCGGCAGGTCCGTCGGGACGTCCGTCGGCGGGTCCGTGGGAAGCTCGGTCGGAGTCGGGGACGGCGTGGCGCACCCGATACCCAGGAAGCCGCAGTCGTCCGCGGAAGCGGCACCCGCGGCGGTCAGCGAAGCGCCGGCGGCGATCACCGCACCAGCAGCGAGCCGCGCGATACGGATCCGCGTCTTGTTGGTCATGTGGTTGCTACCCCCAGTAGCTGATCGTCAGTGAGGCGGCGCTCGGGGCCGTGATCGACGGAGACAGCTGTGGTGAAGCCCCCCGGTTCACATGCGCCCCAGAGATACGCATGCCACGCTTCACCCTTCCCATTTTTCAAAGCAACGTCAAGGCCGTTGCGCGCGCGATGTCCAGTTACGCCTTCTTTGCCGGGCGTTGAAGCGTGTGAGTGTGATGTAAAACCCAGACATGCAGGAACAGAAAAGGCAACTGCCGCCGGAAGGGCGGCAGTTGCCTTGTCGACAAAACGCTTCGCTTACTTCTCCTGCTGCTTGCGCCAGCGAATTCCAGCCTCCAGGAACCCGTCGATCTCGCCGTTGAACACGGCCTCGGGGTTACCGACTTCGTGCTCGGTGCGCAGGTCCTTGACCATCTGGTACGGGTGCAGCACGTACGAACGCATCTGGTTGCCCCAGGAGTTGCCACCGTCACCCTTGAGGGCGTCCATCTTGGCCTGCTCCTCCTGGCGGCGCCGCTCCAGCAGCTTGGCCTGAAGGACGTTCATGGCCGTGGCCTTGTTCTGGATCTGCGACCGCTCGTTCTGGCAGGAGACGACGATGCCGGTCGGCAGGTGCGTGATGCGCACCGCGGAGTCGGTGGTGTTGACGCCCTGACCACCCGGCCCGGAGGACCGGTAGACGTCGATACGCAGCTCGGACTCGTCGATCTCGACGTGGTCGGACTGCTCGACGACGGGAAGCACTTCCACACCGGCGAAGGAGGTCTGCCGGCGCCCCTGGTTGTCGAAGGGCGAGATGCGCACGAGACGGTGGGTGCCCTGCTCGACGGAGAGGGTGCCGTAGGCGTACGGCACCTGGACGGCGAAGGTGGTCGACTTGATGCCGGCCTCTTCGGCGTACGACGTCTCGTAGACCTCGGTCTTGTAGCCGTGCTGCTCGGCCCACCGCAGGTACATGCGCTGGAGCCGCTCGGCGAAGTCGGCGGCGTCGACGCCACCGGCCTCGGCACGGATGTTGACGAGCGCCTCACGGGCGTCGTACTCCCCGCTGAGCAGCGTCCGCACTTCCATCTCGTCCAGCGCCTTCCTGACGGCGGCGAGCTCGGACTCCGCCTCGGCACGGGTGTCCGGGTCGTCCTCCTCCTCGGCCATCTCGAACAGCACGGCAAGATCGTCAATCCGCCCGCGCAGCGCCTCCGCCTTCCTGACCTCGGCCTGGAGATGGGAGAGCTTGCTGGTGATCTTCTGCGCCTCGTCCGGGTTGTCCCACAGGGACGGCGCGGCTGCCTGCTCCTCGAGCACGGCGATGTCTGCCCTCAGCTTCTCGAGGTCCAGAACGGCCTCGATCGACTCCATGGTCGAGGAGAGGGACTTGAGCTCTTCGGATACATCGACGACTGCCACGCTCCCAGCGTAACGGCTCCGCCGGGTGACCAGCGCCGGGTGAGTGTGGCTTGTGCGGGCACCCGGCGCTGGTGCCGGCCCCGCTGGGGGCTGCGCCCCCAGACCCCCGATTCGGCCTGAACGGCCTCGTCCTCAAGCGCCGGACCGGCTGGTTGTCGCCGACCGCCGTCCCAAGGTTCAGGGAGATGCCGGAGCCGAATCCTTCGTGTCCTGTGGTGTTGCCCCCGCGTCGTCACCCGACGTGGCCAGCCATGTACCGGCCCCGGCCGCCGCCACCAGCACAGCCGCCGCCACGCCCAGGGTCAGGCGTCGACGTCGGGTGGTCGCCCGGTGCCGGGCCGAACCGGGGCGCGGGGCGCCCGTCGCGCGCGGTGCCCGTGCCGTCCCCCGTGCACCGCCCGCCAGCTCGTCCGGGGCCGGCACCCTCATCGACGTATGCGTGTCACGGTTGGAGTCGGGCTTCGCGCCGGGTACCAGGGGCACAGCCCCCCGCCGCACCCGTACCGGCATCTCCGGCTCCCCCGCCACCGGCGCCGCCTCGGCCGGGACGTCGCCGTCCTCCACGTCCGGCTCGTCCACATCCAGTGGCGGCATGCCCGCAAGCGCCGGCAGCTGCTCCCGCAGCCGTGCCGCCAGCTCCGACGCCCGCAGCCGGGACGCCGGTCCCTTCGCCAGGCACTGCACGATCAGCTGCCACAGCTCGTCGGGGATGCCGGGGAGGGGGACGACCGTCTCCGTCACATGCCGGCGCAGCACCGCGCCCGGATGGCCGCCGCCGAACGGCGTGAACCCGGCCAGCAGCTCGTACAGCACGGTCGCCAACGCATAGATGTCGACCGCGGCCCGCGGCGGCAGCCCCTCCACGATCTCGGGCGCCAGGTAGTCCGGCGTACCGATGATCTTCGTGGCACGTGTCCGCCGTGGAGAATCGATCAGCTTGGCCACGCCGAAGTCCGTGAGCAGCGCTCGATGCGAGCCCCCGGGGCCCAGCGGGCCCTGCATGTCCAGCAGGACGTTCTCCGGCTTCACGTCCCGGTGGACGACCCCTGCCGCGTGCGCCGCCGCCAGCCCCTCCGCCACGTCGGCCACGATCGCGACGGCCGCCTCGGGGGACAGCCGCCGCTCACGTTCCAGCCGGGTGCGCAGGTCCGTGCCCCGGACCAGGTCCATGACGAGCGCGAGGTCGTTGCCGTCCACCACCAGGTCGCGGACCGAGACGACGTTGGGGTGCTCGAGGCCGAGCAGGGCGGTGCGCTCCTGCACGAAGCGTCCGACGAGCTCCTGGTCGGACGCGAGGTCCTCGCGCAGCAGCTTGATGGCGACGGGACCGTCGGGTCCCTCGCCCAGCCACACCGTGCCGGCGCTGCCACGTCCCAGGATCTGGTTCGCGGTGTACCGGCTGCCGATCTTCCGTGCCAAGGCTGCTCCTACAGACGCGTGTTGTCGCTGCTGCGCCGTCCCGGGGGCCGACCCCCGGACCTCCAGCCGACAAAACTACGCGCCCGGAGCCGTTACCTTCACCGCGGAGAGGGAAATCACCCGCCAGGTGTCGACAAATCAACTCACTCGCTACTGCGTGGACGTACCTCCGGGCCCCTCCTCGGAGGTCCCGGAGTCCCCGCCCAGATCCCCGATCCACCCCGTCACCGTGGTGAACCAGTCCGTGAGCTGCTCCCAGTAGCCCTTGCCCGTGCCGATCCACTCCTGCAGCGGGCTCAGCTCCCAGATCAGCCAGCCTGCGACAAACAGGATGACGATCGTGAACAGGCACCCCTTCAGGCAGCCCAGCCCGGGAATCCGCATCGGATTGGCGCTGCGCTGCCGCGGCGGCCGCGGCTCACGCGCCGGCCGCTGCGGCTCGGGCGTGGGCGCAGGGGCATACCGCTGGGGCTGCTGGTGCGGCGGCGGGGCGTACTGCTGCGGCTGTTGCTGCTGCGGATGGCCGTACCCGGGCGGCGGCCCCTGCTGCGGACGCCGCTGGGGCTGCTGCGCCGGCCGCGGCTGCTGCGGCCGGGCGACCTGCCGCTGCGGGCGGCGGCGCAGCGGGTCCTCGCCGGGGTCGAGGTACTGGACCTGCGTCTGCTCGTTGCGGTCGCGCGCGGCACGCAGCTGCGACTGCCACGGGTGCGGCTGATCGGGCTGCTGCCCCTGCTGCTGCCCGCCGGGCTGGTTCGGCGGTACCGGCGGCATCACCGCGGTCGGGTCGGCGGCCCCGGTGTTCGGCAGTACGGCGGTGGGGTCGGCGGCGCCCGCCGGGCCTCCGGTGTGCGGCAGCACGCTGGTTGCGCCGTTCGGGTCGTACGCCCCCGCCCCGGCCGATCCGTGCGGCAGCACCTGCGTCGGGTCGGCGGCACCTGGAGTTCCGGGCACGGGCGCGGGCGCCGGGTCAGGTGCGAGGAGGGCGGCGACGCCCTCGGCCGCGGCGATCTGCGCGGAGTTCGCGTGCACACCGACGCCGTCGGCGACGACCCGCAGGCCGCGCGCGAGGTTCTCGGCGCTGGGGCGTTCGTCGGGGTTCTTGCGCAGGCAGCGCTCGATGACCGTCCACAGCGGTTCGGGGACGGTGGAGGGGCGGCGCGGTTCGGCGCTCAGGTGCTGGTGCAGCACCTCCAGGGCCGAGCTGCCGGAGAACGGCGGTCGGCCGGTGACCAGCTCGTACAGCAGGATGCCGGCGCCGTAGATGTCGACGGCCGAGGTCTGCGGGCGGCCCTCGGCGGACTCCGGCGCCACGTACGCGGGCGTGCCCACGAACTCCTGGGTGCGGGTGAGGCCGGGCGAGTCGGCGAGCCGGGCGATGCCGAAGTCGGTCAGCAGCGGGTGCATCTGGCCGCCGTGCTGCTGGAGCAGGACGTTCGCCGGCTTCAGGTCGCGGTGGACGACGCCGTCGGCGTGGCTGGCGGCCAGCGCGTCGGCGATCTGCGCGGTGAGCAGGGCGGCCGCGACGGGCGTGAAGGGACCGTTCTCACGCAGGTAGCGGTGCAGGTCGGGGCCGTCGACGAGGTCCATGACCAGGGCCAGCAGATCGCCCTCGACGACCAGGTCGCGGACCCGGACGATGTTCGGGTGGGTCAGGCGGAGCAGGACGGACCGCTCCCGCAGGAACCGCATCACGACATCGGGATCGCTCGCGAGCTCCTCCTTGAGGACCTTGATCGCGACGGTCTCACCGGGCTGTCCGGGCACGGCCGCCTCGGCACCCGCGGTCTCCCGCTGGCGGGCTCGCCAGACGGTGCCCGTGGCGCCGCGTCCGAGCGGCTCCTCGAGCAGGTACTTGCTGCCTACCGGCCGCACGTCATGCGCTCCCTGCTGCTTGCTTGCGTGTTCCGACCCACTGTTTCCGACCCACTGTAGTGCCGCCGTCCTCGGTACCGGGCTGCCGTCTGTCCATACGGCCTACGGACTGGTTCCCCTCTGGTTCCGGTACACGCTCCGTACTTGTTCCGGTACTTGTTCCCCTACCTGTTCCGGTACTTGGTCCGGCACGTCGCTCCGGTACATGTTCGAAGGAAAGACGCTCGACCCGATCCGTTGGTTGCCGAACCCGGACGTGACCGATCTCAAGCGGTCATCCGCACGGCCCTGGTCAGTCACTTTTGCGGGCAGAGCCGACCAATCAAGATCACTTGGCGGCGGGCGGCGGGCGCGTTGTCAGTGGCAGGTGCGAGGATGCCTCCAGTACTGGCCGACGTGCTCGTGTGGTGGTGGGGGAAGTCCGCGGTGGGGGACCGCGGGGCGGCCTCGGCCCCGTTCCGCGGGCGCCCGCGCAGAAGGGACCGCTGACGGCGATGCAGATCCGGCTGACCGTCGTAGACCCGCTGGGCCCGCCCGCCCCCGCCGACGCGCAGGGCCACGCCGCGAGCCGCGACGTGCTGGTCACGGCCCCGGCCGGCACGGCTCTGTCGGCGGTGGCCTCCGCGCTGGCCTCGGCGGTCTCCGGAGACGGCGGCGCCCCGCTGTCCGGAGCCGTGGTGCTGTACGCCGGTGCGGAGCGTCTCGACCCACAGCGCTGCACGCTGGGTGAGCCCCCGCTGCTCGACGGCGCCGTCCTGTCCGTGGGCGCTCCGGCCGAGCCCGAGCCCCACCCGGAGGTGGACGACGCCCCGGCCCGCCTCGACGTGATCGCCGGCCCCGACGCCGGCGGCGTCCATCTGCTGCACGGCGGCCAGGTCCGCATCGGCCGCTCCGCCGACGCCGACGTCCCGCTCGACGACCCGGACGTCTCCCGGCTGCACTGTGCGGTGACCCTCGACGCCGAGGGCCGCATCTCGGTCGCCGACCTCGGCTCCACGAACGGCACCACCCTGGACGGCACGCGCGTGGGTGCCCGCCCGATCCGCTTCACACCGGGCGTGCTGCTGCGGATCGGCGAGTCGACCCTGCGGCTCGCCCCCGCCGGAGGGCCGGGTGCGCGGATGCGGACGGCCCCTGACGGAGAGGGACACGTTCGGGTGTCTCCGACGCCGGACGAGACCCACGCGCGCGCGAACACCCCGACCGACGGGACCCGGCACGCCTACGGCCCGGCGGCGGACCTGGAGGCGCCGGGCGAGCGGGGGGACGACGGTTCGGCGGGCGGGGGGCGCAGCGAGGGACGTGGTGGCGAGGCGGGGGGCGGCTTTGCGGGGGCGGCGCAGGACAACCCGCGGTCGGATCACGCAGCCACGGCTCAGGACAGCCGCCGGAGCACCCCGGCAGCCGTACCCCCCGAGAGCCGGCGGACACCCCCGGCCGGTGCGCCCCAGGACGGCCGCCACCCCCTCCCCACGTCCCCCGCAGCGCCCGGCGGCTCGGAGCACGGGCCCCTCGAGGCGCCCCTCGTTCCGGAGCAGGGCGGCGCTCCACGGATCGAGACCCGACAGGATCTGCACCCGCGCCCACACCCGGGCTCCGGCCCGGCGGCGCCCCCCGGCGGCGAGACGCACGCCGGATTCGGCGTAGGACACCTCGACGGCGTGCCGGCCGGCGAGGGCCGCCGCAAGGGCACCCCGCTGCGGGGCATGGACGTACCGCAGGGCGTGCGCAGGCGCGGAGGGCTCACGGCGTGGGCGCGGCGGCTGGCGGGTGGGCGGACCGAGCAGGGGGCGACCGGACGACGCGGGGTGTACGACGCCGAAGCGGCCGGTGGAGCGGCGGGGTCCGCCGCCGGGGCCACGGCACCGGAGACATGGCCGGACCCGGCGGCTCTGCTGCTGACGGCCCTGGGGCCGGGGCCGCGGCTGTGGGAGCGCGGGCCGGGCCATCCGGAGGCGCTCACCGTGCGGCTCGGCACGGCCGACCGGACCGCGCCCGACGGTTCCGGACTGCTGCCCGCGGTGCCGGTGACCGCCGACCTGCGCGAGGCCGGGGCGCTGGGCCTGGCCGGGCCGCGCCCCCGACTGGCCGGGCTGGCGCGCGCGGTGCTGGCCCAGCTCGCCGCCCTGCACGCGCCCGATGCCCTGGAAATCGTCCTGATCAGCACGGACCGCTCGCGCTCCGTCGAGGAGCGCACCGCCGAGTGGTCCTGGCTCGGCTGGCTTCCGCATCTCCGCCCGGCGCACGGCCAGGACTGCCGCCTCCTCCTCGCCCACGACCGCGAACAGGCCGCGGCCCGCACCGACGAACTCCTGCGCCGCCTGGAGGACCACCTCGCGGACCGGCCGAGCGCCACCCGGCCCCGCGGCACCGCCCACTCGGCCCCCCGCCCGGCGGACCACCTCCCCGAGCGGCCGAACAGCACACCACCCGCCGGCACCGCCCCCGCCACTCCCCCTCGACGCCCCTCCTGGGCCCGGGACGACGGACCGGAGGACGAGGAGCCGGGCGGCGGCTTCGCAGGGCCGTACACCGTGGTCGTCGTGGACGGCGATCCCGGCGGTGCGGGACTGCGGGACGCGGTGACGCGGCTGGTCGTGGAGGGGCCCCGCGCCGGCATCCACGTGGTGTGTCTGGCCGAGACGGACCCCGCCTCGCCCGCGTCGCCCGTCACCGAGACCTACGAGGCGGCCTGCGCGGTGGCGCCGGCGTTCCGGGAGTGCGGGGCCGTCGCGCTGCTCAGCGGTGACGTGGCGACGGCGCTGCGGCTGCTGCGGGTCGCACGGGCGGGGACAGCGCAGGGCGACCGGCCGGGCCCCGTCGGGCACGGCACGGTGGCCGCCGTGGACGCCGTCTCCCCCGCGTGGGCCGAGCGGTTCGCCCGGGCGCTGGCGCCGCTGCGTACGGATGCCGCCGCCGACGGGCGGCACGCGCGTGTGTCGGCACCGTTGCCGCAGGCGGCGCGGCTGCTGGACGAGCTGGGGCTGGCCCGGGCCACGCCGGCGTCGTTGATGGCGCGCTGGGCGGACGCGGCCGACGACACCGAGGCGCTCGGCGGCCGGGCGTGCGCCGTGCTCGGCGCCGGGCCGCGCGGGCCGGTCGGCGTGGACCTCGTCGCCGAGGGCCCGCACCTGCTGGTCGAGGGACCACCGGGCAGCGGACGTACGGAACTGCTGCGGGCGATCGTCGCCTCGCTCGCCGCGGCCGAGCGGCCGGACCGGCTCAGCGTGGTCCTGATGGACGGCCGGGACGGTGTGAGCACGGGCCGCGGGCCCGGCGACGGACTGCGCGTCTGTATGGACATCCCGCATGTCACCACCCATCTCCTCGCCAACGACCCGGTCCGTATGCGGGAGTTCGCGCAGTCCCTGTCGGCCGAGCTGAAGCGGCGCGGCGAGCTGCTCGGCCGGTCGGACTTCGCGGAATGGCACACCGGGCGTGTGGTGTCGGGCCGGATGGTCGCCCAGCGCTCGGCGAGCACGGCCGGTGCCGGGGATCTCGACACCCCGCCCAGTGCCACCCTGCGGCTGCGGCCCGCGGCTCGCAGAGAGGCGGAGGCGACGCCGCCGCTGCCCCGGCTCGTCGTGGTCGTCGACGATCTGGACGCCCTGGTGTCGCCCCCGCTGGGCTCGCCGGGACGGCCCGCGGCCGGGTCCGTGATGCGTGCGCTGGAGGCGGTGGCCCGGGAGGGCGAGCGGCTCGGCGTCCACCTCGTGGCCGCGGCGGGCCCCGGGGGCCGTACGGCGGAGACGGAACCCGCGCGGAGGGCCTCCCTCCGCGTCGCCCTCGACGCACCCACCGCGGGACCGGACGAACCGGCGCCGGGACGAGGCCGGCTGACCCGGCCCGACGGACGGGTCACGCCCTTCCAGGGCGGCCGGGTCACCGGCCGCATCCCGCGCACGGCGACGCTGCGGCCGACGGTCGTTCCCCTGGAGTGGCAGCGGATGGGCGACCCGCCGACGCGCCGTCCCGTACGGGAGTTGGGGAACGGGCCGACGGACCTGGCACTGCTGGCGAGCGCGTTGGAACGGGCGGCGCGGGAGGTTGCGGCGCCGGAGGTGCCGTCACTCCTGTAGCTGCCCCGACTTGACAGCCGGGCGAGTCACGACGCGGTCACGATCACCCTCTTGACACCGTATGCGCTCTTGCCGACCCCATCTCCCCGGCGTAGACCAGAGCGCACGGGACAGCGCTCGAACGTTCGACGAGGAACGAAGAACGGGGCCGTGATGCACAGCAGGAGCAGCACCACCAGCCGGACACCGACACGCAGGGCCGCTCGGGCCGCCGCAGCCGCACTGGCGGGAGCGCTCGCGTTCTCGCTCACCGCCTGCGGGGGCGACGACGGCGACGGCGGCAACGAAACCGACGGCGGCGCGAACGAGACCGCCAGCACCGTCACCCTCCCCAAGCTGAACGGCGAGACCCTGGAGGTCGCCGCCGTCTGGACCGGCCCGGAGCAGGCCAACTTCAAGAAGGTCCTTCAGGAGTTCGAGAAGCGCACGGGCGCCAAGGTCACCTTCGTCCCCGCGCAGGACCCGATCATCAACTTCCTCGGCTCGAAGATCGCGGGCGGCGCACCGCCGGACGTCGCGATGCTCCCCCAGGTCGGGGCGATCAAGCAGGCCGTGGACAAGGGCTGGGCGAAGCCGGTCGGGGCGGAAGCCCAGGAGCAGCTGGCCAAGAACTACTCGCAGGGCTGGCAGGACCTCGGCAAGGTCGACGGCAAGCAGTACGGCGTGTACTACAAGGCCGCCAACAAGTCCCTGATCTGGTACAACACACAGGTCCTCGAGAACGCGGGCGCCGAGGAGCCCAAGACCTGGGACGACCTGCTCACCACCGCGCAGACGGTCTACGACTCCGGTGTCACCCCGTTCTCGATCGGTGGTGCCGACGGCTGGACGCTGACCGACTGGTTCGAGAACGTCTACCTCTCGCAGGCGGGCCCGGAGAAGTACGACCAGCTCGCGCAGCACGAGATCAAGTGGACGGACCCCTCCGTGACCGAGGCGCTGACGACGCTCGCGGAGATCTGGGGCAAGAAGGACTACATCGCGGGCGGCGCGGACGGCGCCCTGCAGACGGAGTTCCCGGCCTCGGTGACCCAGACCTTCACCGGCGGCGACCAGCCGAAGGCGGGCATGGTCTTCGAGGGCGACTTCGTGCAGGTCAACATCGCGGAGACGGACGCCGAGGTGGGGACGGACGCGAAGGTGTTCGCGTTCCCGGCGGTCGGCGACACCGCGCCGGTGGTCTCCGGCGGTGACGCGGCCGTCATCCTGGAGGACTCGAAGGCGGCGCAGGCGCTGGCCACCTTCCTGGCCTCGCCGGACGCGGCGACCATCCAGGCGGAGCTCGGCGGCTATCTGTCGCCGAACAAGAACGTGGACCCGTCGGCGTATCCGAACGCGGTGCAGCAGGAGATGGCCAAGTCGCTGGTCGCGGCCGGCGACGACTTCCGCTTCGACATGTCCGACCAGGCCCCGCAGGCGTTCGGCGGCACGCCCGGCAAGGGCGAGTGGAAGGCGCTGCAGGACTTCCTGAAGAACCCGAAGGACGTCAAGGGCACCCAGGAACAGCTGGAGGCCGACGCGGCCGCGGCGTACGGGAACTGAGCCGACGATGATGTCGTCGGCGCCGACGGCAGGGGTCCCGGAACCGAAGATTCCCGGGGCCCCTCCCCGTAAGCACAAGAGCGTGACCGGCACCCGCAGGACCGTGGCAGCCCTCTTCCTGCTGCCCGCCCTGGTGCTGCTCGGCGCGCTCGTGGTCTACCCGATCGGGTACTCGGTCGTCCGCAGCTTCTACGACCAGTCCGGCGACGGCTTCGCCGGATTCGACAACTACGAGGCCCTGTTCACCGACGACGGCATCCGCACCGCGCTGAAGAACAACATCATCTGGGTGGTGTTCGCCCCGACGGTCGCGACCGCGCTGGGGCTGATCTTCGCGGTGCTGACCGAACGGGTGCGCTGGGGCACGGCGTTCAAGCTGGTCGTCTTCATGCCGATGGCGATCTCGATGCTCGCGGCGGGCATCATCTTCCGCCTGGTGTACGACCAGGATCCGGACAAGGGCATCGCGAACGCGGTGTGGGTGGGTGTGCACGACACGTTCGCCCAGTCGTCGGCGTTCCCGAAGGCGCATCCGGGCCGTGAGTCGCCGCTCGAAGCGGCCGGCGGCGGCGCCTTCGTCACCAAGGAGCCGGTCCGCCTGGGCGAGCCGGTCACCCTGCCCCTGGTCGGCGTCGCCCCCGACCAGATGCCCGACGACGCCACCAGGGCCGTAGCGGCGAAGGCCGACCCGGGCAAGGTCACCGGCACGACCTGGCAGGACTTCACGCGCGGCAAGGGCGTCGGCACCCTCGGCGCCCCGGACGCCTCCGAGCTGGGCTATCCCGGCATGAGGATCGAGGCCGTCAAGGACGGCAGGGTGGTCGCGTCGACCACGGCCGCCGACGACGGCACGTTCACGCTCCCGGCCGCCGCCGAGGGAGCCCAACTGCGGCTGCCCGCCGACAACTTCAAGGAGCCGTACAACGGCCTGGACTGGCTCGGCCCGTCCCTGGTCACGCCGGCCATCATCGGCTCGTACATCTGGATGTGGGCGGGCTTCGCAATGGTGCTGATCGCGGCGGGTCTGGCCGGTGTCCCGCGTGAACTGCTCGAAGCGGCCCGCGTCGACGGCGCCAACGAATGGCAGGTGTTCAGACGGGTCACGGTCCCGCTCCTCGCACCTGTCCTCGCGGTCGTCACCGTCACGTTGATGATCAATGTCCTGAAGATCTTCGACCTGGTCTTCATCATCGCCCCCGGCTCCTCCCAGGACGACGCGAACGTGCTCGCCCTGGAGCTGTACCGCAAGGGCTTCTCCGAGGACCAGCCGGGCATCGCCAGCGCGATCGCGGTGTTCCTGCTGCTTCTGGTGATCCCGGTGATGTGGTTCAACGTCCGCAGGCTCAGGCGGGAGGTGCGGCGATGACCACGCAGGCCGTGACCAAGGAGTCCGGCAAGGCCAAGGCGTCCCTCGGCTCCCGCCTCGCCGAAGGCGTCAGCGGCGGTCTGGTACGCGTCTTCCTGATCGTCGTCGGACTGTTCTGGCTGGTGCCGACGATCGGTCTGCTGCTCTCCTCGCTGCGCACTCCGGCGGACATGAACGAGAGCGGCTGGTGGACGGTGTTCACCGAGCCCGCCCAACTCACCTTCGAGAGCTACGACAAGCTGCTCCAGAACAGCGACATCACCGACTCGCTGGTGAACACGATCCTGATCACGGTGCCGGCGACCGTGCTGGTCGTGGTCATCGGCTCGCTCGCGGGCTACGCCTTCGCATGGATGGAGTTCCCGGGCCGCGACTGGTGGTTCCTGGCGGTGGTCGGCCTGCTGGTCGTGCCCGTGCAGGTCGCGCTGATCCCGATCGCGGAGCTCTTCGGCAACATCGGCCTGTTCGGCTCGATGCTCGGCGTGATCCTGTTCCATGTCGGCTTCGGTCTGCCGTTCGCGGTGTTCCTGCTGCGGAACTTCTTCGCGGAGATCCCACGCGAGCTGCTGGAGGCGGCCCGGCTGGACGGGGCCGGTGAACTGCGTCTGTTCGCACGGGTGGTGATGCCGCTGGGCGGGCCGGCGATCGCGAGCCTGGGCATCTTCCAGTTCCTGTGGGTGTGGAACGACATGCTGGTCGCGCTGGTGTTCTCCGACTCCGGCAGCCAGCCGATCACGGTCGCGCTGCAGACGCAGGTACGGCAGTTCGGCAACAACATCGACGTCCTGGCGCCCGGCGCGTTCATCTCCATGGTGATCCCGCTGGCCGTGTTCTTCGCGTTCCAGCGGCAGTTCGTGTCCGGTGTGATGGCAGGCGCGGTGAAGTAACCGCGGAAGCAACACCGTGGGGGCGGGCCGACCGGCCCGCCCCTTCGCGTTCCCGGCGAATCCCCGTGACGCCCTCCTGGTAGCCACCGTTCGGCAACCTTCTGGTCACTTCACCGTCACCGAAAGCCACTGATCGCCGTTTCACCTGACAGGAGCCCGTATGTCCCGTAGTTCGACGCAACCCACCTCGAAAGAACGACATGCCCCGTTTCAGCATCATCGTCCCCTCGCACGGGGTGGAGGGCCTGCTGCCCCGGACCCTTGACTCGGTCCTCGCCCAGTCCTACGGCGACTTCGAGCTGATCACGGTGTGCGACGAGCCGGAGACCCCCGCAGCGGACATCACCGCCGAGTACGCCGACCAGGACGGCAGGGTGACGCCCGCCTACTCACCGCCGTCCGCCGGCCTGAGCGCGGCGCGCACCACCGGCCTGCGCGAGGCCACCGGCACCTATCTGCTGTTCCTCGACGGCGACGACACCCTCGTACCGGGCGCGCTGGCCGCACTGGACGCACGGCTGCGGGAGACGGGCCCGGTGGACGTACTGCACTTCGAGCACGAGCGCGTGCACTGGCGGAGCGGCCCCACGCACACTCCCCCGCTCCCGCCGACCCCCGCGGGAACCTTCACTCCCGACGCGGCACCGCGGCTGACCTCGGTGGACCGCCCCGCCTGGAGCGCGGCCTATCGCCGCGGATTCCTCACCGCCCACCAGCTCGTCTTCCCCTACGGGCACTTCACGGACCTCGGCTGGGGCGGGGTGGTGACGGTGACGGCCGAGCGGATGGCGGTGCTCCGCTCGGCCGTCGTACGGCATCTGCTGCGCCCGCAGGGCAGCCGGCTCGACCTTCCGGGCGCGCACCAGCTCGATCTGCTCGACCAGGTCGAACTGGTGCTGTTCCAGGCTGCCGAGCAACGTCTGTCCGCCGCACGGCACGACGCCCTGTTCGACCAGCTCTTCGCCGTGGCCCTGAGGACGGCAGCCGATCCCCGCCGGCTGCCCGCACGCCATCGCCGCGTCTTCTTCCGCCGGGCGGGCGTGCTCTACCGCCGCCATCTTCGGGCCGGCCACCGCGCACCCGGCGGCAGCGTCGGCGTACAGCACCGGCTGCTGGCGCTCGGGTCCTACACGGCGTTCCACGCCCTGCGTCATGCCCACCGGTCGGCGTCGAGGGTCCGTGACGGCATCTCGTCACCGGGGTGGCGCAGCGGCGGTGCGGCCTGGCTGCGGGCCGGGATCCGCGGGGTTACTCGATGACGAGCTCGACCGGGATGTTGCCGCGGGTGGCGTTGGAGTACGGGCAGACCTGGTGGGCCTGCTCGACCAGCTTGCGCCCGGTCGTCTCGTCCACGCCTGCGGGCAGCTCGACGCGCAGGGTGACGGCCAGCCCGAAGCCCTCGCCCTGCTTGCCGATGCTCACCTCGCCGGTGACGGCGGCATCGCTCACGTCCACCTTGGCCTGCCGGCCGACCAGGCCGAGGGCGCTGGCGAAACAGGCGGCGTAACCGGCGGCGAAGAGCTGCTCGGGGTTGGTGCCCTGGCCATTGCCGCCCATTTCGGCCGGGATGCCCAGCTGCAGGTCCAGCTTGCCGTCGGAGGAGACGGCGCGGCCCTCGCGGCCGTGGGTGGCGGTGGCGACAGCGGTGTAGAGCGCGTCCATGGAGAAACATCCCTCTCAAGTCGTCTTCCGGCGGCCTGTCCGGCCGACCTGACGCATTAAGTAGAGCACACAATTCAATTGCGCACAACTAAATGGCGGGCAAGAGCTACTCTGGAGCCATGACGACCACGCCCACAGCGGACTGGCTCCGCCTCGACCAGCAGATCTGCTTCTCCCTGAACGCGGCGTCGCGCGCCTTCGGCGGTGTCTACCGCGTGATCCTCAAGGACCTCGGGCTCACCTACCCGCAGTACTTGGTGATGCTCGTGCTGTGGGAGCACGGCGACCTGCCGGTCAAGAAGCTGGGCGAACACCTGCGCCTCGACTCCGGCACCCTGTCACCGCTCCTGAAGCGGCTGGAGGGTGCCGGACTGGTGCGCCGGGAGCGCAGCGCCCACGACGAGCGCTCGGTCGAGGTCCACCTGACCGAGGACGGCGCCGCCCTGCGCGAGCGGGCGCTTCAGGTACCGCGCCGTATCGCCGCGGCGACCGGCTTCGACATCGACGAGATCCGCGAGCTGCGCACCCGCCTCGACCAGCTCACGACGGCGCTCGACACGGCGGCCCGGGCGGAGGCATCGGGCGCCGGCTGAGCGCACACCGCGTCACCTGCTTGACTGAAGCGGACATCACGCGGGTGCTTCGCCGTGAGGCGGACACCACACGGGCCAACTGACGAGGGGACGGCCGTACATGACCTGGCTGATCACCGGCGGCGCCGGCTATATCGGGGCGCACGTCGTACGCGCGATGACCGAGGCGGGCGAGCAGGCGGTCGTGTACGACGACCTGTCGACCGGCATCGCCGAGCGCGTGCCGGACGGCGTGCCGCTCGTGGTCGGCTCGACGCTGGACGGTGAGCTGCTGGGGCGCGTGCTCACCGAGCACTCCGTCACCGGGGTCGTCCACCTGGCGGCGAAGAAGCAGGTCGGCGAGTCGGTGGACCTGCCGCTGCACTACTACCGGGAGAACATCGAGGGCCTGCGCGTCCTGCTGGAGGCGGTCACGGCGGCCGGCGTGCCCTCCTTCGTGTTCTCGTCGTCGGCGGCCGTGTACGGCATGCCGGACGTGCACCTCGTCACGGAGGAGACGCCGTGTGCGCCCATGTCGCCGTACGGCGAGACGAAGCTGGCCGGTGAGTGGCTGGTCCGTGCGACGGGACGCGCCACCGGCCTGTCCACGGCGTCCCTGCGTTACTTCAACGTGGCGGGTGCCGCGAGCCCCGAGCTGGCGGACGTCGGCGTCTTCAACCTCATCCCGATGGTCTTCGAGAAGCTCACGGAAGGGGCGCCCCCGCGCATCTTCGGCGACGACTACCCCACCCCCGACGGGACCTGCATCCGGGACTACATCCACGTGGTGGACCTGGCCGAGGCCCACGTGGCGGTCGCCCGCGCTCTGCAGGCCTCCCCCGGCCGCGACCTCACGCTCAACATCGGCCGCGGGGAAGGCGTTTCGGTACGCGAGATGATCGACCGCATCAACGCCGTCACCGGCCACCACCGCCCGCCGACGGTCACTCCACGCCGCCCGGGCGACCCGGCCCGCGTCGTCGCCTCCGCCGACCGCATCACCGCCGAACTGGGCTGGAAGGCCCGGTACGACGTCCAGGACATGATCACATCGGCGTGGGACGGCTGGGTACGGCAATATCCGGGGGCGGTGCGGGACTAGGGCTGTCTCCGGTCACAGCGCCTTGACCGCCGCCGCGGTCGCCCGGGCCAGGGACGCCAGGTATCCCTTGGGCAGCTTCGGGCTGCGGATCACCACCGATCGCCAGTACAGCGGCCCCGAGATCAGGTCGAGAGCAAGCTCCTCGTCGACGCCGTCGCGGAGCTCGCCGCGCTGCTCCGCCGCCGCCACGATCTTGCTGGCAACCCCCTCCTGCCCCTCCCGCAGGGCCTTCTGCAGGGCCTCGGCGATCTCCGGGTTGCGGGCCGCCTCCGCCTGGAGGTCGGGGATGATCTGCGAGGCCACCGGGTGCCGCAGCGCACGGGACGTCACCTCGTACAGCAGCCGCAGATCGCCCTCCAGCGAGCCCGTGTCCGGCGCGGGCAGGCCCTGCACCGCTATCGCCGAGACGACATCGAGCACCAGGTGCAGCTTGGAGCGCCACCGGCGGTACACCGCGGTCTTGCCGACGCCGGCCCGGCGGGCGATCCCCTCGATCGACATCCGCGCATAGCCGACGGCGGCGAGCTCCTCGAACACGGCCGCCCGGATGGCTTCCGTCACGTCCTCGCGGAGTACGGCCGCTCCTGCGGGGGTCCGGCGGCGCGGACGCGTCTGGGGCCCGTCGGCGTTCGTCGTCATACGGACCAGCATAGGGCGTTACGACGAAACGGTTGCGTTCTGACGTTCACTGGCCATACGCTCACGTTGCGACGATACGGTCCCGTCCCGACGTAAGTAAACGTGCAGAGACGCGTAAGAAAACGCCGGAAGACGCACACCCCGACCGCACGCACCCCCCACCCCCGACCGAAAGCAGCGGATGTGAGCCAGGTCCTCGACACACCGCCCCTGAAGACGGCCCCCACCCCGGCGGCCCCGGCCGACGACGACCTCGCGGCCCTCGCCGCCCGCCACGGCCTCTCGGTCAGCGGCGCCCGCCCGTCCCTGCCCCAGTACGTCCGCCAGCTGTGGGCCCGCCGCCACTTCATCACGGCGTTCTCGACGGCCAAGCTCACCGCCCAGTACAGCCAGGCGAAGCTGGGCCAGGTCTGGCAGGTGATGACCCCGCTGCTGAACGCGGCCGTCTACTACCTGATCTTCGGCGTGCTGCTGCAGACCAAGAGGGGCGTGCCGGACTACGTGCCGTTCCTGGTCACGGGCGTGTTCATCTGGACGTTCACCCAGAGCTCGATCCTCGCCGGCACCCGCGCGATCTCCGGCAACCTCGGCCTCGTCCGCGCCCTGCACTTCCCGCGCGCCGCGCTGCCGATCTCCTTCTGCCTCCAGCAGCTTCAGCAGCTGCTGTTCTCGATGGCCGCCCTGATCGTCATCCTGCTCTTCTTCGGCGTGCCGGTCGCCGCCTCCTGGGTGCTGGCGATCCCGGCCCTGGTCCTGCAGTTCACCTTCAACGCGGGCGTCTCGATGATCCTGGCCAGACTGGGGGCGAAGACGCCGGACCTGGCACAGTTGATGCCGTTCGTGCTGCGGACGTGGATGTACGCCTCCGGCGTGATGTTCAGCATCGACCACATCCTCAGCCGCCACACCGATCTTCCGTCCTGGGTGGGCACCGTACTCCAGGCCAACCCCGCCGCCGTCTACATCGACCTGATGCGGTTCGCGCTGATCGACAGCTTCCACGCGAGCCAGCTGCCCCCGCACGTCTGGGCGCTTGCGACAGGCTGGGCGCTGCTCGCCGGAGTCGGCGGCTTCATCTACTTCTGGAAGGCTGAGGAGACCTACGGCCGTGGCTGAGCACACCAACGGGAACACACCCGACCTGACCCCCACCGTCATCGCCGACCACGTCGACATCGTGTACCGCGTCAACGGCACGGGCGCCGGCCGGGGCTCCGCGACCGCCGCCCTCAACCGCATCCTGCGCCGCAAGAAGGCCGAGAAGGCGGCGGGCGTGCGCACGGTGCACGCGGTCCGGGACGTCTCCTTCGTCGCGTACAAGGGCGAGGCGATCGGCCTGATCGGGACCAACGGCTCCGGCAAGTCGACCCTGCTCAAGGCAGTCGCCGGCCTCCTCCCCGTGGAGAACGGCCGGATCTACACGGGCGGCCAGCCCTCCCTCCTCGGCGTCAACGCGGCCCTGATGAACGACCTGACGGGTGAGCGCAACGTCCACCTCGGCGGCCTCGCCATGGGCATGTCCCGCGAGCAGGTCAAGGAGCGCTACCAGGAGATCGTCGACTTCTCCGGCATCAACGAGAAGGGCGACTTCATCACCCTCCCGATGCGCACCTACTCCTCCGGCATGGCCGCCCGCCTGCGCTTCTCCATCGCCGCCGCCAAGGACCACGACGTCCTGCTCATCGACGAGGCCCTCGCCACCGGCGACCGCAAGTTCCAGAAGCGCTCCGAGGAACGCATCCGTGAACTGCGCAAGGAAGCCGGCACGGTGTTTCTGGTCAGCCACAGCAACAAGTCCATCCGCGACACCTGCGACCGTGTCCTGTGGCTGGAACGCGGCGAGCTGCGCATGGACGGCCCCACCGAGGACGTCATGAAGGAGTACGAGGCCTTCACCGGGGACGCCAAGCCGAAGCCGAAACCGAAACCGAAGCCGAAGGCCGCAGCCAAGCCGGCGGAGCCGACGGTCGCCCAGCCTTCCTGACGTCGCGACGGCCACCGACGGACGACGGGGCGCCCCGGGCCTGAACGGCTCGGGGCGCCCCACTGTCGTACGTACCGACGCCGGACGTCGGATGCGTACCGCGACTGCCGACTACGAGTGACTCCGCAGCAGCGTCCGCATCGTGCGCATCGCCACCGACAGGTTCGCCAGGTCGAAGGACTCCGAACTCTGGATCTCCTCCAGGGTGGCCCGGGCGCGGCCGAGGATCGCCGCGTTCTTCTGCTCCCAGACCTTGAAGCGCTGCTCGGGGGTCGAGGCCCCGTTGCCCACCGCGAGGACGTCGGCCGTGACGGCTGCATGGGCCGCGTACAGGTCTTCGCGGATGGCCGCGCGGGCCATGGACTGCCAGCGGTCGGCGCGGGGCAGCTCGATGATGCGGTCCATGAGCTGGGTGATGCCGAGGCGGTCGGCGAGGTCGTAGTAGACATCCGCGACGTCCATCGGGTCCCGGCCCATACGGTCGGCCACCAGCACGATGTCCAGCGCCGGGAAGGCGGAGGAGAACCCGGCCACCCGGGTGGCGAGTTCGTCCGGCACGCCGGAGCCGGTCAGCTCCTCGTAGATCTTCTGCCACCACTCCAGGTCCGCGCCGCGCAACAGCTTGGGCAGCTGCGACCAGACCTGCTCGACGCGGTCGGCGAAGAAGGTGACGGTCTCGGCGAGCTGGAGCGGCTGCGGCCGGTTGTTGAGCAGCCAGCGGGTGCCGCGCTCCACCAGTCGGCGCGAGTGCAGCCGGATCCGGGTCTGGACGGCGGCCTCGACCTTGTTGTCCAGCGCCTCGACGGCGTCCCACACCGCCCCCGAGCGGAAGATCGTGCGGGCCGCGGTCTGCGCCCGGACGATCTCCTCCAGCGACGCGCCGGTTTCCTCGCGCAGGCGGTGCAGGTACGTCGTACCACCGGTGTTGACCGTGTCGTTGACCAGCACGGTCGTGGTGATCTCGCGGCGCAGCGGGTGGCTGTCGATGTGCTCGGGGAACTTCTCGCGCAGCGCGGTCGGGAAGTACGCGTAGAGCAGCCCGCGCAGGTACGGGTCGTCGGGCAGCGAGGTGTGCAGCAGCTCCTCGGCGACCGTGATCTTCGTGTACGCCAGCAGGACGGCCGTCTCCGGACCGGTCAGCCCCTGGCCCTGGCCGAGCCGCTCGCGGATCTGGCGGTCGGTGGGCAGGAACTCCAGCGCCCGGTCGAGGTGGCCCTCGCGCACCAGGTGGCGCATGAAGCGCTGCTGGGCGTGGAGCATGTCCTTGGACTGGGCGAGCGCGTTGGCGATGGCCGTGTTCTGCGCGTAGTTGTTGCGCAGGACCAGACGGCCGACCTCGTCGGTCATGTCGGCGAGCAGCCTGTTGCGCTGCTTGACGGTCATGTCGCCGTCCGTGACCAGGCTGTTGAGCAGGATCTTGATGTTCACCTCGTGGTCGGAGGTGTCCACGCCCGCACTGTTGTCGATCGCATCCGTGTTGATCTTGCCGCCGTGCAGGGCGAACTCGATCCGGCCGAGCTGGGTCAGGCCCAGGTTGCCGCCCTCGCCGACGACCTTGACGCGCAGGTCGGCGCCGTCGACGCGGATCGGGTCGTTGGCCTTGTCACCGACGTCCGCGTGAGACTCGGTCGAGGCCTTCACGTACGTACCGATGCCGCCGTTCCACAGCAGGTCCACCGGCGCCTTGAGGATGGCCTTCATCAGCTCGGCCGGGGTCATCTTGGTGACCTTGCCCTCGATGCCGAGGGCGTCGCGGATGTGCGCGTTGACCGGGATCGCTTTGGCGCTACGGGGAAAGACACCGCCACCGGCCGACAGCAGCTCGGTGTTGTAGTCCTCCCAGCTGGAGCGCGGCAGCTCGAACAGCCGGCGTCGCTCGGCGTAGGAGGTGGCCGCGTCCGGGTGGGGGTCGATGAAGATGTGCCGGTGGTCGAAGGCCGCGACCAGGCGGATGTGCTCGCTGAGCAGCATGCCGTTGCCGAACACGTCACCGGACATGTCACCGATGCCGACCACCGTGAAGTCCTCGACCTGGGTGTTCACGCCCAGCTCCCGGAAGTGCCGCTTGACGGACTCCCAGGCGCCGCGGGCGGTGATGCCCATCGCCTTGTGGTCGTAGCCCGCGGAGCCGCCGGAGGCGAAGGCGTCGCCGAGCCAGAAGTTGTACTGCTCCGCGACACCGTTGGCGATGTCGGAGAAGGTGGCGGTGCCCTTGTCGGCCGCGACCACGAGGTACGTGTCGTCCTCGTCGTGCCGTACGACCTCGGCGGGCGGGACGACCTCACCGGCCACCATGTTGTCGGTGATGTCGAGCAGCGCCGAGATGAACGTCTTGTAGCTGGCGATGCCCTCCGCCATCCACGCGTCCCGGTCCACGGACGGATCCGGCAGCTGCTTGGCGACGAAGCCGCCCTTGGCGCCGACCGGCACGATGACGGTGTTCTTCACCATCTGCGCCTTGACCAGGCCGAGGATCTCCGTACGGAAGTCCTCCCGGCGGTCCGACCAGCGCAGACCACCACGCGCGACCTTGCCGAACCTGAGGTGCACACCTTCGACGCGCGGCGAGTACACCCAGATCTCGTACGCCGGACGCGGCGCCGGCAGGTCCGGGATGGCCTGCGGGTCGAACTTCATGGACACGTACTCGTGCGGCCGGCCGCCCCACGCCTCCTGGAAGAAGTTCGTGCGCAGGGTCGCCTTGATGACCGTGAGGAAGGACCGCAGGATCCGGTCCTCGTCGAGCGAGGCCACCTGGTCCAGGGCCGCGTCGAGCTCCTCGAGCAGGGCGTCGACGATCTCGCGCCCGGCGCGCTGCCGGTCCGGCGACATCCGCGCCTCGAACAGGGAGACGAGCAGCCGGGTGGTGTGGACATTGTTTCGGAGGGTGTCCTCCATGTAGTCCTGGCTGAACGTCGAGCCCGCCTGGCGCAGGTACTTGGCGTACGCCCGCAGCACCATCGCCTGCCGCCAGTTCAGCCCGGCCCTCAGCACGAGGGCGTTGAAGCTGTCGTTCTCCGCCTTGCCGGTCCAGGTCGCGGCGAAGGCCTCCTGGAACCGCTCGCGGGCGTCGTCGCCGGAGTAGTCGCCGTTCTGCGCCTTGGGCATACGCAGGCCGAAGTCGTAGATCCAGGAGACGCTGCGGTCGGAGCCGCGCAGTTCGTACGGCCGCTCGTCCACCACCTCGACGCCGAGCCGGTTGAGGACCGGCAGGACGGCGGACAGGGAGACGGCCTCGCCCTTGCGGTAGATCTTGAAGCGTCGCTCGTCGAGGGCGGCGCCCACCGGCTCGTACAGGCTGAGCGCGAAGTCGTTGTCCTCCTCGAGCCGTTCGATCTGGCCGAGGTCGGCGACCGCAGCGCGCGGGTTGTGGTCGGCCTTGTAGCCCTCCGGGAAGGCGTCGCCGTAGCGGCGCAGCAGTTCGGCGGCGCGCTCCTCGCCGAACTCGGCGTTCAGCGCATCGGCGAATCCGTCCGCCCAGGAGCGCGCGGCCTCGACGAGGCGGGCCTCGATACGTTCCTTGTCGGCGTCGGACAGCTCCGGCAGCTCGGTGCCCTGGGGGACCCGGACCACAAAGTGCAGCCGGGAGAGGATCGACTCGGTGTTCCAGGCGGTGAAGTCGACGCTGGTGCCGCCGAGTTCCTCCTTCAGGATGTCGATGATCCTGAGCCGGACGCCGGTGGTGTAGCGGTCGCGGGGCAGATAGACCAGGGCCGAGTAGTAGCGGCCGTACTCGTCCTGGCGCAGGTAGAGCCGCAGCCGCCGCCGCTCCTGGAGGTAGAGGACCGAGGTGACGATGGACTGCAGCTCGTCGACCGGGGTCTGGAACAGCTCGTCACGCGGATACGTCTCGAGGATCTGGAGCAGATCACGTCCGTCGTGACTGTTGGGCGAGAACCCGGCACGCTTGAGCACCTCGTCGACCTTGCGCCGGATGACGGGAACCCGGCGGACGGACTCGGTGTAGGCGGCGGAGGAGAACAGTCCCAGGAAGCGCCGCTCACCGACGACATTGCCCTGCTCGTCGAACTTCTTGACGCCGATGTAGTCCAGGTACGACGGCCGGTGCACGGTGGCCCGGCTGTTCGCCTTGGTCAGCACGAGGAGCTTGTGCTCACGGGCCTTGGCGCGGGCATCGGCCGGAAGCCGCTCGAAGGACGGGCTGACCGGGTGGGCCTCGCCGGTCTCGTGGTGCGGGTCGGCCCGCAGTATGCCGAGACCGGTGCCGGGCACCGCGGCGAGGGAGTCGTCGTCGCGCAGCTCGTACTCGCGGTAGCCGAGGAACGTGAAGTGATCGGCGGCCAGCCAGCGCAGCAGCTCACGGGCCTCCTCGATCTCCTGCTCGGGCAGGTCACCGGCGATGGGCTCCTCGGGCAGGCCCTCGGCGATCCGCAGCGCCCCGTCCCGCATCTTGCCCCAGTCCTCGACGGCCTCGCGGACGTCGGACAGGACACGCAGCAGGTCGGCGGTGATCTGCTTCAGGTCGGAGCGGTCGGTCTCGCGGTCGATCTCGACGTGGATCCAGGACTCGATGTGCGCGTCGTGCGGGAGGTCGCCGGTGGGCGGGGCGGTGAGCACCTCGATGAGCTGGCCGGTGACATCGCGGCGGACCACCGTCTGCGGGTGGATGACGACGTGGATGCCGCGTCCCTGGCGGGTCAGCTCGTTGGTGACGGTGTCGACCAGGAACGGCATGTCGTCGGTGACGACCTCGACGACGGAGTGGCTGCACGTCCAGCCGTTCTCCTCGACCGTCGGGGTGTGCACACGCACGTTGGCCGTGCCCTGGGGGCGGTTTTCGGCCAGTCGGTAGTGGGAGTAGGCGGCTCCGAAGATGTCGACCGGGTCGCGGTCGGTGAGGTCCTCCGGGGCGGTGTGCAGGTAGTAGCGCTGGAGGAACGCGAGCACGGCCGCCCGGTCGGGGATGCCGTGTTCCGTCGTCCCAGTCGGTAGGTGCCCCCCGACCGGGCTGTGCTCAGCTACCCGGGCAGCCCGATCGAGCAGCTCGGCCTTGGCTTCGTCCAGCTTGGTCTGCATTGTCCTCTGGCTCCTGTCGCGCGCCGTTGCGTGACGTAGAAGGAAGTACGGTCTCTGCCCTTCCGACGCGACGCCGTGACGCGGGGTGTCCGGTCCGTTCCGACGCTATGCCGCAAGGTGAGATGAGCGGTGGGTTATCAGCCATTTCCAACGCGACCGGGGCATGTGACGCTGCTCTCCACAACGTCTGCGCCCCCAGTGTGCGCGTCACCGTGGAGCCCTTCGGGGCCCCGACCCGCCCGCGAAGACCAGCGACCACCGCCCGGACACGGATGTCGTCCGTGCTCTCCGGGCGCAGAGCAGGGACACCAAGGCCCCCGCGAACTATCGCGCTGATCACGCCACAAGGCTATCGCTCATTACCGGGGGTCCGTCATGAGCCGTATGTGTACAAAACCGGGACCGGAACTTTGACAGTCTGCACAGGGACAAGCGCGCTGCGGCGCGCCGGACTGCGCGCCCCACAACCCTGCCTCGCCCGGAAACCGGCGCGTACCCTTGGCAACCCCCCGCCCCCGGAGGCACCTTGCCCCTGAACGCCCCACGCAGCCGGAAGCCACCCACGAAGGGCAGCCCACCGCCATGGCCACCAAGATCCTTATCGTCACCGGCGACGCAGCAGAGTCCCTCGAAGTCCTCTACCCCTACCAACGCCTCCGCGAAGAGGGCTACGACGTCCACATCGCAGCCCCCACCCGCAAGAAACTGCAATTCGTCGTCCACGACTTCGAGCCCGGCTTCGACACCTACACCGAAAAGCCCGGCTACACCTGGCCCGCCGACCTCGCCTTCTCGGAGGTCGACCCCGGCCAGTACGCCGCCGTGGTCATCCCCGGCGGCCGCGCCCCGGAGTACCTCCGCAACGATCCCGAACTCCGCAAGATCCTCAAGTCCTTCTTCGACGCCGACAAACCCGTCGCCCAGATCTGCCACGGCCCCCTGCTCACCGCCGCGATCGACGGCCTCCGCGGCCGCCGCGTCACGGCGTACCCCGCGCTGGAACTCGACATGCAGGCCGCCGGCGCCACCTTCCAGGACGCCGAGGCAGTGATCGACGGCACCCTGGTCTCCTCGCGCGCCTGGCCGGACCACTCCGCCTGGATGCGCGAGTTCCTCAAGGTGCTGCGCGCCAAGGCTCCGGCAACCTGAGCCCCGCACACCAGCAACGCCCCGGCGCCGCGCCGCCGAGCTGCGGGCAGTCGTGCCTCCCCCAGCGCCTCAAGGGCCTGGGGGACCCAGGGCGATAGGGGTCCTCCCGCTCGCGCGAAGCCGAGAGTGGGGGAGGCACCCCGCAGCGCCGGGCTGCGCGAACCGCCCTACCGGCACCAACGCCCGCCCCCTCAGGCCGCCAGCTCCTCCGCCACCGCGACCGCCTCCCCGAGCGAGTCCACCACCGGCACGCCCGCTTCCTCCAGGCTGGCCCGGCTGTGCGAGCCGCCGGTGTAGAGCACGGCCCGCGCTCCCACGTGCCGCGCGGCCACCGCGTCATCCGCGGCATCGCCGATCACCACGGTCCGACCGGGCTCCACCCCGGCGAGCGCCGCAAGGTGCCGCACCATGTGCTCGGCCTTGCTGCCCCCGGAGGGCCCGGTCCGCCCGTCGACGCGTATGAAGTGCGTCTCGATCCCGAACCCCCGTACCAGCGGGACGAGTTCGTCATGGACGTACATGCTCAGGATCGACTGGCTGCGCCCTGCCGACTGCCACTCCGCCAGCAGCTCGATCGCCCCCTCGGTCAGCCCGCACCGAACCCGGTGCTCCGAGTAGTACCGGTGGAAGGTCGCATCCATGACCTCCCACTCGGCATCGGTGGGCAGCCGCCCCAGCAGCCGCTCGTAGAACTTCGGCACCGGCACGCAGTACAGCGCCCGGTACTGCTCCATCGTGATCGGTTCCAGCCCCAGCTCGGCGAACGCCGCGTTCGTCGCCCCGATGATCGCGTCATTGTCGTGGAACAGCGTGCCGTTCCAGTCCCAGACAATGTGCTCAGCTCCGTGCTTCCCCATGCCCAAAAACGTTACCCACCACCACTGACAATCAAGAGATCCCCAGGTCAGCCTGGCATCAAGCAGCCGTGAGCAGTCGTGCCACGGTGAGCGTCAGTCCTGCGAGCCGACCAGGTTGGGGATCTCCTGCGTCGCGTACCACAGCAACTCGTGGTCCTCGGCTCCGTCCACGACGAACTGCGCGTCGTCGTCCCCGCCGTCCGCCGCCTGAAGCGCCTCGGCGGCTGCGCCGACATCCGGCTCCGCCTCACCCGAGTCGACATGCACCGAGGCCGCCTTGGCCAGCGGTACGGCGCCGGCGATCCGCACCTCGCCGAGCGCGGCCGGGTCGGGCCCCCGTCCTGGGTCGGCGGCCGCCTGTCCGTCAGGGACGTCGATGGCGACCACCACCCGCCGCCGGGGTGCCCCCGGGTCCGCGGCGAGCAGCCGCAGCGAGGCCAGCGCGGCCCGGCTCAGCGCCGCGTACTCCAACTCCTCGATGTCGTCGGAGAGGTACCACTCACGCAAGGCCGGCGTGACGGCGTAGGCGACGAGCGGCCCCGCGCCGACCTCGCCCGTCTTGTACGCCTCGGCGAGACCGGAGAGGGTCAGGGGGACGTAGACGCGCATGGTTGGCCGCTTTCGTGGTCGGAGGGCCTCCGCAAGGCCCCGGTGAGGGCCTTCAGGATACGTGCGGGGTCCCCTTTCGAGTCCCTGCCCGCGCCTCGCAGGGCGTCCACTCGACGCCGGAAAGTCACCCGGTGTACCCCGTTCCCCACGGGCTCCTGCCCTCGCTCCTCACCCGGATAGGTGAACATTCCGGCCACCGGCCTCCCCGCCCCCACTTGTTTGCCCGCCCTCGACCCGGGCCCGTACAAGATCCCCAACAGCAAGTTACCGCCCGGTACGCACCGCGTGCCGGGCCCACCGAACGGGGATCCCCATGAACAAGGTCATGACCAGGACGCCACAGCACCCCGGCACCCGTCCCCCGACCCGCCGCGACACCCGCCGCCCCGGCAGCAACCCACCCCGCACTCCAGGCGCGGGCCCCTCCCGCACAAGCCCAGCGGCCACACGCCCCGCCACCACCTCTACGACGACCCCTACGGCGGCGCGATCCGCCACCACGCCCCCAGCAGCCGCACGCCCCGCCACCCCATCCACCCCGTCCCCAGCCGCCCAACACCCCCTCACCGCCCCCGCCCCAAGTCCTGCCGCCCCACGGCCCCTCCGCACCCCATCGACGCCCCAAGCCCCCGCCCCACCCCGCAGCGCCTCCCACACCCGAAGGCCGGTCGTCCCGCAGCCCCGCCCCACTGACCTCTTCGCCGACCGGCTGCTGCTCGTCCTGAGTGGGCAACGCCCCGTCCACGCCATGCTCCGGCACACCGCCGGCCCCGCCTACGACGAGCTGGCCCGCCTCGCTGAACGCGGCCCCCTGCGCACCCGCGGCCCGCGCCCCGTCGTCCGCGACGTCGGCTACTACGAACCCCGCCCGGGCGCCATCGAGGCCTTCGCCCGCATCGGCGCGGGCGACCGCCTGCGTGCCATGGCGTTCCGCCTGGAGCTGGGCCGAGACCACCGCTGGCGCTGCACGGCCGTGGAACTGGGCGGCCCTCGCACGCGTACCGCCGTCGGTGACTGACCCACTACGCACCCCACTCACGCCGAAGGGCCGGGCACCCTCAGGTGACCCGGCCCTTCCGCTGCTACGACGCCTCAGGCGCCGTCACTTCTTGCGGCGCCGCCCGCCCTTGGCCTGCTTGCGACGCTCCGCGCGCGTGAGGCCGTCGGCCGCAGACCGCACCGGCTCCTCCTCGCTGAAGTCGCCCTCGATGGTGCCGCCCTCGCCGTCCACGGTCGGAGCGGTGAAGTGCAGGTTCCGCCGCTGCGGTGCCTCCAGGCCCTTGGCGCGGATCTCGGGGCGCGCCCCCGCCTGCGCGGGCACCGCGTCCTGCTTCTCCAGGGTCGGCTTGGCGTCCTCGACGGGCACCTCCTCGACCTGCTGCTCGACCTGGACCTCCAGGTTGAACAGGTAGCCGACGGACTCCTCCTTGATGCCCTCCATCATGGCGGTGAACATGTCGAAGCCCTCGCGCTGGTACTCGACCAGCGGGTCCTTCTGCGCCATCGCGCGCAGGCCGATGCCCTCCTGGAGGTAGTCCATCTCGTAGAGGTGCTCGCGCCACTTGCGGTCCAGGACCGACAGCACGACCCGGCGCTCCAGCTCACGCATGATCTCGGAGCCGAGCTGCGCCTCACGGGCCTCGTACTGCTCGTGGATGTCGTCCTTGATGGACTCGGCGATGAAGTCGGCGGTGAGTCCGGCCCGGTCGCCGGCCGCCTCCTCCAGCTCCTCGACGGTGATCTTCACCGGGTAGAGCTGCTTGAAGGCGCCCCACAGCCGGTCCAGGTCCCACTCCTCGGCGAAGCCCTCGGCGGTCTCCGCGGCGACATAGGCGTCGATCGTGTCGTCCATGAAGTGCTGCACCTGCTCGTGCAGGTCCTCGCCCTCCAGGACACGGCGCCGCTCGCCGTAGATGACCTCACGCTGCCGGTTGAGGACCTCGTCGTACTTCAGGACGTTCTTACGGGTCTCGAAGTTCTGCTGCTCGACCTGCGACTGGGCGGACGCGATCGCGCGCGTGACCATCTTGTTCTCGATCGGCACATCGTCCGGGACGTTCGCCATCGCCATCACGCGCTCAACCATCTGCGCCTTGAACAGCCGCATCAGGTCGTCGCCGAGGGAGAGGTAGAAGCGGGACTCGCCGGGGTCGCCCTGACGGCCGGAACGACCGCGCAGCTGGTTGTCGATACGCCGCGACTCGTGCCGCTCGGTGCCCAGCACGTAGAGGCCGCCGAGGCCCTTGACCTCCTCGAACTCCGCCTGCACCGCCTTCTCGGCCCGCTCCAGGGCGGCGGGAAGCGCGGCGGCCCACTCCTCGATGTGCTCCTCGGGGTCGAGGCCACGCTGGCGCAGCTCGGCCTCCGCGAGGTCGTCGGGGTTGCCGCCGAGCTTGATGTCCGTACCACGGCCGGCCATGTTCGTCGCCACGGTCACGGCGCCCTTGCGGCCGGCCTGGGCGACGATCTGCGCCTCACGGTCGTGCTGCTTGGCGTTGAGCACCTCGTGCTGGATGCCGCGCTTGCTGAGCTGCTGCGAGAGGTACTCGGACTTCTCGACCGAGGTGGTGCCGACCAGGATCGGCTGGCCCTTCTCGTGCTTCTCGGAGATGTCGTCGACGACCGCGTCGAACTTCGCGACCTCGGTGCGGTAGATCAGGTCCGACTGGTCCTTACGGATCATCGGCTTGTTGGTCGGGATCGGCACCACACCGAGCTTGTAGATCTGGTGGAACTCGGCGGCCTCGGTCATCGCCGTACCGGTCATGCCGGAGAGCTTGTTGTAGAGGCGGAAGAAGTTCTGCAGGGTGATCGTGGCGAGCGTCTGGTTCTCGTCCTTGATCGGCACCCCTTCCTTCGCCTCGATCGCCTGGTGCATGCCCTCGTTGTAGCGACGGCCGGCGAGGATACGACCGGTGTGCTCGTCGACGATCATGACCTCGCCGTCGATGACGACGTAGTCCTTGTCCTTCTTGAAGAGCTCCTTGGCCTTGATGGCGTTGTTCAGGTAGCCCACCAGCGGCGTGTTCACCGACTCGTAGAGGTTGTCGATGCCCAGCCAGTCCTCGACCTTGCTGACACCGGTCTCGTGGATGGCGACCGTGCGCTTCTTCTCGTCGACGTCGTAGTCGCCGGTCTCCTCGATGCCCTTGAGCGGCTGGCCGGCCTCACCGCGCTTGAGCCGGGTGACGAGCTTGGCGAAGTCGCCGTACCACTTGGTGGCCTGGTCGGCCGGGCCCGAGATGATCAGCGGTGTACGGGCCTCGTCGATGAGGATGGAGTCGACCTCGTCGACGATGGCGAAGTTGTGCCCGCGCTGGACGAGCTCCTCCTTCGACCACGCCATGTTGTCGCGCAGGTAGTCGAAGCCGAACTCGTTGTTCGTGCCGTAGGTGATGTCGCACGCGTACTGCTCGCGGCGCTGGGCCGGCGTCATGTTGGCCAGGATGCAGCCGACGCTCAGTCCCAGGAACTTGTGGACGCGGCCCATCATCTCGGAGTCGCGCTCGGCCAGGTAGTCGTTGACCGTGATGAGGTGGACGCCGTCACCGGACAGGGCGTTCAGATACGCGGGCAGCGTACCCACCAGGGTCTTGCCCTCACCGGTCTTCATCTCGGCGACGTAGCCGAGGTGGAGGGCGGCGCCGCCCATCATCTGCACGTCGTAGTGCCGCTGGCCGAGGACGCGCTTGGCGGCCTCGCGCACAGTGGCGAATGCCTCGGGCAGCAGGTCGTCCAGGCTCTCACCGTCGGCATAGCGCTGCTTGTACTCATCGGTGAGGGCCCGCAGCTCGGCGTCGGAGAGGTCGACGAAGTCCTCTTCGATGGAGTTGACCTGGTCCGCGATACGGTGCAGCTTGCGCAGGATCTTGCCTTCGCCTGCACGCATGATCTTCGAGAGGACGGACACGGGGTTTGGTCTCCTTGCCGGTCGGGCCTGGGACGGTCGGTTTTCCTTCGACGTACTGAGCAACGGCCATCGTATGCGAGGACCCGGCCGCGCCGGGAGGCCTGCCGGGCGACGACAGTCCACTGCAGCACATCGACGTCGTATCCGACGTCAGACCTGCCTTCAATTCTGTCTTCACACGGAACAACGGCCGGGAGTCCTGGATAGTGCCGCGGTCCTCCCACGAATTGCGCGAATCGTGATCACGCGGTCACACGCAGCGAAATGCATGGCATCGTCACGCCTTCCCGAGCAGAATCGGCCGATGGAGCCCGTCACCATCCCCACCGCCCGCCTCCTCCTGCGCACGGTCGGCCAGGACGACACGGACACCGTCTACGCCGCCTGTCAGGATCCCGTCATCCAGCGCTGGACCACGATCCCGTCGCCCTACCTCCATGAACATGCCCAGAGCTTCACGGAGCACCTGGTCCCCGACGGCTGGGCGACCGGCTCGATGTTCACTTTCGGCGTCTTCCTCAGCCAGGGGGAACTGGCAGGAATGCTCGGCATCACCATGCGTTCCCTCGGCGTGGGCGAGCTCGGCTTCTGGGCGACCGAACGCCACCGCGGCAACGGCTACATGACCGAGGCCACCCTCGCCGCCGCCCGCTGGGCCTTCACCCACCAGTCGATCGACCGCCTGGAATGGCGCGCCGAAGTGGGCAACACCGCCTCCCGCGCCGTCGCCGAACGCACCGGCTTCACCATCGAGGGCACGCTGCGCGCCGCGCTCAACAACAACGGGGTACGACGGGACTGCTGGGTGGGTTCCCTCCTGCCATCGGACCTGGGGTTGCCGTCGACGGCGCCCTATCTGCCGCCCCGCCAGTAAGTCCATGGACATTCGTGCCTCCCCCAGAGGGGGGACCCCCAGGGCGGCAGGGATGGGCGCCGACGGCACCCCGTCGTGCCGGGCTGCGCGCCCCCTCGCTCAGCCGCACAGGACCCCGGTTCACGAATCCCCAACTCACCCCGCATTGTCAGACCCACCGCCTATCGTTCGACGGCATGACGACCCCGCGCCCCACGGACCTCACCGCAGACGAAGCCCGCCGCATCGCCCTGCGCGCCCAGGGCCTCCTCGGAACCCCCAACCGCAAGGCCGGCGTCCGCGGCATACTCCGTCACCTCGGCGCAGTCCAACTCGACACCATCTCCGTTCTCGCCCGCTCCCACGAGCTCATCCCGTACGCCCGCCTCGGCGCCGTGGGCCGCAGAACCGTCGAGAACGCCTACTGGACGACTGCATCCATCGGCGCCCCTTCGGCACGACCGCACGCCTTCGAGTACTGGTCCCACGCCGCCTGCATCCTCCCCATCGAGGAGTGGCCCCACTTCGCCTTCCGCCGCCGCGCCTACCGCAACCGCCCCCACTGGAACCACGAACTCCCGGACGGCGCCTACGACCAGGTCATCAAGCAACTCCGCGCGGAGGGCCCCCTCACGGCCACGCAGCTGGGCGGCGCGAAGCGCACCAGTGATTGGTGGGACTGGTCCGGCGCCAAGGTCGCCGTCGAACGGGCCCTGATGTACGGCGAGGTGGTCTGCGTCGAGCGCCGCGGCTGGAAACGGCTCTACGACCTCGCCGAACGCGCGGTCCCCGACGCCCTGCTGCACGACGAGTTCGACGACACCGAATGCCTGCGCCGTCTGGTCCGCCTCGCCGGCCAGTCCCTCGGTGTCGGCACCCGCGCGGACATCGCCGACTACCACCGTCTCAAGGGCGAGCAGGTCGACGCGGTGATCGCCGATTCGGGCCTGGTGCCGGTCACGGTCGAGGGCTGGGGAAAGCCTGCCTGGGCGGACCCGGCGGCCCTGGAGACACCCCCACGCGGCCGCCACCGCACCACGCTCCTGTCCCCCTTCGATTCGCTGATCTGGGAACGGGCGCGCACGGAGCGGATCTTCGGCTTCACTCACCGTCTGGAGGCCTACGTCCCCAAGCAGAAGCGGGTGTACGGCTACTTCGCGATGCCGGTGCTGGCCGGCGGCCGTCTCGTCGGCCGTGTGGACCCCGCCCGCGAAGGCCGCACCCTGGTGGCCAAGCAGGTCACACTGGACGGCCCCAAGGCTGTTCCGGCGGTGGCCCAGGCCCTGATCGAGGCGGCGAGCTGGGTGGACTGCACAAACGTCCGCGTGGAACGGGTGGACGCCCCGGAACTGCACGCCCCTCTCACCACGGAACTCGCCCGCGCCCTGGCCTGAAGCCCGGTCCGGTCACCGGATTTCGAGAATCTTCTCCCGCATCGCGTACACCACCGCTTCCATCCTGGAGTGCAGCTGCAGCTTCTCCAGGATGTTGCGCACATGGTTCTTCACGGTGTTCTCGGAGATGAACAGTTCCTTGGCGATGTCCCGGTTGTTCATACCCGTGGCGACGAGCTTGAGCACTTCCAGCTCCCGGTCGGTGAGCCGCGGCGCGGGCACCAGTCGGCGTTCGTCCGTCCGCTGGATCATCGATTTGAACTCGGTGAGCAGTTTCGACGCCATGGACGGGCTGATCTGCGACTGCCCGTCGGCCACCGCGCGAATGGCCGTGGCCACCTCGTCGGTGGAGATCTCCTTGAGGAGATAACCCGTCGCGCCCGCCTTGATGGCGTCGTAGAGATCTGCTTCCTCGTCGCTGATCGTCAGCATGATGATCTTGGCGCTGGGTGCCACCTCCTTGATGGAGGTGCACGCCTCGATTCCGCCCCGCTTCGGCATCCTTACGTCCATCAGAACGATGTCGGGCAGCAGGTCGGCGGCTTTCTCCACCGCCTCGGCCCCGTCGCCCGCCTCCCCCACGACCTGGATGTCCTCCTCGGCCGCGAGCACGATCTCCAGGCCACGGCGGAACAGGGCATGGTCGTCCACGACCAGAACCCGGATCGGCTCCTTGCGTGGAGAGCCCGCGTCCGGGCCCATGCCGACGACACCGTCGTCGGCGTCCCCGTCCTGCATCGGTCCGAACCTGTCCGCCATCGTTCCTCCCCCTGAAGGCTGTGGCCCGTGGTCCTGTGCCATCACCAACCCAAGGCAACGGCCCACCGGTTGGGCCGTTGCCGCCATGATTTCATGCCCGGACGACACTCCGGTGACCGAGCGGCGGACGAAGTGGTCGCGCACCGGTGCCCCTGGGGGCGTACCCACACTCCAGGGGCACCGGATCAGCTGTCGTCCGGTTACGGTCAGCCGCCCAGCGGGCCACCCGCTTCAGGTGCGGGCGCCTGGGTGACCATCGTGTCCGTCTCGAGGTGGATCACGCCGTAGTCGTACGCATGCCGCCGGTAGACAACGCTGGGTGCCTTGGTCTCGGAGTCGACGAACAGATAGAAGTCGTGCCCCACCAGCTCCATCTCGTAGAGAGCCTGGTCAAGGGTCATGGGGGCGGCGACGTGGGTCTTCTCGCGGACCACCAGGGGGCCTTCACCCTGCACCTCCAGCGAGCCGATCTTCTTGGTGGGTACCCCGCCCGGCTCCTCCACCTGGAAGGCGCCGCCGTTGCCGTTGAGCGTTGCCACGCCCGGAACGTGGTCGGGGACCTCGGCTGCCGTGAGCCGGCGCACACCCCGGCGCGTGTGACGCTTGTCGTGCTGCCTGCGCAGCCGGGCTTCCAGCTTCTCTGCCGCCATGTCGAGTGCCGCGTACGGATCACTGGCCGCTGCCTCCGCCCGGATCACCGGACCGCGGGAGCGGAGCGTGATCTCCACTCGGTCGCTGCGGTCCGCCTGTCGGGGGTTGGGCTCCTTGGACACCTCGACGTCGAGGCTGATCACCTTGCCATCGAGCTTCTGGATCTTGTCCAGCTTCAGCTTCTCGGCCACGTGCTTGCGGAACCGCTCGGGCACCTCGGTCTTGCGGCCCTTGACGACGATGTCCACGCAGAACTCCGTTCCCGGATCGCTCCGCTTCAGTGGCGGAGCATCTCCCTTGTGCACCCGGCCCCGGGGAACCCCGGAACCTCGGACTCGGTGACGTCCACCTCCTCCTCCCCCATGGGCAAGATCTCCACCCAGCCGGCCCGGATGATTGCGGAATACCCACGGCACGGCATTCAGATTTGCGAGGGTGTGGCCTGCGGCTTTCCCTCACAACCGAACATATCTCGCCCGGACGGATGTCGTCACCCTCTACTGCCACGTACCTCCGTTCAGGTGAATACACCCTCTCACTACCTGCAACGATGCAAGATCGCAGTCAGTTCCGGTTCTTTTCGAAAGAATCCGGCGTTGCCGCGACCACAGCCGCGCAGATCACCTCGCCGGCACCGGCCGGCCCCGCCATTCCCGGGACGACACGGCCCAGGTCCGTACTCCCGTCCATTGATCCCGTCATCTGTTCCCCTGTCCTTTCCCGATTGCCTCTCCCATACACGGCCTTCTCCACATCTGCGCGTACCACGGACGCCACACCTCCGTGAGCGACCGCCCTGTCCGCCACCGCCGCCCGCACGGCACGCGCAGCCTCCGCGAGGGAGGACCCGGTGGTCATCAAGTCGTCCACCAGTACCACCGGACCGCCGTCCAGCAGCCCTGCACCACCGGCCGCCACCTGGAGAGCACCGGCAAGGTTCTCCAGCCGCTGCCGGGAGGTGAGCTCGGACTGGTCAGCGACGGCCCGCCGTTGCCGCAGTACGGCGAGCACCCGTGTGGGTGTCCCCGTTTGCCGCAGCTCGGCAGCCGCCGCGAGCGCGATCCGGCGCGCCGGATCATGCCCTCGCTTCCGCACGGCCCCACGGCCGGACGGTACGGGAACGAGCAACACCGTCCCATCGACAGCACCGCGCCGCATCCCGGCCGAGCCCGCCGCACCGCCCACCACCGTCCAGCCCTCCCGCGCGTCCCGAAGCCCCGTCCGCACCGCCCCGGCCAGAGCGACGCCGAGCGGTCCGGCGAGGGTCAGTGCGCCCCGCTCCTTGTGGGCCAACAACACCGCCCGTACCTCGTCCGCGTACCGCGCGGCCGCGTACACCACCGGCAGCCCGGGCGGCTCCGGCGCCGGTCGCACCCGGCGCGGTGCGGCCCCACTCAGGGCGGCACGGCACTCCGGGCAGAGCACCGTACGAGGCCTTCCGCAGCCTCCGCACTCGGCCGGCAGCACCAGGTCGCTGAGGTCCTGCCACCACCCCCGCATGCCCACCACTGTGCCAACGCCCGCGCCGAGCGGCCACCCCTGTGGACAACTGCCTGTGGATAACTCCCCGTCGCCCCGCCACCAGCAGAAACGGCCGTCTCCGCCGAGTCTCTCCTCGACGAAGACGGCCGCCCTTCAATGCGTCACAACACAATCCCTGACCGGAACCACCACAAGCACGGCGCAACAACCGCACCGCGCCGGGCGCCGATCCACCACCCTGACGCCGGCTCAGCGCCGCGCCAAAGCCTCACCCGGACAGGAGTCACCCCGGATAAACCGGCGCAGAGCCGTCCTTGACCACCGTCTGCCACTGCGCCCCGTCCGGCAGCCGTACGATCCCGTCCTCCGAGTACGCCACCAGCGGCAGCTGGTCGTCCTCGGCGGCGGCAATCGCCTTCACCCCGGTCAGAGCGTCGGGCGCCGGCCCCTCCGGCGTGGAGCCGTCGACCTGGACGTACTGCATCTGCTGCACGCCACCCTCCTCGCGTCCGACCACCACGAGCCGGCCGTCACCGGCCCACGACATGGTGGTGACCTCCTCCAACGCCGGTGCGGCGGGCCGCAGTTCGAAAACAGAGACTCCGGGCTGTTCGCCGTCCTTCTCGTGCGCCTCGTCCTTCGCCGCCCGCTCGATCCGCCCGACCAGCAGGGACTGCTTACCGTCGTTCTCCACGACCAGCGCGATCCGCACCCCGTCGGCCGCCACTCGCACGGACTTGATCCGCCCGTCCAGCCCCGGGACTTCCACCTCCACCGGTTCGCCCTTGCCTTCCTGGAGCATGAGCAAGCGCGGCTTCTCGGGGTTGCGGTCGGCCACCCACAGGTCGCCCCGCGCGTCCCAACTGGGCGCGGTCAGCCGGTCCTCCTCCGTCCTGCCCGTACTGCTCACCACCGGCTCCCCGAGCGAACCGCCCGACACGAGCGAGCCGACGTACAGCTCCTTGCCGTCGATGGCGACCCCGGCCGCGGTGTCCTCGTCACGCGACACCGCCACCGACCGCAACGCCTGTGCACCCTCGCCCAGTTCGCCCGGCACCGGTTCGGCGTTCGATCCCCTGCTGCTGCCCGAAATCCGTACCAGGCGGTGCTCACCGTCGATGAAGTACAGGTACTCGGGGCTCTCGGCCGAACCGCGCGCGGCGACGGTCGCTGCCCCGTCCTCGTCGAGCGCGCACAACTGCGCTCCGTCGGCCTGCACTTCGACCTCGTCCACCGCGGGAGTGAGGCTCTGCAGCGTGAACAGCAACTGGGCTGCCATCTCGTTGCACTTGGCCAGCCCCACGCGGGTGGCCTTCCCGTTCAGAGGCACCGTCAGCTTGTTCTGATCGTCGGGCGTCAGCGAGCCGGCGCCCTTCTCCAGGGCCGTACCGGTCGGGAAGCTCGACCGGACCACGGGCCCCAGCCAGGCCGTGGGCCCGTTGAGGAGCGAGCGCACCATGTGCGTCATCGGATCCACGCGCCGGCGCACGTACACGGGATCGGCGACGGCGGCCGGCTGTGAGGCCGCCCCGACCGCTGAGTTCGAGGCGAAGTAGTACTTGTTGACGGACATGTAGTTGCGCTGGAAGTCCGACTGCCCCATGACGACGCCCGGCGGCAGCCCGTCGATGCGCCACTGTTCGTTCTTCTTGTCGCGCGTGAGGTACACCTGCCTGCTGTAGGCACCCTCGGCCGGCGCATACGACTGCTCCACGTCCACCAGAGCGACCTTGGTGCCGGTGAGCGTGAAGGAGACGTTGTCGCCGTCCTCCCGGCCTCCCGCAGGACCGGCCTCGGTGGCCGGCCCGTCCGCAAGCACCATCGTGGACAGCTCCGGCCGCCAGGTCTTCGCCGCCTGCGCGGTCAGATACTGCTTCGCCGTCGCATAGTGCGGATCGTCACTGGTCAGCGCCTCGAGGAAGCCCTGCACGATCTCGGAGGGCGGGGCGTCCTCCCGGGGCGGCATGGCGAAGACCCGCACCTGGGTGTCCTGGCGCGGGGTCGACTCGACGCCCCGCAGGTCCCCGTTGTCCGGCATCGAGGCACACCCCGTCAGAAGTACGGCACCACAGGCGATGTACGCCACCGCGCGCGCCGACGTCCGCCGGGCGCCCCCCTCGCGGTCAGCGCCCACGAAATGCCTCCCCTTGATCGTTCGCCTCGTCCGGCCCTGCCTCCGCCGAACGGTTCAGGGCCGCGCTGCGTGCCGCCTCCACGGCGGGCTGGTCGTCCTGCCGTCGTGTGCCCCCCGCGGGCCGCGGCACCACCCGCGCGCCGTTGCCGGGCAGCGCCGTCGGATCGGCCGTGGGGGCAACGGCGGCCAGCCTGGGCGTGATCGGATCCCGCGGCGCCAGCGGTCCGCTGCCCGTCGTCTGTGCGGGCACCGTGGCGGTCTTCGTCCCGCCGCCGCGCGGCAGACCCGCGTCATTGAGTCCACGATTTCGGCGCGAGTCCTTGGGCTCCAGCGGTATCGGCGAGCCCCGCAGCGGCTCGTCCGCGGTCCGCGGCAGCGTCAGGCGGAACTGCGATCCACCGCCCGGCTCACCCCATGCCTGCAGCCAGCCGCCGTGCAGCCGCGCATCCTCCAGGGCGATCGACAGACCCAGACCCGTACCGCCCGTCGTACGCGCGCGTGCCGGGTCGGCACGCCAGAAGCGGTTGAAGACCCGGGTCGCCTCGCCGGGCTTGAGCCCGACGCCGTAGTCGCGCACCGCGACCGCCACCGCCCCGCCCGCCGCGGCGAGCTTGACGACGACGTCCTTGCCCTCGCCGTGCTCCACGGCATTCACGACGAGGTTGCGCAGCACCCGCTCCACTCGCCGGGCGTCGGCCTCGGCGACGACGGGCTGCTGATCGCCCACGATCCGGATCCGCGTGCCCTTGCGCTCGGCGAGCGGCTCGGCACCGCTGACGACCCGCCGTACGACCTCCCTGAGGTCTATCGCATCGGCCTCCAGCGCCGCTGCGCCCGCGTCGAAGCGGCTGATCTCCAGCAGGTCCGACAGAAGCGACTCGAACCGGTCCAGCTGGTCGGCGAGCAGCTCCGCCGACCGCGCGGTCACCGGGTCGAAGTCTTCCCGCGCCTCGTGGATGACATCGGCAGCCATCCGCACTGTCGTCAGCGGCGTTCGCAGCTCATGGGACACGTCCGACACGAACCGTCGCTGCATCCGTGACAGGTCCTCCAGCTGCTGGATCTTCAGCTGCAGGTTCTGCGCCATCTTGTTGAAGGCCTCGCCGAGACGTGCGATGTCGTCCTCGCCGGTGACCTTCATCCGCTCCTGCAGCCGACCCGCGGACAGCCGCTCGGCGATACCAGCCGCCATCCGCACCGGCGTGACGACCTGGCGCACCACGAGCCAGGCGATCGCCCCGAGGAGTACGACGACAAAGACGCCGGCCGTCGCGAGCGTCCCCTTGACCAGGCTCAGTGACTTCTCCTCCTGCGTGAGCGGGAAGAGGTAGTAGAGCTGGTACGGGTCGCCGTTCGGATCGTCGACCTCCTTGCCGATGACCAGCGCCGGCTGGGATTCCTTCTCACCGCTGTAGACGATGCGGGTGTAGCTCTGGGCGGCCGCCGTACTGCTGGTGACCCGCGCGCGCAGGGCCTCCGGCACGCTCTCGTTGGGATCCACACCGCCGGAGGCACGCGGGCCACGCCCACCGCCGCTGTCGTCTCCGGCCGGAAGCGTCACCACGTCGAAGGCGCCCTGACCACCGCTGGAGAGCGAGGAGACGAGATCACTCATCCACTGGATCACGTTCTGGGAGGGGCGGCCGTCGACCTGGGCCGCCCCGTCACCGGTTCCGCTCGCCGCCTCGTCGGCCTTCTGCTTGGCCACCGCGAATCCGCCCGTGGCCTGGCTCTGCGACGCCTTCACCTTGGCGTCCAGCAGTCCGTTGCGCACCTGCCCGATGACGACGAAGCCGAGCAGCAGGACGACACCCAGCGACATCAGCAGCGTCGTGACGACGACCTTGAGCTGGATGTTGCGCCGCCACAACCGCATGACGGGCAGCAACGGCCGACGCACCCAGCGCATGAACAGACGCAGGACCGGGCTGCCCTGGACCCCGCCCTGCAGCAGCCCGCTCTCGAGAAAACGTCCCCAGCGGGAGCCCGCCGCCTTCCGGCCGACAGGCCGCCCCGCACCGCCCCCGGACCTGCCGGGCGCCGAAGCGGCACTGTCCCCGGACATGTCAGCTCGGCCCCGCCTTGTAACCGACACCACGCACGGTCACCACGATTTCCGGCCGCTCCGGGTCCTTCTCGACCTTGGAGCGCAGCCGCTGCACATGGACGTTGACCAGCCGCGTGTCCGCCGCGTGCCGGTAGCCCCACACCTGCTCCAGGAGCACCTCGCGCGTGAACACCTGCCACGGCTTACGGGCCAGCGCGACCAGCAGATCGAACTCCAGCGGCGTCAGCGCAATGGACTGCCCGTCCCGCTTCACGGAGTGCCCGGCCACATCGATGACCAGGTCACCGATGGCGAGCTGCTCGGGAGCGGGCTCCTCGGACCTCCTGAGCCGCGCCCGGATCCGGGCGACGAGCTCCTTCGGCTTGAACGGCTTCACGATGTAGTCGTCGGCGCCCGACTCCAGACCCACCACCACGTCGACGGTGTCGCTCTTGGCCGTGAGCATCACGATCGGCACCCCGGACTCTGCCCGGATCAGGCGGCACACCTCGATGCCGTCCCGGCCGGGCAGCATCAGGTCGAGCAGTACCAGATCGGGTTTGGCCTCCCGGAAAGCGGCCAGCGCCTTGTCGCCGTCGGCTACAAAAGACGGCTCAAAACCTTCACCACGCAGCACGATGCCGAGCATCTCGGCCAGTGCGGTGTCGTCGTCGACGACAAGGACTCGTCCCTTCATAAACGACATCATCCCATTCTCGTAACGGTGACCGGGCCGCTGGTGAGGGAGGTCACTGGCCCGTGACGATAGTCGTACGAGGTCGCTACTGTCTGCCCTCGCCCGTCGCCGTTGATCTCAGCGGGGGATGCCGGGCCGCGCCTCGTGCGCACAGCAATCGGCCCCGCCCTCCCGCTCAGGGGCCACAAGGACGGTGCTCGTCAGCCGATCACGGCCTGGCGCGACCTGGCACACATCTCGGCCAGGGCCTCAGCGGTCACCGGCGACACGGCTCCCTCCTCGGTCACGATCGCTGTCACCAGCTCGGGTGGTGTGACGTCGAACGCCGGGTTGTACGCCTGCGTCCCCAGCGGCGCCACCGGCACTCCGCCGCCCGCTCCCGTCACCGGCACGTTGGGGGCCGCGACCTCGGTCACCTCGTATCCCGGCCGCTGCTCGACCTCGATGGACGCCCCGTCCGGCGTGTCCGGATCCACCGTCGTCACCGGCGCCACCACGATGAACGGCACATGGTGGTACCGCGCGAGCACCGCGAGGGGATAGCTCCCGACCTTGTTCGCCACCGAACCGTCGGCCGCGATGCGATCCGCCCCGATCAGCACGGCGTCCACCTCCCTGGCCGCGAACAACGAACCCGCCGCGTTGTCGGTGAGCAGGGTGTAGGCCATGCCGCTGCGCGCCGCCTCGTACGCCGTCAGGCGGGCCCCCTGCAGCAAGGGACGCGTTTCGTCCACCCACAGCCGCCTGAGCTGTCCCTGCCGATGTGCGGCGAGCGCCACCGCGAACGCCGTCCCCGAGCCGCCCGACACCAGTGACCCGGTGTTGCAGTGCGTGAGGATCCGGTGACCGCCGCCGGGCAGCAGCTCGTCCAGCAGCGCCAGCCCGTGCACAGCCATCCGGGCGCTGGCCTCCGTGTCCTCCTGGTGCAGCTGCCGCGCCGCCGCCAGCGCCGCCTCGGCGGCCGACCCGGCACTCCCGCCCCGGGCGAGCGCCGCCAAGTATGCGGACCGGGCCCGGCGCACGCCGACGGAGAGGTTCACCGCGGTGGGCCGGGCGCCCGCCAGCGCGTTTGCGGCCTCGTCCACGTCGAACCCGCGCGCGGCGGCGAGCGCGACGCCGTACGCGCCCGCGATGCCGAGCAATGGCGCCCCGCGCACGGCGAGCGAGCGGATCGCCTCCACCAGCGCGGGTGCGTCCGTACAGACCAGCTCGACCTCTTCGGCCGGCAGCCTTGTCTGGTCGAGCAGGACCACGACCGGACCCTCGGGGGGCTCTTCCCACCGGATCGCCGGTATCCCGGTCGGCGGTTTTTCCTCGCCGGATTGCGCGTACTGATCAGCCATGCGGTCAGTCTGCCCGTAGTACGGCGGACAATTGAAGGTGTGCAGCCCATACCGCGGCCGGTCCCTGGGTCACCACCCCATGGCACGATGTCTGCCAACCTGCCGCCGCGACAGCGGACGGGCACCGTGAAGGAGCGACGATGAAAGACACGCCGGGCTGGGCCTCGCCCGGATCCGCCCCGTCCGACGGGCAGGAACCCGGCACGTCCGGCCCCGCCGAACAGCCCGACCAGCCGACCCCCGCACAGCCCGCGGACCAGCCGGGCCCGCAGCCGCAGAATCCCGGCTCGAAGTGGTCCAAGGAGCAGCCGCCACCCGCCCAGTGGTCTGCCCCCGGCGGCTCCCCGGGCCAGGCACCGCCGCCCCCACCGCCCGGCCCCGGCTGGGGCAGCCGGCCCCCCGGCGGGTACGGCGGCGGCCACGGCAACTGGCAAGGCCCCGCAGGACACGGCGGCTGGGGCGGCCAGTGGGGCGGTCCCCCACCCGCGGCCAAGCCTGGCGTGATCCCCCTGCGTCCGCTCGGCGTCGGCGAGATCCTCGACGGCGCCGTCTCCACGATGCGCACCTACTGGCGCACCGTGCTCGGCATCTCGCTGACGGTCGCGGTCGTCACGGAGATCGTCGTCATCCTGCTCCAGGGCCTCGTCCTGAACGACAGGACCAGCACGGAGGCCCTCAACGACCCGAGCGCCACCCTCGGCGAACTGACCCGCGCCCTGAGCGACGCGCTGCTCAGTTCCGGAGTCGTCTTCCTGATCTCCCTGATCGGCACCGTCGCGGCGACCGCGCTGCTCACCACCGTGACCAGCCGTGCGGTCCTCGGCAAGCCCGTGACCACAGCCGAGGCCTGGGGCGACGCCCGTCCGCGGGTGGTGAAACTGTTCGGCCTGATCTTCCTGTTGCTCCTCATCGCCGTTGGAGTCGCCTTCGTGGGTGCCGTCCCCGGCATCCTCGTGGCACTGGCGGGAGGGGGCGCCGCCGGCGCGGGACTCATCGTCCTGGGCAGCCTGTGCACCGGTGTCGTCGCCCTGTGGCTGATGATCCGCTTCTCCCTGGCCTCCGCGGCACTGATGCTGGAGAAGCAGGGCATCATGAAGGCGATGAGCCGCTCCGCGAAGCTCGTGCGCGGCTCCTGGTGGCGGGTCTTCGGCATCCAACTGCTCGCCACGATCATCGCGAACATCGTCGCTGCGATCGTCGTCATCCCCTTCGGGTTCCTCGCCGCAGCGCTCAGCGGTGACGGCGTCAGCGGCTTCCTGGAGGGCACCGGCGACTTCGGCTGGACGTTCCTGATCATCAGCGGGATCGGCTCGGTGATCGGTTCCATGATCACGTTCCCGATCACGGCAGGCGTGACCGTGCTCCTCTACATCGACCAGCGCATCCGCCGCGAGGCCCTCGACCTCGAACTCGCCCGCGCCGCCGGTGTCCAGAGCTACGGCTCCGGCCCTGTCGGCTCCACGCCCGGGAGCTGATGCGGTGAGCCTGGCCGGGGACGTCCTCACAGCCGCGCCGGCCCTGCCGCGCGCCGCCGACACGGCCGTACGTGCCTGGCTCCGCGTCGGCGACCATGCCGTGCGCCCGTCGCACCACGGCGGCGGCACGACTGTGTCGGCCCTCGCCGGCTCGAGCGACGAGCCGCCGCTGACGATCCCGCGGGACCCGGCGCGGGAGGCGGCCCGGCGCGAGCTGTCCAAGCGGCTGTACCACGAGGACGACCCCGGCCTCTTCCAACGGGCCCTCGACGCCTTCTGGGGCTGGGTCGACGACCTGTTGGGCGCCGCGTCCGCTGCCACACCCGGAGGCGCACTCGGCCTCGTCGTCGTCATCATCGCCGTCGTCACCGTCCTGGCCGCCCTGTGGTGGCGCCTGGGCACCCCGCGCCGCCAACCGGCCTCTTCCGCCACCCTGTTCGACGACCGCCCCCGCAGTGCAGCCGAACACCGCGCGGCCGCCGAGGCCCACGCCGCCCAGCACCACTGGAACCGAGCCCTCCAGGAACGCATGCGGGCCATCGTCCGCTCTCTGGAGGAACGCGCCCTCCTCGACGCCCGCCCCGGCCGCACCGCCGACGAGGCGGCCGCGGAAGCAGGCCGCGCCTTGCCCGCCCACACGGCCCGACTGCGCGCCGCCGCCCGGGACTTCGACGACGTGACATACGGCGGACGCGCGGCGACCGAGCAGTCGTACCGCCGCATCGCCGAACTCGACCGCGACCTGGAACGCACCAAACCACAGCTCACCAGCACCAGCGCCCACAGCGCCGACCACACCACCCGCCAGGGAGCCGCCGGATGACCGCCGAGGCCACGCTCCCGTCCACCTCGACCTCGCCCACCCCCCGCCAGGTGTGGACCCGCACGCGAGGCGTCGCACTCGCCCTCGCCCTCCTCCTGGCGGCCGCCGTCGCGATCGCCCTGCTCCGCTCCGACACCCACCGCGGCAGCCTCGACCCGCGCTCCGCAGACCCCCAGGGCAGCCGCGCCGTCGCCGAACTCCTCGCCGAACGCGGCGTGTCCACCCGCGTGGTCACCACCCTGGACGCGGCACGCGCCGCAGCCGCCCCGGACACCACCCTCCTGGTCGCGGTCCCAGACTTGCTGACGGACCGTCAAAAAACCGTGCTGCGTTCCACGATCGCCGAATCCGGCGGACGTACCGTCCTCGTTGCCGCCGGCAGCTCCTCCGTCGAGCAGCTCGCCCCTGGCGTCACCGCGGACCCCGCCACCAGCCTCGAGTCGACACTCGTCCCCAACTGTGACTTCCCCGCCGCGCAGCGCGCCGGCACCGCCGACACGGGCGGCCTGCGCTACACCACCACCCACCTCGACGCCGACCAGTGCTACCCCAGCGAACGCCTGGCCACCCTGATCCGCGTCCCGGATGCATCCGGGGACGGAGACACCGTCGTCCTCGGTGCGCCCGACATTCTCTTCAACGACCGCCTCGACGAGCAGGGCAACGCCTCGCTCGCCCTCCAACTCCTCGGCTCGCGCCCCCATCTGGTCTGGTACCTCCCCTCGCTCTCCGACGCCTCGGCCGCCGACCAGGACGACGAGCAGACCCTCTTCGAACTGCTCCCCTCGGGCTGGCTCTGGGGCACCCTGCAGCTCTTCGTCGCCGCAGCCCTCGCCGCCCTGTGGCGAGCACGCCGACTCGGCCCTCTGGTGCCCGAAAAACTCCCCGTGGCGATCCGCGCCTCCGAAACCGTCGAAGGCCGCGCCCGCCTCTACCGCAAGGCCAACGCCCACGACCGCGCGGCCGCGGCTCTCCGCTCCACCACTCGCACTCGCCTCGCTCCCCTCGTAGGCGTCCCCGTAGCCCAGGCGCACGCGCCCGAAGCCCTGCTCCCCGCCCTGTCCGCCCACCTCCACGGTGACCGACAGTCCCTGCACACCCTCCTCTTCGGCCCACCGCCCAGCGACGACGCGGCCCTCATCGCTCTCGCCGACCAACTCGACGCCCTCGAAAGAGAGGTACGCCGTCCATGATGGACCCGACCACTGACAACGCCGGGCAGACCGGGGACCCGGGCAACGCCCGAGCCGCCCTGGAGGCCCTGCGCGCCGAGATCGCCAAGGCTGTGGTCGGCCAGGACCCCGCCGTGACCGGCCTCGTCGTCGCACTCCTCTGCCGTGGACACGTTCTCCTGGAAGGAGTCCCCGGGGTCGCCAAAACGTTGCTCGTCCGCGCCCTCGCCTCGGCACTCGAACTCGACACCAAGCGAGTCCAGTTCACCCCCGACCTCATGCCCAGCGACGTGACCGGCTCCCTGATCTACGACACCCGCACCGCCGAGTTCTCCTTCCAGCCCGGCCCGGTCTTCACCAACCTCCTCCTCGCCGACGAGATCAACCGCACCCCGCCCAAGACCCAGTCGTCCCTCCTCGAAGCCATGGAGGAACGCCAGGTCACGGTCGACGGCATCCCACGTCCCCTCCCCGAGCCGTTCCTGGTCGCCGCGACCCAGAACCCCGTCGAGTACGAGGGCACGTATCCACTCCCCGAAGCCCAGCTGGACCGCTTCCTCCTCAAGCTCACCATCCCCCTCCCCTCCCGCCAGGACGAGATCCACGTCCTCACCCGCCACGCCGAGGGCTTCAACCCTCGCGACCTGCGCGCAGCCGGCGTACGCCCCGTAGCGGGCCCAGCCGTCCTGGAGGCCGCCCGCGCAGCAGTCGCCAAGACCACGGTGTCCCCGGAGGTCACGGCCTATGTGGTCGACATCTGCCGAGCCACCCGCGAATCGCCGTCACTCACTCTCGGCGTCTCCCCCCGCGGAGCCACCGCCCTGCTCGCCACCTCCCGCGCGTGGGCCTGGCTGACCGGCCGCGACTACGTCATCCCGGACGATGTGAAAGCCCTGGCCCTTCCCACGCTCCGTCATCGCGTCCAACTCCGCCCGGAGGCCGAGATGGAAGGCGTGACAGCCGACTCCGTCATCAACGCCGTCCTCGCCCACGTCCCCGTACCCCGCTGATGGCACTCACCGGACGCGCCGCCCTCCTCGCGGCCCTCGGCTCCCTCCCCGTCGGCCTGTGGGAACCCAGCTGGACGGGCATCCTCGCCGTGAACGCGCCCTTGGCGATCGCTTGCGCCTGCGACTTCGCCCTCGCAGCACCCGTACGACGCCTGCGCCTGAACCGCTCCGGCGACACCTCGGTACGCCTGGGCGAAACAGTCGACGTCACTCTCACGGTCAGCAACCCGTCCCGCCGACCACTCCGCGCCGACCTCCGCGACGCCTGGCCCCCCAGCAGCTGGCCCTCCGGCTCCGAGGTGGCTGCCTCCCGCCACCACCTCACGGTCCCCGCCGGTGAACGCCGTCGCATCACGACCCGCCTACGCCCCACCCGCCGCGGCGACCGCCAAGCCGACCGCGTGACCATCCGCTCATACGGCCCCCTGCGCCTGTTCACCCGCCAGGGCATTCACATCGTCCCCTGGACGGTACGCGTCCTGCCCCCCTTCACCAGCCGCAAGCACCTCCCCTCCAAACTTGCCCGCCTACGCGAACTCGACGGCCGCACGAGCGTGCTGCAGCGCGGTGAGGGCACGGAATTCGACAGCCTTCGCGAATACGTCCCCGGCGATGACACCCGCTCGATCGACTGGCGCGCCACAGCCCGCCAGTCCACGGTCGCCGTACGCACCTGGCGCCCCGAGCGCGACCGCCACATCCTCCTCGTCCTCGACACCGGCCGCACCTCCGCCGGCCGCGTGGGCGACGCCCCACGGCTCGACGCCTCGATGGACTCGGCCCTGCTCCTGGCGGCCCTCGCGTCCCGTGCCGGCGACCGCGTCGACCTGCTCGCATACGACCGCCGAGTGCGCGCCCTCGTCCAGGGCCGCACAGCAGGCGACGTCCTCCCTTCCCTGGTCAACGCCATGGCGACCCTCGAGCCCGAGCTGATCGAAACGGACGCCCGGGGCCTCACGGCCACAGCACTCCGGGCAGCCCCTCGCCGCTCCCTGATCGTGCTGCTCACCACCCTCGACGCGGCCCCCGTCGAGGAAGGCCTGCTGCCCGTCCTCCCTCGGCTCACCCAGCGCCACACAGTCCTGGTGGCATCAGTGGCAGATCCCCATATCGCCCGCATGGCAACGTCTCGCGGCGACGCCGAATCCGTCTACGATGCCGCAGCCGCTGCCCAGGCCCAATCCGAACGCCATCGCACCGCCGAACAACTCCGCCGACATGGCGTTACGGTCGTCGACGCGACCCCTGACGAATTGGCCCCGGCCCTGGCCGATGCGTATCTGTCTCTGAAGACGGCGGGCCGACTGTGAGGGAAACGCAGAAAACCCCCGAACCGGTATCCCCGGCCGGGGGTTTTCTCAATGATTGTTCGGCGGTGTCCTACTCTCCCACAGGGTCCCCCCTGCAGTACCATCGGCGCTGTAAGGCTTAGCTTCCGGGTTCGGAATGTAACCGGGC